>JAICEW010000484.1 GCA_025923995.1 Vicinamibacteria bacterium | reverse complement strand
TCGCGCGCGGCAAGCTGGACGAGGTCATCGTGCGCGAGCTGCTCGCGTTCACCAGCCCGGAGTTCGTGCACGAGCTGATCGACCTCTTCGTGCGCAACACGCGGGTGGAGCTGGCCGAGCTGCGGGAGGCGTCCGGCGACCACGCGCGCCTGCGCTCGCTCGCCCACAAGCTCAAGGGCAGCTGCTTCTCGGTGGGCGCGCGCACGCTGGCGGCGCTGTGCGGGCGGCTGGAGGCCGTGCCGCCCGGTGCGGACGACGAGGTGCAGGCGGTGCTCACGCAGCTCGAATCGGAGTTCGAGGAGACCGCCCACGCCCTCGGCGCCGCCGCGCCGGGAGAGGACGCCGCCTACGGGTAGAAGTGGACGAAGGCGGTGAAGCCGTCCATCTCCGCGGGCGATACGGCCTGGCGGTCCTGTCTCCGCCAGCGCACCTGCAGCTCGAAATGGGGTCGCGGGAACCAGCGTAGTCCCACGCCCTCGCTGTGGCTCAGCCGGCCCGGCTCGTCCAGGCCCTGCCGGGCCACCTCGCCGATGAGGAGCACGTACAGCCCCTTCACCGTCTCGCGGGCCAGGCACGCGTTGCCGTAGAGGTCGCGCCGGGTGGGGCCGCCGTCGCTCCGCAGCGTCTGGTAGTCCCCCTGCGTCAGCAGGTAGGCGTGGCTGCCGATGCCGATCACCGCCGACAGGCCGAGGGCCTGGCGGTCGAGCCCCGTCTCCCGCCGCGAGAGGTAGCTGAGCCAGAGCTTCTTCTGGTTCGCGAAGAAGACCCCTGCGTTGGCCGTGAAGCCGTGCTGGATCTCGCTGCCCTCGGCGTCCGCCACGATCGCGGCCACCGCCGCGCTCCAGCGGCCGGTGACCCAGTCGGCCTCGACGTTGTAGGAGTCCTGCTGCCACCCGAGCCCGGCCCGCGTGGCCACGGACGCGTCGCCGTTCCACACGCCGTAGACGGGCAGGAAGCGGCCGGCGCGGAGGGAGATCGAGCGGGTGAGGTCGGCCTGCAGGTAGTGGCGCCGGCTGACCCAGCCGTCGCCCATGGGATCGGCGTCGTCGGCCTCGCGGCCGATGCTGGCCAGGGCCAGCAGGCGGCCGTAGCGGGCGGCGGCCTCGAGGTCGGCCTGGACCAGGCGGAAGGGGTGCTCGGAGGTCGCCATGTACGACAGGTCGCCGCCGAGGCTGAGCCACGACGGCGTGCCGGTCGCGCCCCAGGCGAACTCGGCCTCCTTCTCCCTGCCCCAGGTGCTGAGCAGCTCGCGCGAGAGCTGCCGTCCGTACGGCGTGAGCACGCCGCCGCCCCCGATGTTGTGATGACAGGTGACGCAGTTGGCGTAGCCCCAGCGGACCGAGCCGGGGAACGCCCCGGCAGGGACCGCGGCCAGGGCGGCCAGCAGCGTCGCGAGCGCGAGGCGGCGGCTAGCGCGGGTTCGCATCGGGGCTCGCCTCCAACTGGGCGGGGAAGCCCACGCGCACCTGCACCTTCTCCGCGACCGTGATGCCCATGTAGCTGGGCACCTCGATGCCGAAGTCCTTGATGTTGATCTCGAACGCGGCCGCCGTCGTCACCTTGCTGCCCGCGCGCGAGATCTTCGCCTCGCCCGCGACCGGCCGTTCCACTCCGTGCAGCGAGAGCGTGCCGCCGAAGGGAACGGTGACCGGGCCGAACGTCTCGGACGCGGGGACCTTGTCGATCGCGACCCGCGAGACCGTGAACGTCGCGCGGGGGTAGCGCGCGGTCTCGAGGTACTTCTCCTTCATGTGCCGGTCGCGCATCGCGATGCCGGTGGTGAGCGCCTCGAGGTCGAACGCGACCGTGCCGCTCACGGCGGTGCCTTCCACGCGGAGGCGGCCCTCGAGGCCGCCGCCCTGGCCGTGGATCTTGAGCGCGCTGGGCCAGCCCACCGCGTCGAACTCGACGCGCCCCGGCTGCACACCCACGCTGAGCCCGGGTGGCGAAAGGGCGGTTTGCGATTGTCGAGGTGCGTAAGCGCCTGCCAGTCCGACGAACGTCGGCAGGCACAGGATCCCAGTGAGAACAGTCAGCGTGGAGGGACGCTTCATGCTCGGGACTCCCGGTATGACGTCTGTTCAGCCTTGAGCTACACCCCTCGCCTTCCTTCTTCGAAAGAGGCGTGGATCACAACGGATCGGCAGACCCGTCCCCACGCATAGAAGCCGGGGGGCACGAACAAACCTGCCGCTTTTGAACGCCGGGTCGAATATGCGCGGCTGTCGGGAGCGGCGCAAGATAAAAGTTTACGAAACCCGTGCCATGGAACGAAAAAGTGGATCGCGCCGGCTCAGGAGCCCGCGGCCCGGGCCTGAAGGCGCAGCGCGAGTGCTCCGGCGGCCGTGACCAGCGCGGCCCCGGCCAGCGAGAGGGCGTCGGGCGCCCGGCCGAGCAGCAGCCACTCCAGCAACGCTGCGAACACCACCGAGGTGTAGATGAACGGCCCGACCTGCGCCGCCGGCGCGTGCGAGTAGGCCCGCGTCAGCGACATCTGCCCCAGCGTGGCCAGCACGCCCATGGCGGCCAGGACCGACCACAGGGCCGCCGGCGGCGACGTCCAGGCGCGCACGGCGGGAGCGGTCGAGATCGCGGTCGAGATGATCGCGAAGTAGAAGACGATGCGCGTCGGCGGCTCGGTGGCCGTCAGGCGCCGGACCCCGACCTGGGCGGTGGCGCCGAAGATCGCCGCGGCGAAGGCCACGCCCGCCGCGGGCTGGAACACGCCCAGGCCGGGCTTCAGGACCAGCGCGATGCCGAGGAAGCCCAGGCCGATCGGCGCCCACACGCGGCGGGGGAGCGGCTCTGCCAGCCAGAGCCGCTCGACGATCGGCATGATGAGGGGCGTCGAGTAGTTGAGCAGGATCGCGTCCGCCAGCCGCAGCCGCGCGATCGCGTAGAACAGGCAGTACATGTTGAGCAGGCCCAGCACGCCTCGCAGGAGGTGGTTGGGCAGGTGCTTCGTGCGCAGGCCGCCCTCGCCCAGGGCCAGCAGCCACGGCAGCAGGGCGACCAGGCCCAGCGCGTTGCGTATGAAGACGACCTGCGCGTTCGACAGCGAGTCCGACGCGATCTTCACCGACATCCCCATGCCCGCGAAGAACAGGCCGGCCCCGGTCATGAACAGGGCTCCGCGGGGCAGGTCGGCCGTGCGCTCGGCGGCGGTCGTCGGCGCGGACATGGCGGCGATAGTACTGCTAGGCTTGAAGGGTGTTCGAGGTCGCCTACGAGACCACGTTCTGCTCCACGCACCGCCTGACCCGCGACGGCGAGCCGCTGGAGCCCATCCACGGCCACGACTGGCGCGTGGAGGCCGTGGCCGCCGGCGCCGCGCTGGACGGGATCGGCGTCGTGATCGACTTCGAGCACCTCAAGAAGGCGGTGGGCGAGGTCGCCGCCCGCTTCCACTATGCAGACATGAACGCGCACCCGGACTTCGCCGGCAAGAGCCCCTCCGCGGAGGAGGTCGCGAAGTACTTCTTCGACGAGGTCCGCAAGGGCCTGGGCACCGACGGCCGCCTGCTGCGCCGCGTGCGGGTGTGGGAAGCGCCCGGCTGCAGCGCCACGTACCTCGGCTGAGGTCCGCCCTCGTATAATCCGCGCCGCCGATGCCGCTCGTGGTGAACGAGGTCTTCTTCTCCATCCAGGGCGAGGGAACGCGCGCCGGCCGCCCCTGCGTGTTCGTGCGGCTCACCGGCTGCCCCCTGCGCTGTGTCTGGTGCGACACCGCGTACGCCTTCTACGAAGGCCGGCGCCGGGAGATCGACGACGTGGTGGCCGAGGTGGAGGCGTTTCCCGCGCGGCTGCTGACGCTGACGGGGGGCGAGCCGCTCGCGCAGCCCGAGGCGTTCGCGCTCGTCACCCGGCTGGCCGACCGCGGGTTCGAGGTGCTGGTGGAGACGTCGGGCCACGTCTCGATCGAGAGGCTGGACCCGCGCGCGGTGGCCATTCT
>JAICEW010000483.1 GCA_025923995.1 Vicinamibacteria bacterium | reverse complement strand
GACGCGGGCTCGGTCACCATTGAGTCACTCACTCTCGAGTATCCGGACGTCGAGCAGGTCCTGGGGCCGCCCCGAGGCGCGCTTGTTCCGGATCAGATGGCCTCGCCCGATCACGGGCACGGTCTCGTCACCGTACGTCGTCTCTGTGCGGCCGAGCCATGCCTCGTGAAAGCCCACGCCGTCGATAGCCGTGACGATGTCGATGCGGTTGGGGGCCACTCCGATCTGGAAGATCGTCCCGGGGCGCTCGAGGTCGGCGATGGTCAGCTCCTGCAACGGGGGCTCCGAACCCGCGCAGAGCCTCATGAACCCGGGCCGCGTTGGCGGCGTCAGGCTCGGTCCAGATGTCCAGGTCTTTCGTGAAGCGGGCTGGGCGTGAAAGGCGACGGCGTACCCGCCGACGAGGAGGTACTTAGCGCCCGCCGCGTTCAAGGCGGCAAACAGATCTCTGAAGTCGGGATTGACCGCCACCCTCCCCCCGCCATTCCTGCGCTTCGAGCGCCATGTCCCACACCAGCGCCAGCCGTTCCGCGGGAGGGATCCCCGCCCAGAACTCGCGGTCGAACGACCCGTCCTCGTCCCGGACGGTCCCGAGACGGCTCATTCCGGCGCGTCGTTCCTCACGGCGATCCATACATCCCATTGTAAGCGGAACCGCGCGGCCTTGAGGTCGCACCTCTGAGCCTGAAGGCGCCGCGGTCAGCGCAAGGCGCTCTCGAGCGCGACGCGCGCGGCGTGGTACCCGCACATGCCGTGGACGCCCGGGCCCGGCGGCGTGGACGAGGAGCAGATGAACAGGCGCGGGTCGGACGTCGTGTACGGCACCAGGCGCCGGCTCGGCCGCAGGAAGAGCTGGGGGAACGCCGCCGATCCGCCCGCGATGTCGCCGCCGACGTAGTTCTCGTCGTATCGCTCGAAGGCGGCTGGTGTCATCACGTGGCGCGCCAGGACGAGGTCGCGGAAGCCCGGCGCGAACCGCTCGATCTGCGTCTCGATGCGGAGGGTCATGTCCAGCGCCGACCCGTGCGGCACGTGGCAGTAGGCCCACGCCGTGTGACGTCCCCGCGGCGCCCGGGTCGCGTCGAACAGGCTCTGCTGCGCCACCAGGACGAACGGCCGCTCGGCCGGCTCGCCGGCATGCGGCGCGCGCTCCGCGGCCGCGATCTCGTCGAGCGTGCCCCCCAGGTGGACCGTGGCGGCGCGCGCGCACGCCGGATCCTTCCAGGGAATCGGCCCCGACAGGGCCAGGTCGAGCTTGAACGCCGCCGGCCCGTAGCGGTAGCGCTCCAGCGCGCGCCGGAAGCCGGGCGACAACCGACCGCTCGCGACCCGCACGATCTGGCGCGGCGTGAGGTCGAGCAGGACCGCGCGGGCCGGAGGCAGGTCGTCGAGGCTCGCGACGCGCCGGCCGGTCTCGATCTCGCCTCCTTGCGACTTCAGGAGGGAGGCCAGCGCGTCCGCGATCGCCTGCGAGCCACCGCGCGCCACCGGCCAGCCCGCGGCGTGGGCCAGCACTGCGAAGAGGTAGCCGAAGCTGGCCGTGAACGCGGACTCGAGGGGAAGCATCGCGTGCGCCGCGAGGCCGGCGAAGAAGCCGCGTGCCCGCTCCCCGCGAAAGAGGCGGAGGGCTGCGCCGCGCGCCGAGGCCATCGCCTTCCAGCCGAAGCGGGCCAGCAGCAGCGGGTGGCGCGGCGGCGGCCACAGCGGCGCGAGCAGGCCGGGGATCAGGCGGTCCGCGGCCTCCACCAACGGAGCGAACGCCCGGCGGTACGCGTCGGCGTCCGGGCCCAGCCCGTCTGCGGTGGCGTCGAGCGAGCGCCGCAGGATCACCGCGGGGCCGTCGTCGAACGGGTGCGCGGCCTCGGCGTCGGGAAAGACCCATTCCAGTCCGTGCTCGCGCAGCGGGAGCTGTCGAAAGAACGGTGAGGCGGCTCCGGTCGGATGGACGGCCGAGCAGACGTCGTGGACGATGCCGGGCAGGGTCAGCTCGGCCGAGCGCGCTCCCCCGCCGACGGTCGGAGCGGCCTCGAGCAGCAGGACCGAACGTCCCGCGCGCGCCAGCGCGACCGCGGCCGCCAGGCCGTTGGGGCCGGCGCCCACCACCACGGCGTCGTACGCACGGGTTCGGGGCATCGTGCTTCCGTTGGACTAGAGTGGGCTCATGGCTCGCGACCCCGGCGGCCGTCCTCAGCATCAACCCCGTCGCCAACCTGGTCTCGTCCCGCCAGGTCATGAACACGTCGTTCGACCCCTTCGAGTCGTCAACACCTACGGCATGTTCGGCGGCATCGGCCGCGAGCGCTACGAGATCGTGATGGAGGGCACCTTCGACGATCCGGGCGACGTCGCTGCGCGATGGATCGAGTACGACTTCGAGTGCAAGCCCGGCACGCCCGCGCGGCGGCCGTGCTGGATCTCTCCGTACCACCACCGCCTCGACTGGCAGATGTGGTTCCAGGCCATCCCGGGGCGCCGATCGATCCCTGGTTCATCCACCTGGTCGCGAAGCTCCTCCACGGCGACCCGGCGGTCCGCGCGTTGCTGGCGCCCGGGCCGTTCGCGGACCGTCCGCCGCGCGCGCTCCGGGCAAAGTACTACCGCTACGAGCTCACGGAGCCGGGCGACCGGAGCGGCGCCTGGTGGAAGCGGACCTTCGTCTCCGAATACCTGCCCGCCCTCACGCGCGACGACCCTCGACTGGTCGAGTACCTTCGCGCGCAAGGCTGGCCGGATTCAACAAAGTTTCCCCGGACCCCGGGCGGTGGGCCCGGACGACCGTATAGTCGCAAGCGACGGCGATGGATCCCTCAGCGGTCGTCGGCACGCAGTTGGCGGCGCTGGCCGCCCATCTCGCTTCCCGTCGGGCCTCCCTGCTCGATGCGTGGCGCACGTCGGTGGAAGCCGACCCCGAGATCCATGCCTCCAGGTCCCTTCCGCGGCGCCAGTTCGTCGACCACATCCCCGCCGTGCTGGACGCGCTCGAGCAGCGCCTGCGAGCGGGCACCCGACCCGAGAGCACGGCCGCGCAACGGTCACGCAAGGAGGAGTCGGCCGTCCATGGCCTGGTGCGCTGGCAGCAGGGCTACGACCTGCGCGAAGTGACCCGCGAGTGGGGACATCTCGGCATCCGTCTCGGCGATGAGCTCGAGGCCTACGCCCAGGCCCATCCGGAGGTCGACCCGCGAGTGATGCCATCGGCCCGGCGAGCGCTCGCCGAGACGTGGAACGACGGCGTGACCGAGAGCGCGTGCCAGTACTTCGAGCTGCAGCAGATCGAGGTGCAGGGACAGCTGAGGGACCTCGAGGCCATGCTGGCCCAGGCCCGTGAGCACGAGCGGCAGCGCTCGGAGCTGTGGAGGCAGGCCGCGCACGACCTGCGCGGAAACGTGAGCGTCGTCATGACGGCCTCGGGGGGCCTGGGACTCGAGGGACTGCCCGAGTCGATGCGCGAGCGGTTCGTCCAGTCGCTGCAGAAGAGCGTCGCCAGCCTGCAGGCGATGCTGGGCGGGATTACCGAGCTGGCCCGCCTGCAGGCCGGGCGGGAGCAGGCGGAGATCCAGCGCTTCGACGCCGCCGCCCTGGTGGCCGAGATGTGCGAGGCCCTCCGAGGCGCTGCGGACGCTCGCGGCCTCTTCCTCAAGGCCGAGGGCCCCGCCGAGCTGGCAGTGGATGGCGACGCGGGCAAGCTGCGCCGCATCCTCCAGAACCTCGTCCTGAACGCGATCAAGTACACGGAGGCGGGCGGCGTCACCGTCACCTGGGCCGAGGGCCAGCCGCCCGACGTCGACCGCTGGCGGCTCTGCGTCCAGGACACGGGGCCCGGCTTCCACGCGGGGCCGGGAGCGCCCCTGGCCGGCGCGCTGGAGGAGGCGACCGAGGAGGCGCGGCGCGACGAAGGGTCCCGGACCGGAGGCTCGCCGGCGCCGCCGGCTGCAGCCGCGTCCACGACCCCGCCCGACCCGCGGCCGATCCACCAGGAGCGCGGCGAGGGCGTGGG
>JAICEW010000482.1 GCA_025923995.1 Vicinamibacteria bacterium | reverse complement strand
CGGCCGTCAGAACGCGGCGGGGCTGCAGGTCGTCCGGTACGAGCCGCCCTTGCGCCGGATGAAGCCCTGGGCGGTCAGGATGTCGTACTGGTCGCTGAAGCTGTTGGTGTTCTTCACCGCCAGCTCCTCGCCGTCGTAGATCGAGCAGAGCCCGCGTGACCCGACGATGCCCGCGATGCGCTGCACGTAGCGCGAGGGGTTGAGCACCTCGTAGCAGTTCCCGCAGCCCTGCGCCTTGTTCAGGTTGAACAGCGACGGCTCCTCCCGTACGAGCTGGTCGATGGCGGCTTCGACGTCGCCCAGGAACGACGGGCTGGTGCGGTTGCAGCCGTTGTCGTGGCTCTGCCCGAGGCTGCAGCTCCCCCCGCCCCCCGGCGAGGTCGGCGGAGCGCCGGGCGACTCGGGCCCGGGCGCGGGCGGCCCGGGCACGGGCACCGGGATCGGAACGGGCACGACGACGACCGGGATGGGCGCGGGCGGCGGTCCGGTGTTGACCGGACTCGACGACGTGGTGGGCATCTCCTCGGTGATGGTCGTGCAGGCCCCCAGCACGAGAGCCAAAAAGGCTACCTTTTCAAAGCGCATAAGCCGCCCTGCCTCGAAAAAACTTCAGGCATGATACGCCAAATGGCCTTTGGAGCAAGTTTAATCGTCAGGGTGCCCGGAGCGGCCTAGATGACCGCGACGATGAGGATGCGCGCCTCGGCTTTCCCGGTGTTCGTCCAGCGCCGCAGCTCGCCACGCAGCATCGTGGCGGCATCGCCCGCGCGCAGCGAGAACGTTTCCGGGCCCAGGGTCAGCTCCACCTCGCCCGCCAGCACGAACGCGAACTCCTCGCGCGGCTGGCTCGTCGGGTGCTTGCCGCTGCGGCCGCCCGGCTCCAGCGTGATCAGCATGGGCTCGATGAGGCGTCCGCGGCTCATGGGGCTGAGCGCCTCGAGGGTCGCGTGCGACCACTGGCTCTGCAGCAGGACGCGCTCGCCGGAGCGCACGACGACACCGCCCTCGCTCGATCCCAGCGAGCTGAAGAACTCGCCCAGCGACACGCCGAGGGCGTTCGCGATGCGCTCCATGGAGGCGATGGAGGGGGAGACCTGGCCGTTCTCGAGCTGCGAGAGGAAGCTGGCGGAGAAGTCGGTGATGCCGCCCAGCCCCCGGAGGCTGAGGCCGCGGCCCTCGCGCAGCCGCCTCACGAGCTCGCCCACCGCGTGCTGCTTGAGTCGCGGCACCGGCGCACGCTAACACGGCCGCCCGCGAAGCCACAAAGGCCACGGCCCGAAATCTAGACGGGGCCGTCGCGCGTCTCGCGCCGCTCCAGCTTGAGGACGTCCGCCGCCATCGCCGCGTCGCGCCCCTCGTGCGCACGGTCGCGCTCCCTGGGCGTCGTCGAGTAGGCGAGCGACATCTCGTTGAAGCCCGACCGCAGCACGCTGGCCGGCAGGAGGAAGCGGACGTCGGACCACTCGGGTCCCAGCTCCGGCGTCGCCACCACGGTGCCGTTGACCTCGATCGTGACCCGCACCGGCTGGCCAGGGATCTCGGAGCGGGCGCGCAGCGTCGCGTCGAAGTCGGCGGGGGTGCGGATGGGCAGCCGCAGCCAGGATTTCCTGCCCCGCGAGCGGCGCAGGCCGACCTCGCCCTCCACCTCCGGGCGGTACCAGTTGTGGCCGACGACCGCGCCCAGCTCTTCCGGCTCTTCGGCACCCAGGTCCACCACCCCGCCGAGGGAGCGCGGCCCCTCGTCGAGCCACACGCCCTTCAGGTTGTCGTAGAGCAGCAGGAACAGCCGCGGCGGCAGCGACCTCTCGTGCCGCGCGATCGTCCGGTACAGCACCTCCACCTGCGTGGCGGCCAGGCGGTCGAGGCTCACGGCCTGCGTGCGCGTCCCGAGCATCTCGCTGTTGAAGATGTAGGCGAACTGCAGGTTCCAGGCGGCGAGCGCGGCCAGGGCGACCGCGGGCAGAACGAGCGGCCGCCGCCGCAGCAGTGCCAGCGTCTCGCCCAGGCCGAGCGCGAACAGCGGCGTGAGGCCGAGCAGGCGCCGCTGCCCGAAGGACTCCGAGCCCCACCAGTCCTGCATGGCGCCGTTCACGAAGACGGCCAGCGCGAACGTCGTGGCGACCAGCGCGGCCGTCCAGGCGTCGCGCCGCGCCCACACCACCCAGCCCAGCACCGCCGCCAGGTAGAGCGGGGTCCACGTGAACAGGCC
Source organism: Vicinamibacteria bacterium (assembly GCA_025923995.1). Lineage (GTDB taxonomy): Bacteria > Acidobacteriota > Vicinamibacteria > Fen-336 > Fen-336 > JAICEW01. The sequence goes on along the minus strand of JAICEW010000482.1, from coordinate 1,794 downwards.
GTGGCGGGCCGAGAACATGAGGTCGATCGGGTACGACGCGGTGTGCCCGACATAGCTCTGGCCGGAGATCACGTCCGCGAACGCGAAGCCGTAGAGGCGCAGCCAGACCGCGAGCTGCAGCAGGCCCAGCAGCGCCGGGCCGGCCAGGAACGCCGGCACCACCGGCCAGGCGCGCTTTCCGCGGCGGATCAGGTCGAGGAGGGGCAGGACGAGGAGCACCGCGTCCTGCGGCCGGATGACGCACACGAGGCCGCCCAGCGCTCCCGCGACCAGCCAGCGGCGGCGGTCCTCTCCCTCGCGCGCCCACAGCCACGCCAGCACGAACGCGGTGCCCGCCGCCGCCTGCACGCCGTGCGACATCGAGGGGTTGGCGGTCGCGTAGTAGAGGAGCGGCGTGGCCAGGAAGATGCCGAGCGTCGCCAGCAGCGCGATGGCGGCGCCGTGGCGGCGCCGCAGGAACGCCTCCAGGCCCACCAGCGAGGCGAACACGTAGGCGTACGTCGAGGTGGTGATGGTCGCCTGGTAGAGCGGGCCGAAGCCGTCGGCGCGCCAGGGCGCGCCGAGAGCCGACGTCACGAGCGCGACCAGGTGCACGAGCAGGAACGGCGGCAGCCAGGTGAGGGCGGCGCCGATCGGCATGCGGCTCGTGGACTCGCCCTGCACGGACATGACGCGCGCGGCGCCGAGGCCCGCGAAGTCGTTGTCGAAGTCGAAGTCGAGGTCGAGGACGGGCGAGCGAAGCAGGATGTAGTACTGGTTGCCGTCGCCGCCGATGCGGCCGTACACCGAAGGCAGGAACCACAGGCCGGCCAGGACCAGGACCAGCCGCCAGCGGTCGATCCAGCCGCGCTCGCCCGGACGCAGCGCCAGCACCACGGCCGCGACCGCGGTGACCGCGAGGGCGGCGGTCGACACCCAGGGAGGCGCCCCCGCGTGCCGGGCGACCTTCGCCGCGCAGCACAGCGCCGCGAGGCCGAGCAGGATGCGGTCCGGCCGGGACGGCCAGCGGATCGCCAGCTACAGCCTCTCGACCACGAGCGCCACGCCCTGCCCTCCGCCGATGCACAGCCCGGCCAGGCCGTAGCGCAGGCCGCGCGCGCGCAGGGCGTAGAGCAGCGTCACCAGGATGCGCGCGCCGGAGGCGCCGATCGGATGGCCGAGCGCGATGGCGCCGCCGTTGACGTTGACCCGCGAGGCGTCCAGCTTGAGCTCGCGCAGCACGGCCAGGCTCTGGGCGGCGAACGCCTCGTTGAGCTCGAACAGGTCGATGCGGTCGGCCGGCAGGCCCGCCTTCTCGAGCGCCTTGCGCACCGCGGGCACGGGCCCGATGCCCATGATCCTCGGGTCGACCGCGGCCGACGCGTAGGACACGATGCGCCCCAGCGGAGAGGCCCCGAGCGACTTCGCGCGCGCGGCGCTCGCGACCACCACCGCCGCCGCGCCGTCGTTGAGGCCGCTCGCGTTCCCCGCCGTGACCGAGCCACCGTCCTTGAACGCGGCCCTGAGCTTGCCCAGCGACTCCGCGGTCGTGCCCGGCCGCGGGTGCTCGTCCGTGTCCACCACGACGGGGGCGCCCTTCTTCGCCGGAAGGGAGACGGGGACGATCTCGTCCTTGAACCGCCCCTCGCGGATGGCGGCGGTCGCGCGCTCCTGGCTGCCGGCGGCGAACGCGTCCTGGTCCGCGCGCGAGATGCCGTAGCGCTCGACCAGGTTCTCCGCGGTCACGCCCATGTGGATGCCGTGGAAGGCGTCGGTCAGGCCCTCGTGGATCATGTGGTCGAGGACCTTCCCGTG
>JAICEW010000481.1 GCA_025923995.1 Vicinamibacteria bacterium | reverse complement strand
TGGCCACCGCGGAGGAGGTGAAGGCGGACGAGGACGCGAGCCGCCTGGCCGCGCAGGCCACGGCGGGCCGCTGGCTCGCGTTCGTGCCGCAGTCCCCGCTGCCGCCGGATACCGCGATCACGGTCGCGGTCGGCCCGGGCACGCCGTCCGCGGAAGGCCCGCGGCGGACCGCCAAGGCGCAGGAGTGGAGCTTCCGCACCTTCGGCGCGCTCAGGGTGGTCGAGCACCGCTGCGGGTGGAACGGCAACTGCCCGCCGGGCACGCCCTGGCAGATCCAGTTCTCGAACCCGATCGAGGCCAGGTCGTGGAAGCGCGCGTTCGTGAGCGTGAGCCCGGAGCTTCCGGCCATGCAGGCCAGCGTGTCCGGCCCGTGGCTCAACGTGAGCGGGCGGTCGAAGGGGCGCACGACGTACCGGGTCACGCTCTCGCCCGAGATCCGCGACGCGTTCGGCCAGACGCTGGGCACGACCGGGCCCCTGACGTTCACCGTCGGCTCCGCGGAGCCGATGCTCTCGGGCCGCGGCGGCTTCGTGACCCTCGATCCCGCGGCCGGTCCGCGGTTCTCCGTCTACTCCATCAACCACGACGCGCTCAAGGTCCGCGCGTTCGCCGTCACGCCGCAGGACTGGGCCACGTTCGGCGCGTTCGTGCAGAACCTGTGGCGCGACCGGAGCGCGCAGCCGCCGGGCCGTCCGGTCCTGAACGAGACGGTCAAGGTCCAGGGCGTCGCCGACGAGCTGACCGAGACGCGCATCGACCTCTCGCGCGCGCTCCCGGACGGGCGGGGCCACGTCGCGCTCCTGGTCGAGCCGGCGAAGCCGCCGTCCGGTCCCCGCCAGCCACCGCCGGTGGCCGCCTGGGTGCAGGCCACGCGGATCGGACTCGACGCGTTCGCGGACGACGAGCGGCTCGTGGCCTGGGCCACGGATCTCGCGGACGGCAAGCCGATCGGCGGCGCCGAGGTGCAGCTCCAGCCGGACGGCCTCACGCAGCGCACGGGCGCGGACGGCGTCGGCGTGTTCGAGCTGCTCGATGCGGGCGGCTCGACGGTGGCGCGCCCCAGCGGGGCCACCGGCGCGGTCCTGGTCGCGCGGCGCGGCGACGACGTGGCCCTGCTGCCCGAGAACCTGAACTGGTGGGGCGGGCAGGGATGGAAGCGCACGCCCCGCGAGCCCGGCTACGCCTGGTACGTCTTCGACGACCGGCAGATGTACCGGCCGGGCGAGGAGGTGAAGGTCAAGGGCTGGATCCGCCAGGTGGGAGCGGGTCCGAAGGGAGACGTGTCGCCGCTGCCGTCCGGCATCGCGCAGGTGGAGTACGTCGCGCGCGACTCGCAGGGCAACGAGATCGCGAAGGGCACGCGGCCGCTGAGCGCGTTCGGCGGCTTCGAGCTGTCCCTGGCCCTGCCGGGGACGATGAACCTGGGCCAGGCCAGCCTGCAGCTCCAGGTCGCCGGCCCGCAGACGCACCACCACGGCTTCCAGGTCCAGGAGTTCCGGCGGCCCGAGTTCGAGGTGACCGCCGCCGCGAGCGAAGGCCCGCACGTGCTGGGCCAGCACGCCGACGTGACGGCCACCGCCGCCTACTATGCGGGCGGCGCGCTGCCCGACGCGGAGCTGACGTGGACCGTGTCGCAGACGCCCGGCTTCTACACGCCGCCCAACCGCGACGACTTCACGTTCGGGACGTGGATCCCGTGGTGGGACCGGATGATGTTCGAGCCGGAGACGCCGACCAAGGTCGAGACCTTCTCCGCGCGGACCGACGCCGCCGGCAAACACGTCCTGCGCGTCGACTTCGTCGAGATGGACCCGCCGCGGCCGACGAACGTCAAGGCCGAGGCGACGGTCATGGACGTGAACCGTCAGGGATGGACCGCCGGCGCGAACCTGCTGGTGCACCCGAGCACGCTGTACGTCGGTCTCAAGAGCGAGCGCACGTTCGTGCAGCGCGGAGAGACGATCAAGGTCGACGCGATCGTCACCGACATCGACGGCCGCGCGGTCGCGGGCCGCGGGTTCGCGGTCAAGGCCGAGCGGCTCGACTGGGAGCAGGTCGAGGGGGAGTGGAAGGAGACGCCCGCGGACGCGCAGGAGTGCCCCTCGACGTCGCAGGCCGAAGCCGTCCGCTGCACGTTCCAGGCGCGGGAGGGCGGGGCCTGGCGGATCAGCGCCACGGTCGCGGACGACCGCCAGCGGCCCAACCGGAGCGAGATCCGCGTCTGGGTCGCGGGCGGCAGGATCCCGCCGGCCCGGCAGGTGGAGCAGGAGAAGGTCACCCTGGTGCCGGCGGCCAGGGAGTACCGCGCGGGCGAGACCGCCGAGGTGCTCGTCCTCTCTCCGTTCGCGCCGGCCGAGGGGCTGCTCACGCTGCGCCGGTCGGGCCTGGTGCGGCACGAGCGGTTCACGATGACGACCGCGTCGCACACGCTGCGCGTGCCGATCGAAGAGGGCTTCACGCCCAACGTGCACGTCCAGGTGGACCTGGTCGGACAGGCGCCGCGCCTGCGTGACGACGGCACGCCCGATCCCAAGCTGGCGCCCCGGCCCGCGTTCGCGTCAGGGACCGTCGACCTGTCGGTCCCGCCGTTCACTCGGACGCTCGCGCTGGCGGTGACGCCGCGCGAGAAGGAGCTGGAGCCGGGCGGCAAGACGACACACGACGTCGTCCTGAAGGACGCGGCGGGCCGGCCGGTCGCAGGGGGTGAGGTCGCGGTGGTGGTCGTCGACGAGGCGGTGCTGTCGCTGACGGGCTACCAGCTCGCGGACCCGATCGCGACGTTCTATGCGCGCCGCGGGCCGGGCATGCGCGACCAGCACCTGCGGGCGTCGATCCTGCTGGCGCGCCCGGAGGAGGCGGAGCTGACCCTCGACGCCGCGGGCATCGCGGGCGGCGCGCCCCAGGGCCTGGCCATGGCCGCGCCACCGCCGCCCGCGCGGGCGATGCGCATGAAGGCTCCCAGCCCCGACATGTTGTCGGCCGAGGCGGCCGCGGAGCCCGAGCCCATCCGGATGCGCACGGACTTCGCCGCGCTCGCGCTGTTCGCCGCGAGCGTCCCGACCGATGCGAACGGGCGCGCGGAGGTCGCGGTCACCGTCCCCGACAACCTCACGCGCTACCGCGTGATGGCGGTCGCGGCCACGAAGTCGAACCGCTTCGGAAAGGGCGAGTCCACGCTGACCGCGCGCCTGCCGCTGATGGTCCGGCCGTCCGCGCCGCGCTTCCTGAACTTCGGCGACACGTTCGAGCTGCCGGTCGTGGTGCAGAACCAGACCGACGCGGCGCTGAGCGTCGACGTCGCGGTGCGCGCGTCGAACGCCGAGCTGACCGCGGGGGCGGGCCGTCGGCTGACGGTGCCCGCGCGCGACCGCGTCGAGGTCCGCTTCCCGGCGGCGGCGCGCAAGGCCGGCACGGCGCGCTTCCAGGTCGGAGGCGTCGCGGGCCGCTTCGCGGACGCGGCATCCTTCTCGCTGCCGGTCTGGACACCCGCGACCACCGAGGCGTTCGCGACGTACGGCCAGCTCGACCAGGGCGCGGTCGCGCAGCCGATCGCGCCACCCTCGGACGTGGAGCGCGAGTTCGGCGGCCTGGAGATCACGACCTCCTCGACCGCCCTGCAGGCCCTCACCGACGCGGTGCTCTACCTGGTGTCGTACCCGTTCGAGTGCTCGGAGCAGCTCGCTTCGCGCGTGCTGGCGGTGGCCGCGCTCAAGGACGTGCTCACGGCGTTCCAGGCCGAGGGCCTGCCGAAGCCGGAGGCGATGATCGCGGCCGTGGACCGCGACCTCAAGCTGCTGGCCGCGATCCAGAACGACGACGGCGGCTTCCCGTTCTGGCGGCGCGGCGACCGCTCGTGGCCGTACGTCTCCATCCACGTCGCGCACGCGCTGGAGCGCGCCCAGGCCAAGGGCTTCGCGGTGCCAGCACCCCTGCGCGACCGCGCGCACGCCTACCTCAAGGGCATCGGGGGGAACATCCCCAAGGACTACCCGATCGACGTGCGGCGATCGCTGGAGGCC
>JAICEW010000480.1 GCA_025923995.1 Vicinamibacteria bacterium | reverse complement strand
TGCGGCAACTACGTGGACAACATCAAGGCCTACACCTTCCGGGAGAAGGTGCGGAACAAGTTCACCGGGCAGGAGGACGACCCCGACGAGCGGCTGATGCGCTCGATCGAGGAGAAGATCGACATCTCGGAGAGCCGCAAGGACGACTTCCGCCGCGAGATCATGAACTACATCGCGGCCCTGGCCCTGGAAGGCAAGCAGTTCGACTACAAGACCAACGAGCGGCTGCAGAAGGCGCTGGAGCTGAAGCTGTTCGAGGACCAGAAGGACTCGATCAAGCTGACCAGCCTCGTCAGCAGCGTCGTGGACCGCGACACGCAGGAGAAGATCGACATCGTCAAGGGACGGCTGATCAAGAACTACGGCTACTGCGAGGTCTGCTCGGTGGACGTCCTCAATTACGTGGCGTCCATCTTCGCGCGGGGGGACAGCAAGCAGCGGTGAGGCCGGCCGGCTCCGCGTAGGGTACGGAGCGGGCATCCGTCAGGAAGGTCAGGTACTCGTACCGGTCCCGCGGCGGCCCGTCCGGCGCCGCCGGCGTCCGGAAGCGGATGCGCACCGACAGGAGCGTTTCCGCCACCAGCCGCCCCTCCCCGAAGTAGCGGTCGCGCAGCGGCAGCCCCAGCTCCCCCCGCGCGCGGTTCAGGATCTCCTCCACCGCGCCGATCTCCTCCCCATGGTTCCCGTCCGCGAAACCGAGCCCGTGCAGGATCTCGTGCAGCAGCGCGAAGCCGGGGTCGAAGGCGGCGCGCACCGCGGCCGGCGCCGCGAAGTCCGCCAGGTCCTTGAAGTCGAGGCGCACCCGCCACCGCACCCGCTCCTCGCCGTGGCGGAGGTCGGCGACGTTGGTGCCGGCGTCGAGCTGGCCGAACGCCACCAGACCGGAGCCCGAGTGGTCTTCGATCACGAAGATCATCCCCGACTCCAGCGCGGCGTCCAGCACCAGCCGCGCCGTGGGCGAGCCGCCGTGGGGCGCGGCGCGATCGCCCAGCGACAACGAACCGCCGTCGTCGAAATCGAGGCGGGCGAGGCCGGTCAGGCGCCGCAGGCTGTCCACCAGGTGGGCGCGGCGCTCCGGCGGGACGGACGCGGTCCCGCGCGCGCAATGGATGCCGGGCCGCGCCGGCTCGGGTTCGGAGGCGGCGGTGCGTGGTCCGAGGAGGAGCGCGCCGGCGATGGCGCCGACGGCGACGAACGGAGTTGCGTGACGCGTGGTTCCCTTGGTCATGCGACGACAGGCAGGGCAATGCCCGTGCCGCTCGCCCCTCCACGCCGCGCGATCTCGCGCTAACTGCCGCATGGCACACAGCTGCGGCGGACGCACGCGCCCGCGACGTCGCCGCCCGCGCCGGGCGCGGAACGCTCCCGCGCCACAACATCGTGGCCGGTGGCAACCGGATTGAGGGCGCGGATGGCCGCGCACGCGGGCCACAGTCCTGTACCGCGCGCGCGGAAACCGCCACACGTTTGTGCGAGGAGGCCGCCCCGCGCCGCGCCCGGCCGGCGGGTTTGCGCCGAATCGGGCCTCACGGCGCCGCGGCCCGGCGATTGCATCCGACCGCCGTCGGCGGCGACCGACATCGGCAGCCGACCCTTCATGGGAACCGCGACACCCGGAACCAGCCAGGCCGACGTCGCGCGCGGGCGCGAGGGCGCGCGGCTCGCCACGCTGCAGGCGGTCCACGCGCTGCTCGACCGGGCGCGGGACGTCGAGGACGCGATCTCGCGGGCTTTAGTCCTCCTCGACGAGCGGCACGGCCTCCACCCGTGCATGCTCTGGCTGCTCGACGACGCGCGCCGGCAGCTCCAGGTGGCGGTCGGAGTCGGCCTCAGCGCGCGCGGGCGCGAGCAGGGACGCTACGAGATGGGCGAGGGTGTCACCGGCCGCGTGGTCGCGACCGGCCGGCCCGTGGTCGTTCCGCAGGTGGGGGACGAGCCGCTCTACCTGAACCGGACGGGCGCGGTGACGCCGGAGAGCGACACCCGCGCCTTCCTCTGCGTGCCGGTGATCCTCGGCGGCCGCCCGGTCGGCGCGCTCGGCGCGCTCACCCGGCCCCGCGAGAACCCCGACCTGCAGCAGAGCTGCGACTTCCTGGGCGTGGTGGCGGGCCTGCTCGGTCCGACCCTGCGGCCGAAGTCACCCGCGCCGCCCGACGAGGAAGAGAACGTGCGCGCCCGGCCCCTGCGCCTGCCGCAGCGCGCGGACCTGGGCTCCCTCGTCGGATCGAGCGACGCCACGCTCTCCATGCTGGAGCAGGCGCTGCAGGTGGCTTCGACCCGGACGACGGTGCTGATCCGCGGCGAGTCCGGCACCGGCCAGGAGCTGGTCGCGGAGCTGATCCACCGCAACTCCCCGCGCGCGGCCGGCCCGATGGTGAAGGTGAACTGCGCGGCGCTTCCGGAGAGCCTCGTGGAAGCGGAGCTGTTCGGCCACGAGCGCGGCGCGTTCACCGGCGCGCTCGCGCGCCGCAAGGGGCGTTTCGAGCTCGCGGACGCCGGCACGATCTTCCTCGACGAGGTCGGGGACATCCCGCTGGCCACGCAGACGAAGCTCCTGCGCGTGCTCCAGGAGCGCCAATACGAGCGGGTGGGCGGCACGGAGACGCTCCGCGTGGACGTCCGCCTCATCGCCGCCACCAACCGCAACCTGGAGCGCGCGATGGCCGAGCGCAAGTTCCGCGAGGACCTCTACTACCGGCTGAACGTCTTCACCATCTGCGTGCCGCCCCTGCGCGAGCGCAAGCCGGACATCCCGCTGCTGGCCGACCATTTCGTGGGGAAGTACGCGCGCGAGCACGACAAGGTGGTGCGGCGCATCTCGACGCCCGCCATCGACATGCTCATGAGCTACCACTGGCCGGGGAACGTGCGCGAGCTCGAGAACTGCATCGAGCGCGCGGTCGTCCTCTGCGACGACGCCGTCCTGCACAGCCAGCACCTCCCGCCCACGCTGCAGACGGCGGAGGGCTCGGGCACCGTGCCCGCCCGCTCGCTGCGCCTGGCCGTGTCCACCCTGGAGCGCGAGATGATCGTGGACGCCCTGAAGGCCACGCGGGGCAACCAGGCGTTCGCAGCCAAGCTGCTCCAGGTCACCGAACGCATCGTCAACTACAAGGTGAAGAAGCTCGGCATCGACTGCCGGCGCTTCCGGGAGTAGGACGCGCCAAAGACGGTTGCCAGCCTCCTGAAAATCCCCTACCCTGAGTTCCGCCATGACCTTGATGCTGCGCAAGGTCGATCGCGACGTGAAGCGATTCAAGGAGATCGTCCGCGGCGTCATCAAGAAGGAGTTCCGGAAGTACCTCACCCAGGGTGAGCTGATCGGCCGGCAGGGGAAACACATCGTCTCCATCCCCCTGCCCCAGGTCGAGATCCCGCGCTTCCGGTTCGGCCAGCGCCAGGCGGGCGGCGTCGGGCAGGGCGACGGCGACCCCGGCCAGCCCGTGGACGGGCAGCCCGGCACCGAGCCCGGGCAACACATCCTCGAGGTGGAGGTGAGCCTCGAGGAGCTGGCCGCCATCCTGGGCGAGGAGCTGGAGCTGCCCCGGATCCAGCCGCGGGGCCGGCGCTCCATCCCGGTGGAGAAGCTGAAGTATTCGAACATCCGCCGGGTGGGGCCGGAGAGCCTGCGCCACTTCAAGCGCACGTTCCGGGAGGCGCTCAAGCGCCAGGTCGCGACCGGCATCTACAACGCGGAAAACCCCGTCATCGTGCCGATCCGCGAGGACCGCCGCTACCGCTCCTGGCACGTGCGGCAGGTGCCCGAGAGCAATGCCGTGATCATCCTCTGCATGGACGTCAGCGGGAGCATGGGCGACCAGCAGAAGGAGATCGTGCGCATCGCCTCCTTCTGGATCGACACCTGGCTGCGCAGCCAGTACCGCAACCTCGACAACGTCTACGTGGTCCACGAGGCCTTCGCCAAGGAAGTGGACCAGCACACCTTCTACCACCTGCGCGAGAGCGGGGGCACGCGCATCTCCACCGCCTACCAGCTCATCGAGTCGCTGATCGACGCCCGCTTC
>JAICEW010000479.1 GCA_025923995.1 Vicinamibacteria bacterium | reverse complement strand
CCGCGCGAGTTCCCGTAGACTCAAGGGCTGATGAGGTTCGCGCTGGGCCGGACGGGAGCCTTCCTGGTCGCGCTGGCGGCGGCCGCGGGGCCGCTGCACGCCGCGGGCAGCAAGAACGTGCAGGCCAGCCTCGTCTCGGAGACGGCCTCCATCCAGCCGGGACAGCCACTCCAGCTCGGCCTGCGGCTGCAGATGGCCGACGGCTGGCACACCTACTGGAAGAACCCGGCCGATTCGGGCCTGCCGACGAAGCTGGCCTGGACGCTGCCTCCCGGCTTCACGGCCGGCGCGCTGGAGTGGCCGCGTCCGGAGCGCATCTCGCTGCCTCCGCTCATGAGCTTCGGCTACAACGACGAGGTGCTGCTGCCGGTCACGGTGCAGGTGCCGGCGGACCTGCCGGCCGGCCGGCCCGTGCGGCTCGCGGCGCGCGCCGAATGGCTCGAGTGCAAGGAGATCTGCCTGCCCGGCAAGGCGGACCTCGAGATCACCCTGCCCGTCGAGGCCGGCGCGCGTCCCTCGGGCGACGCCGCGCGCTTCGCGAAGACGCGCGCCCTGCTTCCGGGGGACGGCGGCACGTGGCGGCCGCGCGCGCTGTCCGTGCCGAAGCGCCTCGTGCTCGTGTTCACGCCGCCGGCGGCGCCGAGCGCGGCGTACTTCTTCGTCGACCAGCCGCAGGTGCTGGAGTACGCCGAGCCCCAGAAGCTGCTGAAGACCGCGGACGGCTTCACGCTCGAGCTGGCGCCCGCGATCGACGGGACCGCGCCGGCCCGGCTCACGGGCGTGCTGGTGACGGAGACGGCCGGGGGATCGCACGCGGTCGCGGTCGACGCCGCGGTCGAGGCCGCGTCGGCCGCGCCCGGGGGCACCGAAGTGGCCGGCGCGTCCGGCGGGCCGTCGAGCGTCTGGGCCCCCATGGGCGCGGCGTTCCTGGGGGGGCTGCTGCTGAACCTCATGCCGTGCGTGCTGCCGGTGCTCTCGCTCAAGGTGCTGGGCTTCGTGCGCCAGGCGGGGGAGCGGGCGGTCTGGCGGCACGGGGTCGCGTTCACGGCCGGCGTCGTGCTCTCGTTCTGGACCCTCGCGGGCATCCTGCTGGCCCTGCGCGCGGGCGGCGAGAGCATCGGCTGGGGCTTCCAGCTCCAGTCGCCCTCCTTCGTGGCCATCCTGGCGCTGCTGTTCCTGCTGATCGCGCTGAACCTGCTCGGCGTGTTCGAGGTCGGGATGTCGCTCGTGGGGGCAGGCAACGCGGTCCAGGGCTCCTCGGGCATCGCGTCGTCCTTCTGGAGCGGCCTGCTGGCGACGGTGGTGGCGACGCCGTGCACCGCGCCGTTCATGGGGTCGGCGCTCGGCTTCAGCCTCGGACGGCCTCGGATCGAGGCCTTCCTCGTCTTCACCGCGCTCGGGCTGGGGATGGCCGCGCCGTACCTCCTGCTCTCCGCGTCGCCGCGGCTGTTGCGCTTCGTGCCCAGGCCGGGCCCGTGGATGACGCGGTTCAAGGAGCTGCTGGCCGTGCCGATGCTGGCGACGGTCGTGTTCCTGGCCTGGCTGCTGGGACAACAGACGGGCGTCGACGGCATGGCCTGGCTGCTGGCGGCCTTCATTCCCGTCGGGCTCGGCGCCTGGATCTACGGGCGCGCGTCGCAAGCCGCGCTCGAGGGGCGGCCGCACCGTGCCCGCGTCGCGTGGGCGGGAGCGCTCGTGGTCGTGGGACTCGCGATCGCGCTCACGCGCGCGACCGTGCCCGTGGCCGCGGCTCCGGTGACCGCGGACGGGCTGGGCTGGGAGCCCTTCTCGGTCGAGCGGCGGGACCAGCTGCGCGCCGCGGGCACGCCCGTGTTCATCGACTTCACGGCGGCGTGGTGCCTGTCCTGCCAGGTGAACGAGCGGGTCGCGCTGGGCACGCCCGCGGTGCGCGCGAAGCTGCGCGAGCACGGCGTGGCGCTGCTCAAGGCCGACTGGACGCGCCGGGACGACCGCATCACGGAGGCCCTCGCCAGCTACGGGCGCCAGGGCGTGCCGCTGTACGTGCTGTACGGCCGCGAGAAGGACGCGCCGCCGCGGCTGCTGCCCGAGGTGCTCACGCCCGGGATCGTCCTGGAAGCGCTGGACGAGCACCTGGGCCGCGCCCAGGCCGCCGAGATCCGTTAGTCGACTTGAACCAAGGAGGACTCATGAATCGAAACGCATCCCTCCGGGCCGCCGGACTGCTCGGCGCCCTCGTGCTCGTTCCCGTGGCCGTCCAGGCGCAGGCCACCGTGGGCGCGCCCGCGCCGGCCTTCTCGGCGCCCGACCAGACGGGTGCTCTCCGCTCGCTCGACGCGTACAAGGGCAAGTGGGTCGTCCTGGAGTGGGTGAACCACGAGTGTCCGTTCGTGATGAAGCACTACGGCAGCGGCAACATGCAGAAGACGCAGGCCGCGGCCGAGGCCAAGGGCGCCGTCTGGCTGTCCGTGAACTCGTCCGCGCCGGGCAAGCAGGGCGCCATGGACGGCAAGCAGGCCACGTCGCTGACGGCCCAGAAGCACGCGACGCCGACCGCGGTGCTGCTCGATCCGGACGGCAAGATCGGGCGCGCGTACGGCGCGAAGACGACCCCGCACATGTTCGTGATCGACCCCAAGGGCACCGTCGTGTACGCGGGGGCCATCGACGACAAGCCCAGCACGGACCAGGCAGACGTCAAGACCGCGAAGAACTTCGTGCTGGCGGCTCTCGACGAGGCCATGGCCGGCAAGGCGGTCACCATGGCCAGCACGCAGCCGTACGGCTGCAGCGTCAAGTACTAGAACACACGCGCGATGACGGGCGTCCGTGGGGAGCCCGTCATCACGCGTGAAAGTCGGCCGTATCGCTCGCCGCTCCCCCTTCACGTCCCTGTGTCCGCCTGGGCCATACTGTCTGGCTCATGACGGACGCCCGCCCCCGCCTCTTCACGCCGCTGTTCTTCGTGATGTGCGGGTTCAGCTTCACGGTGTTCGTGTCGGCGTTCATGCTGCTGCCGACCGCGCCGTTCCACATCCTGGAGCTGGGCGGCACCACGACCCAGGCCGGCCTCTTCCTGGGGATGCTCACGTTCGCGTCCGCTCTCTCGGCGCCGCTCACGGGCGCGCTGGCCGACCGCATCGGACGGCGGCGCATGCTGATCACCAGCAGCCTGGTGATCACCGGCTTCTCGCTCGCGTACGCGGTCGCGCCCAGCCCGCGCCTGATCCTCACGCTGGTCGCGATCCACGGGCTGTTCTGGTCGGGCCTGCTGTCCGCGTCGGCCGCGTACATGACCGACCTCATCCCCGAGAACCGCCGCGCGGAGGGCATCGGGTACTGGGGGCTGTCCACCATCGCCGCCATCGCGTTCGCGCCCACGCTCGGCTTCTGGATCTACGCGAGGGGCTGGGCCGGGTTGTGCGCGGCATCGGCGGCGCTCAACCTGGTGATGGCCGCGATCGCCGCGCGACTCCACGAGGAGCCGCGCACCGTCGCCGCCAGCGAGCGCTTCTTCACGCGCCGTCTCCTGGAGTGGCGCGTCCTGGCCGTGTCGCTCACGCTGTTCCTGTACTCCTACGGCTACGGCGGCATCACCAGCTTCGCCGCGCTCTACGCCGACCGCAACGGCGTGCACCCCAAGGGCATCTACCTGACGGTGCTCGCGGGCGCGATCCTGATCTCGCGGCCGCTCATCGTGCCCCTGGCCCAGCGCATCGGCCACCGGCGCGTGTTCCTGCCCTGCCTGGTGCTGATCACGGTGGGCATGGCGCTGCTGGCGGTGGGCGGCTCGATGTTCTGGCTGGTGACGTCGGCGATCGTGTTCGGGCTGGGCTTCGGTACCGCCTATCCCGTCTTCGCCGCGTACGTGATGGAGCACGTGGACCCGCGCCGGCGCGGCGCCGCGTTCGGCGGTATCCTGGCCGCGTTCGACACCGGCATCGGCACCGGCTCGGTCATGACCGGCTGGCTGGTGGGCCGCTACGGATTCCGCGTGGCCTTCGGCGTGGCCGCGGCGCTGGCCGCGCTGGCGCCGGCGTACTTCCT
>JAICEW010000478.1 GCA_025923995.1 Vicinamibacteria bacterium | reverse complement strand
CTTCCGCTTCGTCCTCTACGACGCCGCCTCGGGCGGGAACCAGGTCGGGCCGGTGGTGACGCGCGAGGACGTGTTCGTGTCGACGGGGCTGTTCACGGTGGGCGTGGACTTCGGGGCCGTGTTCACCAGCCAGCGGCGGTTCCTTGAGGTCGGAGTCCGGCCGGGAGCCAGCACCGGGGCCTACAGCGTCCTGTCCGGTCGGCACGAGCTGACCGCCGCGCCCTCGGCGCTGTTCGGGGCGAGCGCGCCGTGGAGCGGCGTCACCGGCAAGCCGGCCGGCTTCGCGGACGACATCGACAACGACAGCGGTGGGGACATCACGGGCGTGACCGCCGGGACCGGCCTGTCCGGAGGCGGCACGAGCGGGGCCATCACGCTCAGCGCCAACTTCGGCGGCAGCGGCGCCGCGACGACGGTGTCACGCAGCGACCACGACCACTTCGGCCAGGTGTGGGCGCCCCCGGCGGCCCCCGCGGCGGACGGGCTCACCGTCAACACCAACAATGCGGCGTCCAACCGGACGGCGATCCTCGGGATCCACAACGCGGGGGCTACGGGCTATGGCGTCCGGGGCCGCACGACCTCGACCAGCGGTGGGGTCGGCGTCTTCGGAGAGGCGACCGCGACCGGCGCCGGTACCTCCGCGTACGGCGTCCGGGGGACGAGCTCCGCGCAGTTGGCCACCGGCGTGTGGGGCTCCGCCACGACCGGCGGAACAGGCCTGGGCTGGGGCGTGCAGGGGACGGCGAACATGGGAGGCGGACGGGGCGTGCTGGGGCACGCGAGCGCCACCACCGGCCTCGCCTACGGCGTCGAAGGCATCAGCGACTCGAGCACGGGCCGGGGCGTCGCCGGACGGACGACCGCAACCGGTGGTGAGAGCTACGGCGTCCACGGCGTGACCGCGTCTTCCGAAGGACGTGGCGTCCTGGGGGAAGCGACCTCGATCTTCGGCCCCAACTACGGCGTTCGCGGTTTGAGCGCGTCCACCGCCGGACGGGGCGTCTACGGCGAGGCTTCGGCGACCACCGGCTTCGCCGTCGGCGCCCAGGGCATCAGCGACTCCACCGGAGGCATCGGCGTCGTGGGGCGGGCGCTCGCGACCGTCGGCAACAACTTCGGCGTCTTTGGAACCAACGAGTCCACCGACGGTGGCGGGGTCTTTGGCCGCGCCCACGCGACGCTCGGCGCCACCCAGGGCGTGCTCGGAATTGCCTTCTCGCCGCAGGGCACGGGAGTCGCCGGCATCGCCACCGCGACCACCGGGCCCACCCAGACGATGGGGGTGTACGGGGAAACCCGGAGCACCACCTTCGGGTCGGGCGTGTACGGTCTCGCCGCAGCGACCGCGGGCGTGGCTTACGGAGTCTTCGGCCGAACGGCGTCGTCGGATGGGTTCGGCGGGTACTTCGAGGCCCAGGGCGGCGGCAACTATGCCGGCTATTTCGATGGGCGGGTCCACGTGGCCGGCCTGTTGACGAAGAGCGGGGGCCTGTTCCGCATCGATCATCCCCTCGATCCCGAGAACAAGATCCTCAACCACTCGTTCGTCGAGTCGCCCGACATGATGAACGTCTACAACGGGAACGTGACGACGGACGGTGACGGCTACGCGGTCGTCCTGCTCCCCGACTGGTTCGAGGCCCTCAACCGGGACTTCCGATACCAGCTCACCGTGCTGGACGAGGGCGACTCCGCCGTGTTCGTCCAGGTGAAGGTGGTGAAGAAGGTCGAGGGGAACCGCTTCACGATCCGCACCAGCATGCCGGGAGCCGAGGTCTCGTGGCAGATCACCGGGATCCGGCACGACCCGTTCGCCGAGAAGCGCCGCGTTCCCGTCGAGGAGGAGAAGCCGGCCGCCTGGCGGGGCAAGTACCTGAACCCCGTGGAATGGGGAGTGCCCAGGGAGCGGGGAATCCACCACTCGCCGCCGCGGCCCTCTGCAGAGGAGCCGCAGTTCCCCACGAGCGGCGAGGAAGAGGAGAGCCGCTAGGAACAGGCTCGGCTCCGGATGCCTATCGAGATGGACAGGCGAGAGGATCGAATGAGGCTTGGGTTCTTGGCGCTCACCGTGCTGCTGGCGGCGGCAGCTCCTGCCCGCTCCCAGACCTACGAGATCTCCTGGTGGACCGCGGACGCCGGAGGCTTGACCGCCGCTTCGACCTCGACGGGGGCGTTCCAGCTCTCGAGCACGGCCGGCCAGCCGGACGCGGGCGGGCCGTTCACGGGCACGACGTTCGTGGTGCACTCCGGCTTCTGGGGGCTCGTGGCCGGCGGAGCGGGCGGTCCGCAGGCGGACCTCGCGGTCACGATCACCGACGGCCAGGCCACGGCCGGTCCCGGCACGACGGTCACCTACACGATGACCGTCACGAACGCGGGCCCCAACGCGGCCGCGGGGGTCTGGATCTTCAACATCGTCGGACCGATCTCGCTGCTGAACGTGACGTGGACGTGCACGGCGTCACCCGGCTCGTCCTGTCCCCCTTCCGGTGACAGCACGCCCAACCACTTCGTCGACCTCGCGATCGGCGGGACGCTCGCCTACAGCCTCACCGGCACGCACCAGACGGCCCTGCAAGGGACCTTCGACAACACGATCACGGCCACCGTGCCCTCGGGCATGACCGACCCGAACATCGCGAACAACTCCGCCGTCGACACCGACGTGATGACGCCACACGCCGACCTGGCGCTCGCGATGTCCGATACGCCCGACCCGGTGGGGCCGGGGCTCCAGTACCTCTACCGGATCACGCTTTCGAACTCCGGGCCGTCGTACTCCTACGGCAACACGGTCACGCACACGCTGCCCGCGGGCGTGACGTTCGGCGGATGGGATACGAACGTCCCCCTGGGGTCGTGCGTCCACGCCAGCGGGACGGTGACGTGCGACATGCCGGACGTGGCGGTCGGGGCGACCCAGACCATCCGGGTACGGGCGACGCCGCTGCCGGCCACCACCGGAGTGCTCACCAGCTCGGCGACGGTGCTGGGAGACGACGTGGACCCGCTGCTCTCGAACAACGCGGACGTCGAGACGACGCTCATCGGCATGCAGTCGCGGCTCGAGCTCACGCACGGAGCGAGGATCACCGCGGACCTGGAGGCGCTCGGCGGCGTCGCCGGCGTCTCCGACGCCGACTTCTACCGCGTGCGGCAGGATCCTCACTCGTCGTACGAGATCGTCCTGGACGCGGCCTCCGGCGACAGCCCCAACCCCGAGCTCCGGCTGCTGGAGGCAGACGGCCTGACCGACGTCGCGGCTGGAAACCAGCTCGGGACCGGCTCCAGCCGCAGCATGCGCTGGATGAACGATACGACCTCCACCATCGACGACCAGTTCGTGCGCGTGCGCAGCGGGGGCGACGGCTGCCAGCAGGGCTGCGGTCCGGACGACCAGTATCGGCTGCGCCTGTGGGACACCACGGGCCTGATCCCCCGTTTCAACACCACCGGCTCGCAGATCACGGTGGTCATCGTCCAGAACACGACGCCGGACTTCGCGACCGTGAGGATGTACTTCTGGGATCCGACCGGGAACCTGCTGTTCCGCCAGTCCGTGTTCATGCCGCCCTACAGCCAGTACAGCCTCAACACCGGCGGCTTCGTGGAGCTGCAGAACACGAGCGGGAGCGTCACCATCGCGAGCGACGCGTCGCTGGGGGGGATCGCGGGCAAGGCGGTCTCGCTCGAGCCGTCGACCGGCTTCAGCTTCGACTCGCCGATGACGACGCGGCCGAGGTAGCGGCTCCGGGCGGTTCCGGTAAGATGCCCAGCCTGTGCGGAGAGCGCTTCGGCTGGCCGGCATCGCGGGCGCGATCCTCCTCGCGGGGCCGGCGCGAGCGGAGGTCGCGATCCACGGCGTCGCGTCCGCGCGCGGCCTCGTGGTCGAGAGCCAGAAGAGCTGGCTCGAGGGCGGCTGGGGACGGCTGACCGAGGGCGCAGGCGAGCCCAACGACGCGCTGCCGGCCGTCCGCGGCCAGCTCCACCTCGGCCTCGACTGGCGGCCCGGATCGATCTGGCTCGTGCG
>JAICEW010000477.1 GCA_025923995.1 Vicinamibacteria bacterium | reverse complement strand
TCCGACGCGCGCTCGAGCTCTCGCCCGACGCCGCGGAGGCCCAGTCGCTGCTCGGCTGGGCCCTGATGCTGCAGGGCGAGCACGACGAGGCCCTCGCGACCTTCTCCCGGGTCCTGATGCGCGAGCCCGCCAACGCCCTCGCCCGGGTGAATCTCGGCTACCTCTGCCTGCGCAAGGGCATCTTCGGCGAGGCGATCGAGCACCTGTCCCGGGCCATCCGACTCGACAACGACCGGAAGGCGACCCTCTACGCCCACTACTACCTCGGCCTCGTGTACCTGGAGCGCGAGATGTACGAGGACGCCCAGGCCTTCTTCCGGAAGGCGCTGACCCTCGGCCCGAACCTGGTCGAGGCCCACGCCCAGCTCGGGCGGGCCCAGTGGTTCGCCGGCGACCACGAAGCTGCCCGCCGGTCCTGGGCCGAGGGCGCAGCCAACCGGTTCACGCCGTGGGGCAGGCGCTGCGCCGAGTTGGCGGATCTCGCGGCCCAGGGCAGGGAGATCCCGCGGTCCTACCCGGCGTGATGACCGCGCTGTTCTTTCTGCTGGCCCTGCAGGGCGCGCCCGAACCCCGCACTGCCGCGGTCGGACGCGTGACGGTGGTCGCCTGGCCCGAGCGCATGTCGCTCGCGCTGGCGCTGGCAGACGCCGCCGACGTGCCCGCGGAGTGGCCCGGTCTCGGCCGGCGTGACCCCGGACCCCTGCGCCTCCTGGTGGCCGGCTCCCGCACCGAATTCGAGCGGTTCTCCCGCGGCCGCCTCCCGGCCTGGGGCGCCGGGCTGGCGATGCCGGGGGCCCGCACCATCGTCGTCCGGGCCGATGCCGGTGATCCCTTCCGCGTCCTCCGCCACGAGCTCGCCCACCTGGCGCTCCACGAGGCGGTCCGGGTGCGGGTCCCGCGCTGGTTCGACGAGGGTTGGGCCACCTGGGCCGCCGGGGAGTGGGACCGACTCGATGCCCTCGGGCTCCACTGGCGGGTGGCGCGGGGCGCGGTGCCCGGCTTCCGGGAGCTGGACGCCGCGCTCCAGGGGGCTACCGGGGACGCTGACGCCGCGTACGCCTTCGCCGTCACGGCCGTCACCGAACTGGCGCGGCGGAACCCGAGCGGCGGGCTCGAACCGCTGTTCGCTCGCCTCGAGGCGGGCCTGCCCTTCGACAGCGCCGTGACCCTCACCACCGGCCTGCCCCCCGACCGGCTCGAGGCAGCGTGGCAGCGCGAGCTTCGCCGCCGCTTCGGGCTCGTCTCCTGGCTGATGGCGGGCGGCCTGTGGGTGATCCTCGCCACGCTGCCCTTCGTGCTGCTCCGGTGGCGACGCCGGCGGGACCGACGCCGCCGGGCGGACCTTGACGTCGGCTGGCCCGATCCCGGGGAGGACACCCTGTCCCCGGAATGGGAGCCGGCGGACGCTCCCGGCGAGGGGTGGAAGCAGCAAGGCCGCTAGGCGCTTGGACCTGGGCCCTGGCACGGCCCCTGCGCCTGGCTGGGGGAAGCCGTGTAATCCGTTTGTAATAGAGGGGTTGGGCGCTTGACCCGAACCGGAGTGGCGAGTAGCCTACACGCTTATGCCGGAATCCGTCGCCCCCCCGCGTCGCGGCCTGCTGGCCCGCCGCAATGTGATCCTGCTCGGCGCCGCGGTCGTCACCCTGGGGGCGGGCTACGGGTTGCTCGCGTCGGGACAGGCGAGCGCCGGTGCGGTGCTGCTGGTCGTCGGCTACTGCGTCCTGTTCCCGCTCGGCATCGCGCTCTGACGCAGCACCTGCGCGCCGCCGCCGGTCCGGGCGAATAGCTCAGCGGTTCAGAGCGCCTGCCTTACACGCAGGATGTCGGGGGTTCGAATCCCTCTTCGCCCAGTTGCGCGGCGCCGACGCCGCGCCCCGGCCCCTGGGGCAACCGATCTCGCTGTGGAGGTTGATGGAATGCGCTTGTTCACCGCCGTTTTCCTTGCCGCGCCGCTCGCCGGCCTCGTTGCCGCGCCGGCGGCTGCGCAGATCCCGTCCAACGCCCGGCCGGTGATCAACAACGCGCCGAAGCTCTTCGTCGCGACGCCGCACGTGGGGCGCTCGGTGGACTCGGCCAACGCCGTGGCCATCGGCGGCGGCCTGCGTGAGCGGATGGAGCGGGTGGTCGGCCGGAACTTCCGGGTCATCCCGCAGGATCAGATGAACCAGGCGCTGGCCCAGTACGGCTACCCGGCGGACGCCATCCTGATGCCGACGGTCGCCCGCCGCCTGGCCCTCGAGCTGCAGGCGCGGACGATGGTGACCACCGACCTCCGGCCGCAGGCGGGGGGGCAGTATGCCGCCATCACGCGCCTCATCGGGACGAGCGACGAGGCGGGCCAGGCGGTCTCGCTCTCCCAGGCCGGCAGCCAGTCGGCCACCGCCTTTGGCGGGGCGCTGGCCGACGCGCTCAAGCCGGCCGTGGATGCGATGGCCGACGCGCGCGAGTGCTACAACCAGCTCGAGGCCAGCCCCGACAAGGCCGCTGCCGCGGCCCGGAAGGCGCTGGCCAAGCTGCCGAAGTCCGGCCTAGCCCACCTCTGCCTGGCGGAGCTGGCGTCCAAGCTGGGCCAGCCGTCGGACAGCATCCTGGCCCACGCGCGTGCGGCCACCGAAGGCGACCCGCTCTCCCTCAAGGCGTACACCCTCCAGGCGGTCGAGCACGAGAAGCGCGGCGACTCCGCCCAGGTGGTGCAGGCCTTCCGGCAGATGCTGCTGGTCGCACCGACCAACGAGGAGCTCCGGAAGCGGGCGTTCCAGCTCTTCCTCCAGTACGGCCAGGCGGAGACCGCCCGGTCCGTCGCGGAGGAGGGGCTCGCCATCGACCCGGCGAATCCCGACCTGTACGACCTGAAGAGCAACGCCTGCATCTTCCTCGGGGACTACGGCTGCGCCGTGGACGCGCTGGAGCAGGTGATCGTCAATGACCCGACCAAGGCGGACACGCTCTTCTACGTGAAGATCACCGCCACGGCGGCTGCCAAGCCCGACACCGCCCGGTTGCTCCGGTGGGCCGAGGAGGGGGTCCAGAAGTACCCCGACAACGCCTCGCTCCTCAACCAGCTCGTCACGGCCTACACGCTGGCGGGGCAGTGGGACAGCGTGGTGAGCGTCGCCCCCCGGTTGATGCAGCGCGACACCGAGGCCTCGACCACCATCCTCACCGCCGCGAAGGGGCTGGTGGAACAGGGGCGGGTGGCTGAGGCGCTGCCCCTCATCGACTACGCGGCGCAGCACGGCGGGGACGACGGCCGGCAGAACGGCTCCGCCATCCTGACGCAGGGCGGGCTGGCGCTGCTGCAGAAGCAGCCGATGGACCCCGAGGGGGCGGTGACCGCGCTCCGGAAGGCCATCGAGGTTGCCCCGGCCGGCAGCCCGGTCACGACGAGCGCGAACTACCTGCTCGGCATCGCGGCGTTCCAGCGGGTCGTCCAGCTCGACCCCGAAGCCCAGCGCGGGAAGAGCTGCGACATCGCGCGCCAGATGGAGACCCTGCTGCAGGAGTCGGAGCGGGCGTTCACCGCGGGCCGGGAGAGCAACGTCGCACAGACCGACCAGTACATGGGCTACGTCCGCCAGTACCAGCCGCGGGCGGCGTCGATGGTGAAGGCCTACTGCGGCTGAGGGGCTACCGCGAGGCAGGAGGCGCCGGTATATTCCGGCGCTTTCCGTCAGGGGCTGTAGCTCAGCTTGGTTAGAGTGCCGCACTGTCACTGCGGAGGTCGCGGGTTCGAGCCCCGTCAGCCCCGCTCCCTGAGCATCCCAGCGCACCCCGTCCGCCTCGCGGGCGGGGTGCTGCCTTCTCCCCCCCGGCCCTCCCGGTGACCGCGCCGTCCGATGCTCACCGCCCCGTGCTGGTCGACGCCATCGCGGCCGCGGCGCGAGGCGCGGCGCGCGTGGTGGATGCCACCCTGGGCGACGGCGGGCACGCCGAGCGCTTCCTCGCGCAGGGCAGCGAGGTGCTGGGCATCGACCGCGATCCGCACCGCCTGGAAGAGTCGTGCGAAGTCGCCCGGTCCGGACCGCGCGCCGAGCACGGCCCGGATGGCG
>JAICEW010000476.1 GCA_025923995.1 Vicinamibacteria bacterium | reverse complement strand
GGCCCTCCGTACCTTGGGAGGAACGGGAGGACGAGATGGAGCTGAAGGACCGGACCGTGCTGGTGACCGGGGGCGGACGTGGGCTGGGCGCCGCCTTCGGCCGGACCGCGGCGCGCGCGGGAGCGCGGGTGGTGCTGGTGGCGCGCACCGCGTCGGAGGTGGAGGCAGTGGCCGAGGAGATCCGCGCCGCCGGGCGCGTCGCGCACGCGGTCGTGGCCGACGTCGGCGACCACGGCGCGGCCACCGCGATCGCGGCGGCCGCTGCCGGCCTGGCCGGCCCGGTGGACGTGCTCGTGCACAACGCGAGCGTGCTGGGGCCCGTCCCGCTGCGCCCGTTGCTCGACACGCCTCCCGCCGACTTCGTACGGGCGCTGGACGTGAACCTGCTGGGCCCGATGCGGCTCAGCCAGGCGGTGGTGGGATCGATGGTGCTGCGCGGGCAGGGCCTCGTGCTCCACGTCACCTCGGACGCGGCCACCGAGGCCTATCCGGGCTGGGGCGCGTACGGCGTGTCCAAGGCCGCGCTCGAGCACCTGGCGCGCGTGTGGGCGGCTGAGCTGGCGGACAGTGGCGTGCGCTTCCTCTCGGTCGATCCCGGCGAGATGCGGACGCGGATGCACGCGGACGCCCTGCCCGACGCGGACCCCTCCCGCCTCCTCGACCCCGCGGTGGTCGCGGAGTCGCTGCTGGAGCTGATCCGCGACGCGGAGAGCCTGCGCAGCGGCTCGCGCGTGGAGGCGGCGCGGTTCACCCCGGCCGGGGCTCGTTGAGGGCCGCGACCGCCGCGCGCGCCGAGCCCGCGGCCGACCGCCTCCTGGTGGTCGGCGACGCGATGGACGACCGCCGCCTGGACGACCTGCCGGCGCTGCTGCGCGCCGGCGACCTGATCGTGGTGAACGACGCGGCCACGCTGCCGGCGTCGCTGCGCGCCCGCACCCGCGCGGGCGACGAGGTCGAGGTGCGCCTCCTCGGCGTTCCGGTGGGCGACGCGTGGCCGGCGCTCCTCTTCGGGTCGGGCGACTGGCGCACGCAGACCGAGGACCGGCCGCGACCGCCCGCGGTCACGGCGGGCGACGGCCTCGACTTCGCGGGCGGCCTGCACGCTACGGTCGCCCGCGTGTGGCCCGAGTCGCCGCGGCTGGTGGACGTCCTCTTCGACCAGTCCGGCGCGCCACTGCTGGCCGCCCTGTACGCGCAGGGCCGGCCCGTGCAGTACGCCTACCTGCCCGAGCCGCTCCCCCTGCGCTCCTTCCAGACGCCCTTCGCCGCGCGTCCGTGGGCCGCGGAGATGCCCTCCGCGGGGCGCGTGCTCACCGCGGCGCGCCTCCATGCGCTGCGGCGCGCCGGGATCGGTGTCGCGAGCCTGACCCACGCGGCCGGCCTGTCCTCGACCGGGGAGCCCGCGCTCGACGCGCTGCTCCCGCTACCCGAGCCCTACGAGGTGCCGGCGCGGACCGCGCGCGCGGTGGACGAGACGCGGGCCCGCGGCGGCCGCGTGATCGCCGCCGGCACCACGGCCGTGCGCGCGCTGGAGTCGGCGGCCGTCGGCGGCCGGGTCGAGCCCGGGCCCGGCGTGGCGCGCCTGCGCGTGGACGGCAGCCACGCGCTGCGATCGGTGGACGCCATCCTGACCGGGATGCACGAGCCCGGCTCCAGCCACTTCGACCTGCTCACCGCCTTCGCGTCGGCCGATACGTTGACGCGGGCCCACGCGCGAGCCGAGGCCGCGGGCTACC
Organism: Vicinamibacteria bacterium; assembly: GCA_025923995.1. Classification (GTDB taxonomy): domain Bacteria; phylum Acidobacteriota; class Vicinamibacteria; order Fen-336; family Fen-336; genus JAICEW01. The sequence continues at coordinate 2,325 of JAICEW010000476.1, read as the reverse complement.
TGGCCCACGAGTTCGGGGACTCGATGCTGGTCTGGCGCGAACCACGGACGGCGAGCGCAGCCTGACGTCAGGAGGCCGGGCCCCACACGCGGATGCGTCCGTCCGAGAGGGCCACGGCGATGTGGTCGCCTTCCCCGTAGAGCGTGATCCCGGCGAAGCTGTCCGCGTTGGGGCCCCACAGCGACGCCACGGGTCCGGCCGTCTCCAGGTCCCACACGTGGACCATGTTCTCGAGCGCGACGCTCGCGAGGTGCGTGCCGTCCGCGAAGAAGCAGAGCGAGGAGGCGGGCTTCTTGTGCGGCGTCGCCAACGCGATCTGCGCCTGCGATTCGACGTCGAAGACGCGCACGCTGCGGTCGTGGCTGCCGACGGCCAGCCGGCGTCCGTCGGGTGAAGCGCAGAGCACGTTGACGAGGGCCTCCGGGCCGCGCAGGGTGGCGGTGAGTCGGCGCGTGCCCGCGTCCATCACGCGCAGCACGCGGTTGGCATGGCCGGTCACCAGGAGCCGGCCTCCCGCCACGAACGCGAGCGCGGTGACCGCGGCCGGCTCGCGGACGAGCTCGCGCCGCGCCTCGCCCTTGCGCGCGGCCGGCACGTCCCACAGCTTGAGCGTCGAGTCGACGCCGCCGGTCGCGAGCGTCTGTCCGTCGGGCGAGAAGGCGAGCGCGCTCACCATCTGCTCCTCGTGCCGGAGTCGGACGCGGATCTCCTCGCCGCTCGCCAGGTCCCACAGGTGGATGCTGCCGTCCACGTGGCCCGACGCCAGCAGGGAGCCGTCGGGCGCGAAGGCGAGGGCCAGCGCGCGCGCGTCGTGGCCGGTGCGCTTGTGCATGTCGGTGCGCAGCGACTGGCGGCGCGTGCGCGACTGCAGGTCCCACAGGCGGACGGCGCCGTCCGCGCCCGCCGTCGCCAGCAGGTCGTCGACGGGCGAGCGCGCCACCGCCTGGGTCGCGGGCGGCTCGCCGAACGTCGCCAGCTCGCGGAACACGGAGGCGCCGCGCGCCCGCAGCTCGGTCAGCACGGGTGTGGGCAGCCGCGGCTTGCTGGGCGTGGGCGTCGCCAGCACCGTGGTCTCGATCGCGGGCCGCGTGGTCTCCGGCTTCGCCGTCGACGGCGCGTCGCTCAGGAACAGCTCGATCTGCTCGATGAGCTCCACCACCTCGGTCCGGGACGGAGCCAGGGCCTGCGCGCGGCGGGCCGCCTCCAGCGCCCGCTCCAGGTCGTTCGCGGCCATCAGCCGGCGCACCTGCGCGACCTCGAGGTCCACGGCCCGATCGCGTGCCTCGGGCGACAGCGTCGGCGCCGTCGAGTCCTTCACGCCGCGCACGGCCTGCAGCGCGGTCGCCAGCTCCGCCAGATCCTGGTAGCGGCGGGCGGGATCCTTCTCCAGCGTCCGCGCGACGACGTCGGTCAGGGGCTTGGGCAGGTCGGGCGCGAGCGACTCCAGCGGCGGGACGGGATCGTGCACGATCTTGTACACGAGGCCCACGAAGGTCGGGGCCTGGAACGGCCGCTGGCCGGCGAGCAGCTCGTAGAGGATCACGCCGACGGCCCACATGTCGGCGCGATGGTCGACCCGCCCGCCGGACACCACCTCGGGCGCCAGGTAGCTGGGCGTGCCCAGCAGGATGCCGGTCTGGGTCAGCGTGGACTCGCCCAGCCGCGCGATCCCGAAGTCGACCATCTTCACGCTGCCGCTCTGCAACAGGCGCACGTTCGCGGGCTTCACGTCGCGGTGGATGACGCCGCGCTTGTGCGCATAGTCCAGGCCGCGGCAGACCTCGACCATGATGCGCAGCTTCTCGTCCAGCGGCAGCCGCCCCGGCGGGGACATGGCCTCCACCAGGTCGAGGCCCTCCAGCAGCTCCATCGCGATGAACGGCGTGCCGTCCACCTCGCCCAGCTCGTAGATGGTGACGATGTTGGGGTGGGTGAGGCGCGCGGCCGCCCGCGCCTCCCGCTGGAAGCGGCCCAGGAACTCGGGGTTGGCGGCCAGCTCGGCGGCGATCGTCTTGAGGGCCACCGGCCGGTCGAGGTTCGGGTCGCGGGCCCGGTAGACCGTTCCCATCCCGCCCTGGCCGAGACGCTCCAGTACTTCGAACTTGCCGATGGTCTGCAGGAGGCGCCCCGCTTCAGGGAGGGTGAGTCACCGCCATCATAGCCTCGAATCCCCGCCCAGGCCCGTCTACACCCTCCGCCGCGCGGGCGCTGTGCGCGGGCTCACCGGGACGCGCGCGACCGCCGGGTCCGGCGCTGGAAGCGGCGCGCCTTCTCACGGTTGCCGCACACCGCCATGTCGCACCAGCGGCGGGTCCCGTTGCGGCT
>JAICEW010000475.1 GCA_025923995.1 Vicinamibacteria bacterium | reverse complement strand
CCCGCGCTGGCGCTGGGGTCGTTCGAGGCCACGCCGCTCGAGATCGCGACCGCGTACAACGTGCTGGCGAACGGCGGGCTCAAGGTGGAGCCGGTCACCGTGCTCTCGGTCACCGACGACCGCGACCGCCCGCTGGAGGAGCACAAGCCGCAGACGCCGCGCGTGGCGCGGGTCGAGTCGACCTACCTCGTGACCGCGATGATGCGCAGCGTCTTGAACGGCGGCACGGCGGGCGGAGCCTGGGCCATGGGACTGCCGCAGGGCATCGACGTGGCCGGCAAGACCGGGACGACGAACGACATGCGCGACGCGTGGTTCGCGGGCTTCACGCCCGACGTGCTCTGCGTGGTGTGGGTCGGCTTCGACGACAACGCGCCCGTGAACCTCTCGGGGGCGAAGGCGGCCCTGCCCATCTGGGTCGACTTCATGAAGGGCGCACTGGCGGGCGTGAAGCCCAGCCGCTTCCCCGTGCCTCCCGCGAACGTCATCTTCGTGGACATCGATCCCACGACCGGCCTGCTGGCGACGCCGTCGTGCCCGAAGACGATGTCGGAGGCGTTCGTCGCGGGCACGGAGCCGCAGGAGTACTGCTCGGGGCACGAGGGTGACTACGGATCGCCGGCGGGGGAGGTCCACCGATGAGGGGAATGCGATTGGCCACGGCCGCGGCGCTCGCGCTCGCGGCCGTCGGCTGCGACACGGGCCTCGATCCCAGCGACGTCTCCCAGGTCGAGCTCGTGGAGTCGTTCGGCTTCTGCCCGCCGACCTCCTACTGCACGACGCGCCTGCGCGTGATGGGCCGCCAGGCCGTCGTGACGCTCGAGAGCCGCGCGGGCGGAACGCTCGAGACGAGCCGCAGCCTGCGGGCCGACGAAGCGGACGCGATCGCTCGCAGCGCGGCCAGCACGCGGTTCGAGGGCGTGGGCCCCGTGATCGGCTGTCCCGACTGCGCCGACGGCGGAGCCGAGTCGCTGAGCGTCACCGCGGACGGCCAGACCGACAAGGTGACGTTCGAGTACGGAGCGCAGGTCGCCGAGCTGGAGCCGCTCCTCGGCCAGATGCGCGCCGTCCTGGCGACCACGCGTCCCGTCCCTTGAGCGCCGGCGCGGCGCGTTCCGTTCTCGCGACGGCCGCGCTCCTGGCGGCCGCGGCGGCGTTTCCCGCGGAACGATCGCGCGAATGGCCGGCGTACGGGGGCGGCCCCGCCAGCATCCGCTACTCGCCGCTCGAGCAGATCCACCGCGGCAACGTCTCCCGGCTGGAGGTGGCCTGGACGTACGACTCGAAGGAGTCGGGCGGCCTGCAGACCAACCCGATCGTCGTGGAGGGCGTGCTGTACACGCTCACGCCGAAGCACCGCGTGATCGCGCTCGACGCCGCGACCGGCGCCGAGCGCTGGACCTTCGACTCCGGGATCCCCGGCAGCGGGCCCAACCGCGGCGTGACGTACTGGGCGCACGGCGGGGACCGGCGGATCTTCGCCGCGCAGGACCAGTACCTGTACGCGCTCGACGCCGGCACGGGCAGGGTGGTTTCGTCGTTCGGTCGCGACGGACGCATCGACCTCCGCGAGGGCCTGGGCCGCCCGCCCGCGGAGCAGTCGGTGAGGCTCACCACGCCGGCCGTCGTCTTCCAGGACCTGCTGATCCTGGGCGGGCGCGTCGGAGAGGACCTGCCCTCGTCGCCGGGCCACGTGCGTGCGTACGAGGCCCGCAGCGGCCGCCTGCGCTGGACGTTCCGCACGATCCCCGCGCCGGGGGAGGAGGGCCACGACACCTGGCCGCGCGACGCCTGGACGTACACGGGCGGAGCGAACAACTGGGCGGGCATGGCGGTCGACGAGGCGCGCGGGATCGTGTACGTCCCGACCGGCTCGGCGGCGCCCGACTTCTACGGCGGGGGCCGCGCCGGCGACAACCTCTTCGCCGACTGCCTGCTGGCACTCGACGCGCGGACGGGGCGGAAGGTCTGGCACTTCCAGGCCGTGCGCCACGACATCTGGGACCGCGACTTCCCGGCGCCGCCGAGCCTCGTCACGGTGACGCGCGGCGGACGGCGCGTGGACGCCGTCGCGCAGACGTCGAAGCAGGGCTACGTCTATCTCTTCGACCGCGAGACGGGCGCGCCGCTCTTCCCGATGGAGCGCGTGGCCCGCGTCCCCAGCACCGTCGAGGGCGAGCGGATCGCGGACGCGCAGATGCTGCCCGCGCGTCCCGCGCCCTTCGCGCGCCAGCGGATCACGGAAGCCGACCTGACGACGCGCACGCCGGAGGCGCGGCGCGCCGTGCTCGACGCCTTCCGCCTGATCCGCAACGACGGCCCGTTCGTGCCCTTCAGCGTGGGCCGTGACACGCTGCTCCTCCCCGGCTACGACGGCGGCGCGGAATGGGGCGGCGCCGCGTTCGACCCCCAGACGGGCCTGCTCTACGTCAACGCCAACGAGATGGCCTGGACGGGCGCCCTGGCGCCCGCGGTGGCCGGCACCAGCGGGCGGAAGCTGTACCTGCAGCATTGCGCGAGCTGCCACCGCGACGACCTGACGGGCGCGCCGCCGCAGATGCCGTCGCTCGTGGGCATCGCGGAGCGCAGGCGCGAGCGCGAGCTTGCGTTCGTGATCCGGCGCGGACAGGGACGCATGCCCGGCTTCCCGTTGTTGACCTCGGAAGAAATGGACGCGCTGGTCCTCTTCCTGCGGACCGGCGCCGATCGCGAGCTGAAGGGCCCCGCGTCGTCACCCGTCGGAACGCAGTACCGCTTCACGGGGTACCACAAGTTCCTCGACCCGGACGGCTATCCGGCGATCGCCCCGCCCTGGGGCACGCTGACCGCGATCGACCTCGGGACCGGGGAGCACGCGTGGCAGGTGCCGCTCGGCGAGTACCCCGAGCTGGGGCTGCGCGACACCGGCTCGGAGAACTACGGCGGCCCCGTCGTCACCGCCGGCGGGCTCGTGTTCATCGGGGCCACCTGCTTCGACCGGACGTTCCGTGCCTTCGACAAGTCCACCGGGCGGCTGTTGTGGAAGGCGGCGCTGCCGTTCTCCGCCGTCGGCACGCCCGCCACGTACGAGGTGGCCGGCCGGCAGTTCGTCGTGGTCCCCGCGGGCGGGGGCAAGGACAACGGGCCCTCCGGCGGCGTCTACGTCGCCTTCGCGCTGCCGAAGGCATCGCGCGAAGGGCCTCCTTGACCCGTCCTGCGGCCAGGGGCTAGACTTCCGTTTCGCCTGCCGGGCGCTTAACTCAGCGGTAGAGTGCCACCTTCACACGGTGGAAGTCGTAGGTTCAAGTCCTACAGCGCCCACCATCCTTCAACAAGTTACGGGCACCTGTCGGGAACTTGGGTCCAAGTTGGGTCCAACTTGGGTCCAGGAGAATTTGCTCATCGCCGGGCGACGGACCCAACCCCGCCCCGCCCACCATCCCCGACCTACTGCCCGTTCGGCACGCCCCCAAAGGCGGCGCCCGCCAGAGAGCTTCGCGGCCTGTACAGGAGCGTGCCTCAGTGAACCATGCCCTTCCCACCTTCGAGGATCGCGTCCTGGCTATCGAGACCTCAATAGCGCGGCGGAGCGCTGCCCTCCATGTTCCCGATCCGTGCCCCGTCAGGGACTCGCTCATCGCCGCCACGGCCCTCGTTCACGGCCTGACACTCGTGACGCGCAACGTCGCCGACTTCGAGCGCGCCGGCGTGAGCATCGTCGACCCCTGGAGGTACCGCACGCGGTCGTAGCCGCGGGCGCAGCTCGCAGACCAAGAGAATGGCATTCACGAGGTCACGGGTTCGGTCCCCGTCGGCCCCACCAACTCCAGCAACAAGTCAGGAACGAACGCAACGCGGCCCGGACGCCTCCGCAGCCGTCTTTGTGTCACCGCCTCTACGGAAGCGACGGCCGCGTGGCCGTGCGCGGCCACGAGCAGGCCCTCTGGCTGGAGGACAGCGAGAAGGTCTCGGGCCGTCCCGACGCGCGCCAGGCGCCGTTCCACGCGTGCGCGGAACAGGGTATCTCGAGCGGCTGGGTCGACAGCTAGCTGGAAGCCTCGACTGCCAGTCGGTCGACGTCACCGACGT
>JAICEW010000474.1 GCA_025923995.1 Vicinamibacteria bacterium | reverse complement strand
CAGCTCGAGGCCAGCGTCGGACCGGACGCCCCGCCGACCCGCCGCGCGAAGAGCCAGCTGGAGCGTCTCGCGCCGGCCGGGGCGTAGAATCCGGAGCGCCGCGTGTCGCCTTCCGTCCAGCGATTCCGCTCTCCTCCGGTGAGGCAGTCAGGGGCCGTGTTCCACGATCGGTGTGCGAGGCCATAGGATGCCCGTCCGGATCAGCGCGGACCGGTGGCGGGCCGTCAGCCCCTACCTCGACAGTGCCCTCGACCTGAGCGAGGGCGACCGCGCCGCGTGGCTGGCCGGGCTGCGCCGCCAGGACCCGGGCCTGGCGGACGAGATCGAGGGCCTGCTCGAACGGCACCACGCGCTCGAGCAGCAGGACTTCCTGGGGCAGCCTCCGCAGCTGCCGCTGCCGCACACCTCGCTGGCCGGCCAGACGCTCGGCGCCTACACGCTGCGCTCGCTGATCGGCACGGGCGGGATGGGCAGCGTCTGGCTCGCCGAGCGCAGCGACGGGCGCTTCGAGGGCGTCGCGGCGGTGAAGCTGCTGAACGCGAGCCTGCTCGGCCGCGACGGCGAGGCGCGGTTCCGGCGCGAGGGCAGCATCCTCGCGCGCCTGCGGCATCCGCACATCGCCCAGCTGGTCGACGCCGGCGTCTCGCCCCTGGGCCAGCCTTACCTCGTCCTGGAGCGCATCGACGGCGAGCGCATCGACCGCCACTGCGACCGGCGGCGCCTGGGGATCGGCGACCGGATCCGGCTCTTCCTGGACGTGCTGGCCGCCGTGGGCCACGCGCACGCGAACCTGGTCGTGCACCGCGACATCAAGCCCTCGAACGTGCTCGTCGACGCGAGCGGGCGGGTGAAGCTGCTCGACTTCGGCATCGCGAAGCTGCTGGAGGACGAGGCGGGGGGCGAGACGACCCTGACGCGAGAGGGCATGTCGGCGATGACGCCGCAGTACGCGGCGCCCGAGCAGCTCACCGGCGGCGCCATCACGACCGCGACGGACGTCTACTCGCTGGGCGTGCTGCTCTACGTCCTGCTCTCGGGGCGCCATCCCGCGCGCGGGGACGAGGGCAGCTCGCCCGCCGACGTCATCCGCGCCGTGCTCGAGACGGAGCCGGCCCGGGCGTCGGACGCCGCCGGCCTCGAGACGGCGACGGGGCCGGTCGCGGACGAGATCGCGTCCCGGCGCGCCACCACGACGCGCCGGCTGCGCGGCGCGCTGAGGGGCGACCTGGACAACATCGTCGTCAAGGCGCTCAAGAAGGACCCCGGCGAGCGCTACCCGTCGGTCGGCGCTTTTGCGGAAGACCTGCGCCGCTACCAGGCGGGCGAGCCGGTGAGCGCCCGGCCCGACTCCTTGTGGTATCGGGCCGGCCGGTTCCTGCAGCGCCACCGGCTCGCCGCCTCCGCCGCCGCCCTGCTGATCCTCTCGCTCGCGGCCGGGCTGGGAGCGACCGCCTGGCAGTCGGCGCGCGCGCGGCGCGAGGCGGCGCGGGCCGAGGCGGTGAAGGACTTCCTGGTCCGCCTCTTCGAGCTGTCGAGCTCGCGCCGTCCGCAGTCCGAGACGGTCACCGCGCGCGAGCTCCTGGACCAGGGCGTGCGACGGCTGGACACCGACCTGGCCGATCAGCCGGCCATGCGCGCGAGCCTGCTCGCGGTCATGGGGCGCGTGTACGCGAGCCTGGGCGCCTACGAGCCGGCCGCGGCGCTGCTCGAGCGGAGCGTAGCCCTGCTGCGCCAGCTGCGCACGGGCCCGGACCCGGAGCTGGCCCGCGTCCTCACGGAGCTGGCCGGCGTGCGGAAGAGCCAGGGACGGTACCCCGAGGCGGCCACGATCGTCAGCGAGGCCCTCGTCATGCAGCGGCGCCTCTTCGGATCGGACCACCCGGACATCGCGGTCAGCCTCCAGATCCTGGCCAACGTGCTGCGGGAGCAGGGCTGGCAGGCCCAGGCCGAGCCCCTCCTGCAGGAGGCGCTGGCGATGTTGAGGCGCATCCATGGGGACGCGCACAGGGACGTGGTCGCGTGCCTCGGCAACCTGGGCAGCCTGGGCTACGAGAAGGGCGACTACGCGGGGGCCGAAGTGCACTACCGCGAGGCGCTCCGCATCGCCCGCGCGCTCCCCGGCGACAGCTACCCGAGCGTCCCGACGGCGATGGCCGACCTGGCGACGGTCCTGGTCAAGGGTGGCCAGATCAGCGAAGCGGTCGGGCTGTGGGAGCAGGCGCTCGTCCTCTTCCGCGAGCGGATGGGCGACCGTCATCCCGACCTCGCCCTGCACATGCGGAACCTGGCGACCGCGCGCCGCGCCCTGGGCCAGGCCCGGCAGGCGGCGGACCTCTTCGAGCAGACGCTCGCCATCGAGCGGGCGGCGCTGGGACCCGACCACCACGAGGTGGCCAAGACGACCAACGACCTGGCCGGCGCGCTCCACGACCTGGGGCGCCTGGACGAGGCCCTGACGCGCTACCGCGAGTGCCTGGCCATCCTCCTCAAGCACGTTCCCGCCGACCATCCACACGTGGGCCGCGTCCTGGTGGGCCTGGCGAACGTGCAGGTGGACCAGGGCCGATACGCCGAGGCGGAGCCGCAGCTCCGCCAGGCCCTGCGCATCCTCGAATCCGCCCTCCCCCCGGGGCACGACCTGATCGCCGGTGCGCAGCTCGGGCTGGGCCGCGCGCTCCTCGGCCAGCACCGGCTCGACGAGGCGGAGGGGTTCGTGCGCAAGGCGTTCGAGGCGCACCGGGCCAAGCTGGGCGAGAGCCACCCGACGACGGCCCGCAGCGAGCTGGCGCTCGCGGAGTGCCGGCTCGCACGCGGGGACCGTGACGGGGCGCGCACGCTGGCGGAGCACAGCCGGGCGGTGCTGGCGAAGGCCTACGGCGAGGGCGATGCCCGGACCAGGCGCGCGCGACAGGTCGCCTCGGCGGAGCCGTCCCACTGACCCGCCGCCGACGTCGGTTCGACCGCTGTACCATCCGCCGGTGCGACTGAGCGCCGAGCGCTGGCGGGCGCTGATCCCGCACCTGGATCGCGCGCTCGACCTGACCGCCGCCGAGCGCGGCGCGTGGCTCGCCTCGCTGCGGCAGGGCGACCCGGGCCTCGCGGAGGACCTGGGCCTGCTGCTGTCGAAGCGCGCGCAGCTCGAGGAGGAGGGCTTCCTCGAGCAGCGCCCGTCCTCTCCCGTGCCGTTCCCGTCCACACTCGCCGGGCAGACGCTGGGCGCGTACACGCTGACGGTGCCCATCGGCCAGGGCGGGATGGGCAGCGTGTGGGGGGCCGAGCGCAGCGACGGGCGGTTCGAGGGTACGGCGGCGGTGAAGCTGCTCAACGCGAGCCTGGTGGGTCGCGACGGCGAGGCGCGCTTCCGCCGCGAGGGCAGCATCCTCGCGAGCCTCCACCATCCCCACATCGCGCAGCTCATGGATGCCGGCGTCTCGCCCCAGGGACAGCCCTACCTGGTGCTCGAGCGCGTCAGCGGCGTGCGCATCGACGCCTACTGCGACGGCCGCCAGCTCGACGTCGAGGCCCGCGTGCGCCTGTTCCTCGACGTGCTGGCGGCGGTCAGCCACGCGCACGCACACCTCGTCGTGCACCGGGACATCAAGCCCTCCAACGTGATGGTGGACGCGGACGGCCGCGTGAAGCTGCTCGACTTCGGCATCGCGAAGCTCCTGGAGGGGAACGCCGACGCGCCCACGTCGCTGACGCGCGACGGCGACGCGCCGCTCACCCCCGAATACGCTTCGCCCGAGCAGCTCACCGCGGGCGCCGTCACCACCGCGACGGACGTCTACGCGCTCGGGGTCCTGCTCTTCGTACTGCTCACCGGCCGGCACCCCTCGCGCGCGGACGCGCACTCGCCGGCCGACCTGGTGCGGGCGGTCGTGGACACCGAACCGCCGCGCCCGTCCGACGCGGCCGCCGGCGGAGACGGTGCGCCCGAGCGCGCGACGGAGCGCGCCACCACGCCCCGGCGCCTGCAGGGGCTCCTGCGCGGCGACCTCGACAACATCGTGGCCAAGGCGCTCAAGAAGCGGCCCGCGGAGCGCTACTCCTCGGCCGAGGCGATGGCCGAGGACCTGCGCCGTT
>JAICEW010000473.1 GCA_025923995.1 Vicinamibacteria bacterium | reverse complement strand
GGGCCGCTGAGCGCCCGGTCAGCTCCAGCCCAGCCCGCCGCCGTTCTCGCGCTGGGCCAGGTCATGGGCGAACGCCTCCACGTCGCGTCGCGCGGCGGGAGTCGGCTCGGACGGTAGGCCGCACACGTGCACGCCCTTCACGCGGCCGGAAGCGTCGGGCATCGCCTCGGCGGACGAGGCACGCAGCAGCGCGCGCGCGTAGTCCTCCAGGGCCACCTGGGCCGGATCGGAGAGGACACACGCCGGGGCCCAGTCGAGCTCGCGGCACGTGGGCAGCGGCCGGGCGCGGCTCATGTGGGCTCGCTCAGCGCGTCGCGACCAGCCGGTCCGGCGCGGGGGCGTCGAGGAAGTGGAGGTTGAGGCGGGGGATGTTGTCCGGGCCCAGGTAGTGGCCGCGGATCTCCACCCGCGTCTCGAACCCGCCGTCGATCTCGGTGAACAGCAGCACCTCGCCGGTCTCGACGGGCAGGGACGACAGGACGCGCGCGCCGCGCCGCCCGATGTTCTCGGCGATCGTCCGCTCCTGCCGCGCGGACGGGTGGTGAAGCCGCGTGAGGCGCACGTTCACGAAGATGTCGAGACGCGAGCAGCCCCGGCGCTCGCGGGACTTCGCAGGCGAGGGGTCGTTCGGGAGGAGGTAGAGGCCGGCCGGGTGCTTGTCGAACCCGCGGGGCGGGTGCTTGCCCAGGAACATCACGCCTACCCGCGCGCCCGCCCCTTCGGGCACCACCGCGCGCACCAGCACGTACACGTGGTACGAGGCGTCGCCCAGGTCGTAGCTGCGGTAGCGCTTGGGAAGGGGCAGCGACAGGTGCAGGACGTGGCCGCGCGTGACCGGGTGCTTGAGGAGGAAGGCGGCGCCGCTGGCCGACGCGTCCTTCACGGTCGACATCTCGGTCCAGGGATGGCCGTCGGCGCCGAAGCCCGAGACCCTCACGGGCATGGTCAGCGGCAGGCGGGCGTGGTGGCGCCGTTCCTCGTTCACGCGACGCCTCGCGGCGCGAGCGGAGGTCCGTTCCGGGGCCGCGCGGGGCGGCCCCCGGGACCCCTACTTACGCTTGGCGTACCAGTCGACTTCCATCTGGGCGAAGGCGTTCCACTTCTCCGGCAGCTCCTCCAGCGGGAAGATGGCCTGCACGGGGCACACGGGCACGCACGCGCCGCAGTCGATGCAGGTCTCGGGATCGATGTAGAGCTTGGTCTCCGCCTCGAACTCCGCTTCGTCCTTCTTGGGGTGGATGCAGTCGACGGGGCATACCTCGACGCAGGCCGTGTCCTTGGTGTTGACGCACGGCTCTGCGATGACGTAGGTCATGAACGAACCTCCTTGGCGCTTGTCTTCCCCCGCGCGCCGGGGACCTCGGGAATCCTACCGCAAGTTCAAAGACGGGCGGTAGCCACACTGCGGGCTATGATGCGCATCCTGGAGGCTGTCCATGCGCCTTTCCCCGGGATGGGTCCTGCTCGCCTCGAGCTCCCTCGCCGGCGCCGCCGACCTGGAGCAGGTGCGCTCCCGCGGCGCGCTGCGCGTGATCGTCGCGGCCGACGAGTCGGCCGAGACCTTCGCGCTGACGCCGGGCCCCGATCCCGGCTTCGAGCGCGAGCTGATCGAGACCTTCGCCCGCGTGCAGGGACTGCAGCTCGAGGTGGTGACCGCCGAGGGGTACGCCGACCGCATCCCGCGCCTGCTCAAGGGCGACGGGGACGTGATCGTCGCCATCTTCGACACCGAGGACCGCCGCCGGCAGGTGGCGTTCACGGGCGAAGTGATGCCGACGCACAACGTGGCCGTCACGTTCAAGCCCGCGCCGGTGGTGAGCGACCTGGCCGCCCTGAAGGCGCTGCCTTCGGTGGGCGCCATCAAGGGGGCCAAGCCGGCCGAGGCGGCGGCCGAGGCCGGTGTCGCGGCCTCGGCGCTGCGCCTGTTCGAGACGCGCGACGCCCTGCTGCAGGCGCTGCGTGCGAAGCAGGTGGCGGCGGTCGTGCTGCCCATCTCGGAGATGGCGCTCGCGGCCCGCGAGTTCGCCGACCTGCAGGCGGGCGCGACGGTGGGTCCGCCGGGCCGCATCGCCTGGGCGGTGCGCAAGGAGGACGAGGCGCTCCGGGCGGCGCTCGACGAGCACCTGCTGGTCGTGCGTCGCGGCGCCAGCTGGAGCCGCCTGGTCGTGAAGTACTTCGGCGACCAGACCCTGGCGGTGCTGGGCCGCGCGCGCTGACCGGGTCTCGCGCGATGCGTGCGGTGGTGCAGCGCGTATCCGAGGCGTGGGTCCGCGTGGACGGCCGCGAGGTGGCACGCATCGGCGCGGGGCTGCTCGTCCTGCTGGGCGTGGGCCAGGGCGACGGCGACGGGGACGCCGACCAGCTGGCGGAGAAGGTGGTGAACCTCCGCATCTTCGCGGACGACGCGGGGCACATGAACCGCTCGCTGCTGGACGTCGGGGGCGAGCTGCTGGTCGTCTCGCAGTTCACGCTGTACGGGGACGCGCGCAGGGGGCGGCGTCCCAGCTTCGTCCAGGCGGCGCCACCGGTGGAGGCGGAGCGGCTGTACCGGCGCTTCATCGCGCAGGCGGAAGCCGCGGGACCGCGCGTCGCCAGCGGCGTGTTCCAGGCCATGATGGACGTGGGCCTCGTGAACGCGGGGCCGGTCACGATCCTGCTCGACAGCGGTCGGGCCTTCTGAACGGAGTCGCCATGGAACGACGGAACTTCGCGAGCGGGACGCCCTGGGAGCCGGTGGTGGGCTACTCGCGTGCCGTGCGCGTGGGCCGCGCGGTGTACGTCTCGGGCACGACCGCGACCGACGACCAGGGGCGCGTGGTCGGGCCGGGCGATCCCTACACGCAGGCCATCCAGACCCTGAACAACATCCGGCGCGCGCTGGAGCGGGCGGGCGCGCGCATGGAGGACGTGGTGCGCACGCGCATGTTCGTGACCGACATCGGCCAGTGGGAGGCGGTGGGCCGCGCGCACGGCGAGTTCTTCGGGTCCATCCGCCCCGCCACCAGCATGGTGGAGGTGAGCCGCCTGATCGACCCCGGGATGATGGTCGAGATCGAGGCCGAGGCCCTGATCGTCGACGCGCAGGGCCCCGCGTAACCGCGGCCGCCGCTTCCGGTAGAAGCGGGCGGGAGGAGCGCTCGCATGAGGGTCGCGGTGGCCGGGGGGACGGGGTTCGTCGGACGGCACGTGGTCGCGGCTCTGTCGGCGCGCGGCCACCAGGTGGTCGTGCTGGCGCGAGGGACGCGCCCCGCCGGGCTCGGCTTCGTCGCGTGCGACGTCGCCCGCGCGGACCCGCCGCTCGAGCGGCTCGCGGGGTGCGACGGCATCGTCAACCTCGCGGGGATCAAGCGCGAGCAGGGCAGCCAGACCTTCGAGGCCGTCCACGTCGACGCCACGCGGCGGCTGCTGGCGGCGGCGCGCGCCCTGGGGGCCCGCTACGTCCACGTGAGCGTCGTGGCCAGCCGGCCCGACCCGCGCCAGCCCTACCACGACACCAAGTGGCGCGCGGAGGAACTGGTGCGCGGAAGCGGCGTGAGCTTTGCGATCCTGCGCCCCGGCGTGATCTACGGGCCGGGGGACGACATGGTCACGCACCTCACGAAGATGATCCGCTTCGCGCCCGTGTTCCCCGTGGTGGGACGCGGTGAGGCCGTCCTGCAGCCCGTGGACGTGCGCGACGTGGCGGACGCGGTGGTGGCCGCGCTCGAGCGTCCCGCTGCCGGTCCTTCGTACGACGTGGTCGGTCCCGACCGGCTGACGCTGCGCGAGGTCGTCCGCACGACCGCGCACGGCGTCGGCCTGCCGCTCGCGATCGTGCCGCTGCCGGTCGCGGTGCACCGCGTCGCGGTCGCGCTGATGAGCCGCGTCACCAGCCGCCCGCTCTCGACGCCGGCCCAGCTGCAGATGCTCGTGGACGGCCTGGCGGGGAACCGGGAGCCGGCGCGCCGCGACCTGTGTCTCGAGCCGCGGCCGTTCACCGCGGAGGCCGTCCGACCGCTGGCCGCGGCCCTGCCGCCGCTCTTCGGATGGAGCCTGCGCCTCGTGGCCCATCGCAACCACCTGGCCTGGCTGGCCCGCCGCGCGCCCGCGTTCCCGCGCGCGTGTG
>JAICEW010000472.1 GCA_025923995.1 Vicinamibacteria bacterium | reverse complement strand
TCAGCAGGGCCACCATGCCGAGCACGGACGTCGACGCGAAGGAGCGAATGTCCACGAGCATCCCCATCCTGACGAAGAACACGGGGACCAGCAGCGCGATCAGCGGCTCGAGGCTCTCGTGGAGCGGCGGCTCGCCGCGCTTCACCTGTCCCTCGAAGTGGACCTCCTCCAGCACGAGGCCCGCCGCGAACGCACCGACGATCGGCGCCAGGCCGGCCCTGAGCGCCAGGTACGAGAGGACGAAGCAGAGCCCCAGCGAAAGAGCGAGGACGACGCCGCGGCTCCGCAAGGCCAGAGCGCCACGGAACAGGCGCGGTGAAAGGAACGAGCCGACCACCATGGCACCGACGAGGAACACGAACGCCTTGGCCACGATCAGGCCGATCGCGCCTCCCGACAACACCTGGCCGGTGGCGGCGGCCCGGATGACCCCGGAAACAACGGCAAGGACCAGGAGGCCCAGCACGTCGTCGATGACCGCGGCCCCCAGGATGATGCGCGCGAATCCCGACCGTAGGGCGTCCGCGTCCTTCAGGACCCGGGCGGTGATCCCGACGCTCGTCGCCGCGAGCATCGCGCCCAGGAACGCGTGGAGCATCCAGGACTCATCGGGCCGCAAGAGCTTCCCGACGCCGAAACCGAGCAGCATCGGTGTGACCACCCCGACGACCGCGACGCGGCCCGCGGCCCCTCCGACCGCGAGCATCTCCCTGGGGGTGGACTCCAGGCCGACGTGGAACAGCAGGAGCACCGCGCCCAGCTCGGCCATCACCGTGAAGGTCTCGCTGGCGACCAGACTGGACATGTCCGGCCCGCCGAAGAGCGCGGCGTTCCCCAGGACAATCCCGACGAGCAGCTCGCCGAGCACGGCAGGCTGTCCGAGACGCTCGACCAGCTCGCCCGCGAGCTTGGCACACACGAGCACGAAGGCCAGCGCCAACAGGACGGTGGGCACGGCTTCGGAGTCGTGACCGGCAGCAGCAGCCGCAAACGGCAGCGATGCGTTCAGAGGTTCCTCCGAGAGCGAGGATCGGCCTTACGCGGAGCCCTCGCCTGGGTGGTGGAGCGAGGGAGCTATCTCGATGGTGGGAGCGCGGAGGGCGGGTCGTGCTGGGAGCTGGGCGTCGCCGCTGGCGGCCACGGGGTCAGCGCGGGTGACTGGTAGGGGAGGCTGCCCTGCATGGCCACGCCATCCTACCACCGGCGGCGTGGGGGGCGTCGCTCCCCTCTCAGGCGGCGGGCAGTGCGTCGAGGAGCACTTGGCCGGCGTGTGACACCATTGGCCGTCCCCGGTCGAGAGCGAAGAGCGCGTGCCTGATCTGGCTATCTCCGTAGTGGACCTGACCAAGCGCTACGGCGACGTGTCCGCGCTGGAGCACGTGCATATCCAGGTGCACCGCGGCGAGATCTACGCGTTCCTCGGCCTGAACGGAGCGGGCAAGACCACGACCATCCGCCTTCTGCTCGGCATGATGCGGCCCACCTCCGGCTACGTGGACGTCCTCGGCGTGCGCGTGGGGCCTGGCTCAGAGTCGCTCTGGAGGAGCGTCGGACACATGGTTGAGTCGGCCGTGGCCTATCCAGAGCTGACGGTGATCGAGAACCTCGAGCACGCGCGGCGCTTGTACGACCTGCCGGACGCGGGGGTGGTCGCCCGGGTCATCGACCGCCTCGGTCTTCGCGAGTACGCCGAGCGGCAGGCAGGCACTCTGTCGCTCGGCAACCTTCAACGCCTGGGCCTCGCGCGGGCGCTCCTGCCCGAGCCCGACCTGCTGGTGCTCGACGAGCCGGCAAACGGATTGGACCCGGCCGGCGTCGTCGAGGTCCGTGAGCTCCTGCGTGGTCTCGCGCGCGAGCGCGGCGTTACGGTCTTCATGTCCAGCCACGTCCTGACCGAAGTCGACCGGGTGGCGACACGCGTCGGCATCATCCACCGCGGACGGATGCTCGAAGAGCTGACTGCCGCGGAGCTCGATCGCTTGCGGCGCCGCCGTTTGGAGATCGGGGCGCGTGACCTGGAGGCTGCCAGCCGCGTCCTGCGCGCTGCCGGTTTCGATCCCGTCCAGGGGGCCGGGCGCGACGGTATCCGGCTCGAGATCTCGGAAGACCGGGCGCTCGAACACCCGGACGAGATCGCGCGGTTGCTCGTCGAGGCCGGCGTGCCTCCGCTGCGACTTGCGATCGCACAGGAGGACATCGAGGAGCACTTCCTCCGGCTCACCGGCGCGGGGGAGAGCTGACGCGGTGAGCGCACTCGGACGCGCTCTGCAGTGCGAGCTGCTGAAAGCCCGGCGCTCGCGGGTTCCCCTGTGGACGGCCGTCGGGTTCTCGCTGGCTCCCTTGATGGGGGGCCTGTTCATGTTCATCCTCAAGGATCCGTCGCGTGCGCGCGCCTTGGGCCTGCTTCGTGCGAAGGCTCAGATCGCGGCCGGCGTCGCGGACTGGCCCACATACCTCGGCGTGATCGCCCAGGCGACCGCGGTCGGCGGCTCGCTGGTGTTCGCCCTCGCCACCACCTGGGTCTTCGGCCGAGAGTTCGTGGACCGCACGGCCAAGCTCCTGCTCGCGGTCCCCACACCGCGCCATGCGATCCTCTCGGCGAAGTTCATGCTCGTTGCTGCGTGGAGTGCGCTTCTCTCCGGTTGGATCCTGGGTGTCGCCCTGCCGATCGGCTTCCTCCTCGACCTCCCCGGCTGGTCTGCAGGGATGCTGCGCGAGAGCGCCCGCAGCATCGCCCTCACCGCCGGTCTCTCGATACTGCTGTTGAGCCCGACCGCGTTCCTGGCCAGTGCCTCCAGGGGCTACCTGGCCCCCATGGGGTTCACGATCCTGACCATCTTCCTTGGGCAGATCACGGTGGCCACCGGCTGGGGCGCGTGGTTCCCCTGGTCCGTGCCGGCGCTCTTCAGCGGCATGGCCGGGCCGCCGGCGGCGGCGCTCGGGCCCGCGAGCTATGTCCTCGTCGGCCTCACTTCGCTGGCGGGCGGGGTCGCCACTTTCGTATGGTGGCGGCGAGCTGATCACACGGGGTAGCGAGTCGACACCGGTGACGCTGCTTCAGCGCCGGCACACGCGGAAGCTGCTCGGCGCCCAGATCGTGGGTCGCTGGCAGGCGGAGGTGGCCAAGCGCTTCGACGTGTTCGCGGGCGGCGGGGGAGCGCCGGCGTGCGGCGGTCCGCCGGAGGCTCGCTTTCTCGAACACGTCCCGCGCGCCGCAGCCAGACGTCCGCTTATCGATCCCCGGGCGGCCATCGGATGACATAATCCCATCCGTGGCGGAAGTCGAGGCGGACGCGCTCGTCCGGGCTGCGCAGCGAGGTGACGAGGGCGCCCTGGATTCCCTCCTGAAGCGCTATCAGCCGCAGATCTTCCGGTTCGGCATGAAGATGTGCCGGGATCCCGAGGACGCGCGCGAGGTCCTGCAGGACACGCTCTTCGCCGCGGCGCGCACGGTGCACGGGTTCCGGGGCGCTTCTTCCTTGTCGACCTGGCTCTACACGATCGCGCGCAGCTTCTGCATCAAGAAGCGGCGTCACAGCGTCTTCGCTCCAGAGGTCGTCTCGCTGGAGTCCGGAAGGTCGGCCGCCTTCGAGGCTCTTGACCAGGGCCGCGACCCCGAAAGGACCCTTGCGGATCGGGAAGTGGGTGCGGCCCTGGAGGCGGCGATCGCCTCGCTCGAGCCGGAGTACCGTGAAGTACTGCTGCTCAGGGACGTGGAGGGTCTTTCGAGCGCGGAGGTCGCCGAGGTCACCGCCCTCAGCGTCCCGGCGGTAAAGAGCCGCCTGCACCGTGCCCGCGCGGCCGTGCGGGAGCGGCTGGCCCCGCTGCTGGCGCCTATTCCAGCCCAGCCGCCGCAAGGCGCCGGCGTCTGCCCTGATGTCGTGGAGCTCCTTTCCCGGCATCTCGAGGGAGACATCGGCCGCGACACCTGCGCCGAGATGGAACGGCACGTCGCTGCTTGCTCAGGGTGCCACGGTGCCTGCGAATCGCTCCGGCAGACGCTGCGGCTGTGTGAATCGACGCCCGTCCCGGAAGTGCCCGAGGCGCTCCAGCAGTCCATTCGGCGGGGCATTTGAGACGTGCTGGCCGAGCGTCGCGCCTGACTG
>JAICEW010000471.1 GCA_025923995.1 Vicinamibacteria bacterium | reverse complement strand
CGCGTCTTGACTCGGCCTTATCCACCTTGCTACGGTGCCCCAAGCTTGTCTGGCGTCGAGATCGGGGGGGACCTAGATTCGTGGGGGGGATCGCGCTGCTGGTGGCCGCGGCGGGATTCGTGGGCGGCCTCATCAACGCCATCCTCACCGATGGCGGCTTCGTCGCGCCGCAGACCCAGACGCTGGGGGACGGCCGGCGGATCTGGCGTCCGGGCTGGCTGGGCACGGCCGTCGTCGGCAGCGCGGCGGCGCTCGTGCTCTGGGGACTCTACGGACCGCTCGCGACCGTGATGATCGTCGGCGATCCGGTGCCCGGCTCGACGCCGCCCACGCTGAGCGTGTTCGGGCTGATCGGCGCCTTCCTCACGGGGATGGGAGGGGGGCGGGTGCTGACGAGCGAGGTGGACAAGCACCTTCTGAACGTGACCAAGACGGAACTGACCAAGTCGGTCGCCACCATGGCGGAGATGCAGGACAAGGAGAGCAGGCGCTGATGAGTCTTCCCGTCGAGCAGATCGAGAGCCTCCTGACGGAGATGGAGGGAGCCGACCCCTACGAGTCCGCAGCCATCGCTTCGAAGATCCGGTGCCTGGTCGACGACGCCGCGAACGGCGACAGCGATCGCTCGCCCGCGCCCCAGGGCGCGGAATCGAAGTAGCAACCCGCACCCCCCGTGGTCCCCGAGGCGGCGCCGCCTCTCGCCCCCGTGCGCGCCCCAGAGTCTTGACACTCCCGCTATCTATTCGGTAACATTCGAGTTTCCTTTGCCGCTAGGCGCGTGGCTCAGTGGTAGAGCGCTTCCTTGACACGGAAGAGGTCGGTGGTTCAATTCCACCCGCGCCTACCAGGCAACGGTTATCGTTCGAGGGTGTGCCAGGAATGTTGACGTTCTAGATGTCGACGACTTCGTTGGAGCCTCCTGACACCACCGGTCCCTCGGGCGAGAGCAAGCCGGCCGATTCCCCGATCGAGATCTACCGGCACAGCTCCGCCCACCTGCTGGCCGCGGCCGTGACCGAGCTCTACCCCGACGCGCAGTGCGGGATCGGTCCGCCCACCGACGACGGGTTCTTCTACGACTTCCTCGTGAGCAGGCCGTTCACGCCCGAGGACATCGCCGCCATCGAGAAGAAGATGGCGCACATCGTCAAGCAGAACCGGCCGATCGAGAAGAAGCTGATCCCGAAGGCGGAGGCGCTCGCGCTGTTCGCCGGCAAGGGACAGACGCTGAAGTGCCAGCTCATCGAGGAGAAGGCCGGCGACCAGGTCCAGTGCTACACGATGGGCGGGTTCGTCGACTTCTGCCTGGGCCCGCACCTGCCGTCGACCAGCCAGATCAAGGCCTTCAAGCTCAAGCCGTCGCCGTCGCAGTCCTACTGGAAGGGACGCGAGGGCAACCCGGAGATGCAGCGCATCTACGGCTACGCCTTCTTCACGAAGGACGAGCTGGACCAGCACCTCCATCGCCTGGAGGAGGCCAAGCGCCGCGACCACCGCAAGCTGGGCCGCGAGCTGGACCTCTTCTCGATGGCGGACGAGACGGGCGCGGGGCTCATCCTCTGGCACCCCAAGGGCGGGTTCATCCGGAAGCAGATCGAGGACTACTGGCGGGACCGCCATCTCGAGGGCGGCTACGACCTCGTCTACAGCCCGCACATCGCCAAGCTGGACCTGTGGAAGACGTCCGGTCACACCGAGTACTACCGCGCGAACATGTACTCGCCGATCGAGATCGAGAACGTCCCCTACCAGCTGAAGCCGATGAACTGCCCGTTCCACCTCACGATCTACAACTCGAAGCTGCGCAGCTATCGCGACCTGCCCCTCCGGTTCGCCGAGCTGGGCACCGTGTACCGCTTCGAGCGGTCGGGCGTTCTGCACGGGCTAATGCGCGTGCGCGGGTTCACGCAGGACGACGCGCACCTGTTCTGCCGGCCGGACCAGCTCGACGCCGAGATCGTCCGCGTGCTGGACTTCGTGACCTCGATCCTGGCGGCGTTCGGGTTCACCGAGTACGAGACCTACCTCTCGACCAAGCCGGACAACGCGGCGGGCACGGACGAGCAGTGGGAGGTCGCCACCGCGGCGCTCAAGCGCGCGCTGGAGACGCGCGGGATCGCGTACCAGGTCGATCCCGGCGAGGGCGTCTTCTACGGGCCGAAGATCGACATCAAGATCAAGGACTCGCTCGACAGGGCCTGGCAGTGCTCGACCATCCAGGTGGACTTCAACAACCCCAACCGGTTCCAGCTGGAGTACATCGGCGAGGACGGCAAGGCCCACCAGCCGATCATGCTGCACCGCGCGCTGCTGGGCAGCCTGGAGCGCTTCTTCGGCGTGCTGATCGAGCACTACGCGGGTGCCTTCCCGTTGTGGCTGGCCCCGGTGCAGGCGACCGTGATCCCGGTGACCGAGCGTCACCACGAGTACGCGGCCAGCGTGGCCCAGGCGCTGCGCGCCGAGAAGGTGCGCGCGCACGTGGACGACCGCAACGAGAAGCTCGGCTACAAGATCCGTGAGGCACAGCTGCAGAAGGTCCCGTACATGCTGGTGGTGGGGGACAAGGAAGTCGAGGCGCAGAACGTGTCGGTCCGGCATCGGCAGGCGGGGGACCTGGGGAGCATGGACACCTCGGCCCTGGCCGCGAAGATCAGCAGGCTCTCGGCCGAGCGGGCCACGCTCGAAGAGGCCGTGAGAACTCCTGGAGGTGTCTCATAGAGCAGAAGACGGTCCGCATCAACGACCGCATCCGGGCCAAGGAAGTCCGCGTCATCGACGAGGACGGCGGCCAGCTGGGCATCATGACGCCCCAGCAGGCGCTGACCATCGCCGAGGAGAAAGGGCTCGACCTGGTGGAGATCGCGGCCACGGCCACGCCGCCCGTGTGCCGCATCATGAACTCGGGGAAGTTCTTCTACCAGCAGGCCAAGCGCGAGAACGAAGCCCGCAAGCACCAGAAGCACATCCAGGTCAAGGAAGTGAAGTTCCGGCCCAAGATCGACGAGCACGACTTCCAGTTCAAGCGGCGGAACGCCGAGCGCTTCCTGCTGGACGGGAACAAGGTGAAGTCGACCGTGATCTTCCGAGGCCGCGAGATGGCGCACAACGAGATCGGCCGCCGCATCCTGAACCGGCTGGCCTCGGAGCTGGTCGAGGTCGCGCTGATCGAGGTGCCGCCGCGCCAGGAAGGCATGACGATGGTGCAGATCCTCTCGCCCAAGAAGGAGCAGGCCAAGCCGGCGCGGAGCAAGAAGGGCGACGGAGCCGCCGAGGGCAAGGAGAAGGCGAAGAAGCCGGCCAGCGCGGTGGGAACGACGAAGGCGTAAGCGGGCAGGAGGCCCGGGAAGAGAAGCGAATGAGGAAACCGAAGACCAAGGGCAAGCTGAAGCTCAAGACCAAGCGCGCGGCCATGAAGCGGTTCAAGCTGACCGCGTCGGGGAAGGTGAAGCGCGGGCACGCGTTCAAGCGCCACATCCTGACCAAGAAGAACGCGGGCCGGAAGCGGGGGCTGCGCAAGGCCACGCTCGTCTCGGAGGCCGAGACGCCGAACGTGCGCCGCATGCTGTTGGCCTAGCTCGCCGGCTGGGCCCGTACAACCAGGGCGGGTGTCGTCCCGCCGGGCTTCGTCGCCGCCTGCAAGCGTGACGGACGCGGCCAAGCCGGCCGCGCCTACGAAGGAAACGTACCGTGCCGAGAGTCAAGCGTGGAAGCAAGCGTCGCGAGCGGCGCAAGAAGATACTGGGGCTCGCGAAGGGCTACTACCTCACCAAGAGCAAGCTGTACCGTTCGGCCAAGGAGTCGATCGAGCGGGCGGGCAACTTCGCCTACGTCGGGCGCAAGCGCAAGAAGCGGGACTTCCGCCGGCTGTGGATCATCCGGATCAACGCCGCCGCGCGCCTGCACGACATCTCCTACAGCCAGTTCATCGCGGGCCTGAAGCGGGCCGGCGTGGACCTCGACCGCAAGTCGCTGGCGGAGATCGCCGCTACGGACCCCGCGGCGTTCGGAGCTCTGGTTCAGTCGGCCAAGGCATCCCAGACGCCGGCGCCTAACGCCTAGCTCGGGGGCGCCGGCGTCAAAGCCGGTCCACCGGTCCAGATCATGGCT
>JAICEW010000470.1 GCA_025923995.1 Vicinamibacteria bacterium | reverse complement strand
TCGTCGGCGGTGAAGTACAGGACGCCGTTCACGCTCGCCAGGTGCGAGGGGTACGAGCTAGAGCTGCCGGGCCGGATGTCCTTGACCATCACGGTGCCGGCCTCCGTGCCGTCGCTCTTCCACAGCTCGTACCCGAAGTTCCCGTAGACGACGACGTAGAGCGTGGAGCCCACCGCCGCCATCGAGACCGGATAGAACGTCTTGACCCGCACGATCCCTTGGGGCGTACCGTCCGTGCGCCACAGCGCCATGCCGTTCAGGTCAGCGCCGCCGAAGTACAGGGTGTCGCCCACGGCCAGCAGGCCGCCGGTCAGGCTCATGTGCGGCGCGACCCGAACGGTTCCGGCAGGCGTGCCGTCGGACTGGCACAGACCCACCTGCGTGCCGAAGTACACGTGGTTGCCCGCGACGACGAAGTACCCCGGCTCGGAGCTGGATGGGCCGGGAACGATGTCGCGGACGAGCCGCGTCCCGGCGGCGGTGCCGTCGGTCCGCCACAGCTCGGCGCCATGCGCGGCGTCCATCGCGTAGAAGTACACGACGCCGTTCATCTCGATGAAGTCCCGGGGGCTCGAGCCGTGTCCGGGGCCCGGGTTCAGGTCCTTGACCCGGTAGGCGGGCTGGGCCTGGACCGCCGCCGCGCACGCCAAGCTCGCGATCAGCCCGATCGCGGACCGAAGATGCATCTGGCCTCCAATGCCCGCCCACGAGGCGCCGCGGCGAACCATTCCTGCCCAGGAGTGTCCGTTCGGCCTCCAAGGTTACCGCTGGTATCCTCTCGCGCACCATGACCGGCCGCGTCGAGCGCTGGCTGCGCGCGAGCCGGCTGACCTCGGACGAGAGCGTGGACGCGCGCGTGCAGGACCTCCTCGAGTCCATACGCCGCGGCGCCGAGCGGGGTGACGGCGAGAGCTGGGACGCCGCCAACGAGCGCAAGGCCGACGAGTTCCTGGCCTGGCTGGAACGCGAGTTCGCCGGCCGCGTGCTGGCGCACGGTACCCCCGTCCCGGACGGGGACGGGCCCGTCGTCGTCGTGCAGCGGCAGCTCCTGCCTCCGTTCGCGCGGCGGACGACGCGATACAACTACGCGTTCACGGTGCCCGGTCGCAGCCCGCGGCGGCTGGTGCTGGTCGCGCACTACGACACCTGGCGCGGGCCCGGCGCCGACGACAACACGACCGGCGAGGAGATCGTCAAGCAGTACCTCCTCGCCGCGCTCCGCGCCGAACGGCGACCGCCCTTGACCCACACGTACCTGCTCGCGGGCTCGGAGGAGTGCGGCCTCATCGGCTTCACGTCGCAGCTCGTGCTGGGCGTCGGCCTGTCGCTGTGCAACGTCGCGTGGGCCTACGGCGTGTACGCGGTCGTGGGCCTCTCGGCGGTGCTCATCCCGCTGGCCATGTTCCGCTTCGGCGTCTCCGGCTCGCGCGAGTACGTGCGGTCGCTGAGTCCCGCCGAGAGGGAGTCGATCGACGGCGCCATCTCGGTCGACTCGGTGGGGGAGGGCCGGCTCTACATCCCGGACAGCTCGCTGGGCGCGACCTTCGCGCGCGCGTTCCTGCCGCTGGAAGGGCACGAGCGGCTCAACGACACGCTGCAGGAGGCCGCGCACCTGCACGCGATCCAGTTCAACACCTACCTCGCCGGCGGCACCACCGACCACATCAGCTTCCTGGAGGCGGGACGGCCGGGCGCGGCGCTCGTGGCCCTGGCGCCGGGCAAGGCCTCGCCGCTGGTGTTCGGCGGGAAGATCCACACGCGGCACGACACGGCGGACCGCGTGTACCCCGAGCCGCTGGGCCAGAGCCTGCGCATCCTCGACACCTGGCTCCACCTCGCGCAGGGCGGCGAGCGCCTGGCCGAGCCGCGCGAGCTGGACGAGTTCCACTACGCGCGGCTGTTCCGCGTGCGGCTGCGCGTCGGCCCGGGCGCGTCCGAGGAGTGGTGGCTGGCGCTCAAGGACGCGGTGGAGCCCAACCAGCGCCACTTGAACGCAGTCTATCGCGTGGAGGTGTCCCTCGACGGCGACCGCGCGCGCTGCCGCGCGAACGGCATCGTGGGCTGGGGCGTCGAGACGGGCCTCGAGCGCGAGGTGGCCGACCTGGTGGCCGAGCGCGGCGAGTGGGAGCGCGCGCGCGTCCGCGAGGTCGAGCTGCAGACGCCCGCGGGTGTCGTGACGTTCGCGCGCCGCCGCCACCCACGGTGGGCCGCGGTCCGCGCGGCCGGCCAGCGGCTGCGCGGGTGGCTGGAGAGCCTGATCGGCACGCACAGCTTCCTGACCTTCTTCCTGACGGCCTTCCTGCTGGCTCGCGGCGTCGAGCAGGCGCTCGCGCTGGCCTTCCGCTGGGATGCGTTCCAGCAGGTCTTCTTCGAGTGGTTCTGGGTGGGCGCGATGGCCGTGCTGGTGGGGCAGATCGCGACGGTGGTCTGGCTGGTCGGGACGCGACTGCCGGCCATGGCCGACAACAGCTACAAGCACCTCAGCCGGGCGGACAACCTGGGCAGCCTGCGCCGCGACCGCGGCCGGGAGCCGCGCGTCACGACCTGAGGCCCAGTCCATCCCGTTGGGCTCCAGCGCGGCTCGCGTGCCACGGCGGTCGGACCGAAGCCGGTTCCGGCGAGAGGAAAACGCGCCGCCGCGCGTCCTCCTCACGAGGGCGACGACCGGGCCCTCGGAAGGGGGTGGGCGTGCGTTTGCGGAGGGCGTTCCCGGGTCCATGGGTCGGCCTCGTCTGCGCGGTGCTGCTCTGGGTTCCCTTGTCGGCATGCGGGGGGAGCCCGGCCGGTGCCGGGCCGTTCGTCGAGTCGCTCGTCCGCCTGCTCGACGCGCGCTTCGTCCCGACCGCCATCGCGGTGCCGCGCGGCGCGACGCGCACGGTCGATTTCGAGGTCGTTTGCGACAAGGCCGGCCTGGACACGGTCTTCGGCCGGCTGGGCATACGGGTGCGACTCGATCCCAACCGGTCCCTGCCGGTGGGCGTGACCGCAACCATCCAGGGTGGGTCTCCCGACGCCGAAGGCTTCGTGCTCGTTCTCTGCAACGGCACGCACCCGGACCCCAACCTGCGCATCGCCCACGTCGCGGTGCGCGTGGCGGCAGCGCCCAGCACTGCGCCGACGTCCACCACGCTCGTCGGCTATGTCGAGGTCGAGCCCCTCCAGTCGGGCCAGCCGAGCAAGGACAGCACGCGAGCCGACCTGGCGGTCACCGTGATCGTCGGGGAAGGGACAGGGCCGACCGGCTGAGCGTGTGCCGCTTCATCGGTGGGCCGTGCCTGTCACTCAGGCACCGGGATGGACTCGGCCCTCGGAGGGTCGCCGCCGCTGCTGCCACCGGTGCACCAGCAGGTGGAACGTGGGCAGCGCGAGCAGTGTGAACAGCGTCGAGGTGACCAGGCCGCCGACCATGACGACGGCCAGCGGCCGCTCGATCTCGGTGCCGTGCAGGTCGAGCACCAGCAGCGGGAGCAGGCCGAGGATGGCCGTGGCCGCCGTCATCACCTTGGGCCGCACGCGGCCGATGCTCGCCTCCCGCAGCGCCTCGGGGAAGGCGTGTCCTTCCGCGACCAGCACGCGCGTCTGCGCGACCAGCACGAGGCTGTTCTGGACCGCGATGCCGAACAGGCCGATGAGCCCGACGAGGGACGAGACGTTCCACGTCTCCCCGGCCAGGACCAGGGCGAGCACGCCGCCGACCAGCGCGCTGGGAATCGTGGCCAGGATGACGGCCACGTCCGCTGCCGAGCCCAGCGCGAGGTAGAGCAGCACGAACACGGCCAC
Organism: Vicinamibacteria bacterium; assembly: GCA_025923995.1. GTDB lineage: Bacteria > Acidobacteriota > Vicinamibacteria > Fen-336 > Fen-336 > JAICEW01. The sequence goes on along the minus strand of JAICEW010000470.1, from coordinate 420 downwards.
CAGCGCGATCGCGAGCGACGTCAGCAGCTCGCGGGTCGCGCGCGCCTGGCTCTCGACGCGGCCGCCGACGTCCACGAAGTACCCCGCGGGCAGCGCGAGGTCCTTCTCCAGGCGCGCCCGCACCTCCGCGGCGGCGCTCCCGAGATCCCGGCCGGCGACGCTGGCCTCGACGGCGATCCGGCGGCTGCCGGCCTCGCGTCGGATCGCGGCGGGGCCGGCTCCCTCCTCGATGTGCGCGACCTGCCCCAGCGTCACCTTGCCGCCGTCGTGGACGTCGATGGGGATGGTCCGGATCGAGGCCAGGTCCCGGCGGCGGTCCTCCTGCAGCTTCAGGACCAGGTCGTACCGCCGCTGGCCGACCCAGACCTGCGCGAACTCCTCGCCGACCATCGCCACGCGGATCGCGCGGACCACCTCGCC
>JAICEW010000469.1 GCA_025923995.1 Vicinamibacteria bacterium | reverse complement strand
GCCCTGGGGATTGTCGCGGCTCCACACCGTGTCCGCGCTCACGAAGCGGCCGATCGCCGGCGCGTACGAGCGCGCGCCGAGGTCGTAGAGGCCCATCCCGGCGTCCAGGGGCCGGCCGTTGAAGAGGACCGGGCCCGCGGCGGAAGCGGGCGTCTCGCCCCACGGCTGGTAGGCGACGGGGGCCACGACCATGCCAGCCGCGTCCGTGCGGGCGCGAACGCTGCCGAGGTGGTCCGTGTGGTACCACTGCGTGTCGTTGCAGCCGGACGAGTTGACCGCGGGGCAGCCGTGCACGGCCACCAGCTGGTCGGCTGCGTAGAAGTACTCGCGCACGGGCGTGCCGTCGGGCTTCGTCTCCGCGAGCAGCCGTCCGCTGACGTCGTAGTGGTACACGACGTCGATCATCTCGGCCGCGCGCTGGCGGGCGACGCGCCGGCCCAGCGCGTCGTAGCTGTAGGACGAGCCGTCCGACGTGGACCGCAGGCGCTCCGCGAGCGTCCAGGCCAGCGTACCCGCGGGCAGGGCGCTTGGTCCGGACGACCAGGAGAGGCGGTTGGTCGTGGCGTTGTAGTGGTACGTGGTGGTGCCCTCGCCCGGCACCGTCTTCTCGATCCGGTTCCCGAGCTCGTCGTAGCGGTACCGCGCGAGCCCGGCCGTGGTCGTGACGTCGTCGATGCGGTCGAGGGCGTCGTACTTGACGAGCGACAGCGTGTTCGGGGGCGCGATGGCGTCGGTCAGGCGCGTGACGTTGTCCGCGCCGTCGTACGCGAACGTGAGGTCCAGCACGCCGGGCGTGCGGATGGAGGTCACGCGCCCGTTCACGATCCCGGTCGAGACCACGCGGCCGTTGCCCAGCGTCATCGACTCGAGCCGGCCCATCGGATGGTAGACGAGGCTGCGGGCCATGTTCTGTGTCACGCCCGAGGCGACGCGGTCGATCCGCGTGGGACGGCCCTGCGCGTCACAGGTCATGGACGCCATGGTGCCCGTCGGGTACGTGAGCGTCTTCAGGCACCCCGTAGCGTCGTAGTCGTAGCCGGTCGTGTAGGTCTCGCCCGCGAAGTCCCAGGTCACGGACGTCGTGCGGTTCAGCTCGTCGTAGCCGTACGTGTACGTGCCGCCCCGGACGCTCGACACCGTGTCCAGCACGTCGCGGTCGTAGGTCCGCGTCACGTCGTCGTCGCTGCCCGAGCCGTACTGCGTGAGCGTGGGCCGGGCCAGCGGGTCGGCGTACTCGAAGGTCGTCCGGGCCCCGGTGGCGTCCGTCTGCTCGAGTGGATGGCCCAGGTCGTCGTGCCGAGTCACCTCGGTCTTGCCGCGCGGGCCCGACGTCTCCGACTCGACGAAGAACTCGCCCGGCGTGTACGTCAGCGAGCGGTTGCCGGCGGCCTTGGGCGCGGTGAAGGTCTCGAGGTTGCCGTCCACGTCGTAGGCGTAGCTCCAGCTCTTGCTGGCCGCGTCGGTGAGCACGCGCAGCCGCTCCTCGGAAGGATCGGCGAAAGAGTCGAAACAGGCCCGGGTCGTGGTCTTGTCGTTGGTGGCGCGGTCCACGGTGGTGGACCGGCAGTGGTCCGCCAGGTACGAGACCGTCACCTTGCAGGCGCTCGGGTCGGCACAGGTGCCGGCGAGCGGATGGTAGGCGGAGACGGTGTAGCGGCGGAAGGTGGCCGTCGGGCGGCCCAGGCCGTCGAAGTCGAAGCGGTCGCCGACCTCGGGCTGGTTGTTCCGGAGGCCGTACGACTCGAAGACGACGCGTCCCATGCCGTCGTAGACGCGCATCGTTCGATTGCCGAGGGAGGTCCCCGAGCCCCGGACGCGCCCCAGGCCGTCCAGCTCCGTCGTCTGCACGAACGCACCGCTGCCGCTCCCGCGCGTGACCGAGTAGCGCTCCCCCGCGGGGTGGTAGTCGTACGTGGACACGTCGTTGTTGCCCGGAGGCGTCACCGTGTCGAGCCGGCCCGCGGCATCGTAGGTGTAGCTCGTGACGTCGCCGCGGCCGTTGGATTCGCTGCGCAGGCTGCCGTCCCAGTAGGCGGACCGGTCGATGGTGTAGGCCCCGTTGTAGTCGAGCTGCGTCGGGAGGCCGAAGTCGTACGCGCTCAGGGTGAGCGTCTGGTTCAGGGCGTTCGTGACCTCGTTCAGGTCACCGCTCGGGTGGTAGCGATAGCGGGTGGTCACGCCCTTCACGGTCTCACTGTCCATCCGGCGTTGCGGGCCCGTGAACGTCCGCGAGGTCACCATGCAGTCGGACATCCCGGTCCCCTGGCAGGTGCGCTGGCTGGAGACGCGCCCGATCATCTGGTAGGAGGGATCGTCGTAGTCGTACTTGTAGGTCGTGATGCGCACCGCTTTGCCCGTGGTGCGCTGGGCCTCGCCCGTCTCGGTCACCGTGCCCGGCTGGCCGAAGTCGTCGTGATCGATCGCCTCCATCTCGTAGCGCGAGGCGCCGCGCGAGGTCACGCGCCTGGTCAGGATCGGCGACTGGACCTTCGAGTCCCACAGCCAGAGGTGGCAGGCGGAGCTGCCGTAGAAGGGCGCGGCGAAGTTCGCGGTGGCGACGTCCTTCCCCTTCTCCCACGTGGACTCCTCCACCTGGGCGCCGTTCGCGTAGCTCACGCTCGCCTGCAGGCCCACCTTCCAGACGTGGCCGCTCGCGTTCATCCGCGCCGGATACCCGAAGCCGAAGAACCTGTAGACGTCCCTCAGCGTGTCGGGCCGGGTCACGGTCGTGGTCTGGTAGTCGGTGCCTTGCGGCGCCGAGTACTGGTACGTCCACGTGGCGGCCGGCAGCGCCCGGCCGGAGGTGGTCCGGTTCACCACGACCGCCATGGGGACGTCCTCGCGGCCGGTGAAGAAGTTCCGCCAGTCGTACGTGTAGGTCGTGGTCCCGCCGTTGGGGTACGTGATCGATTCGAGCGCGTACTTGTTCTGCCCCACGCCCGCGCCGATCGCGTACGTGTAGGCGTAGCCCGGCCCGGCCGCCGGCTCGACGCCGGTCAGGAACCACCGGTTCCCGCTCGCGTACATCACCGGATGCGACGTGTAGGTGTAGTCGACCTGCCGGCTGCCGCCGGGCCCGCTCGCGGTGATGGAGTCGAGGCACTGCCGCGGCCCGCACGAGCTGTACGCGAACGTCACCGTGCGGGACCAGGTGTCCGTGATGGTGTCGATCCGGCCCTGGCCCTGGTAGCTCACCACGATGTCGTTCCCGAACACGTCGATGCGCGCCGTCAGCGGCCACGAATACTGGACCCCGACGTCGTACTGCTCCGACCTCGCGAACTCCAGCTTCTCGCCGGTGGTCGTGGTGATGCATGCGCCCGCGCCCTGCTGCGTCGAGCACTGCGTGTTGAGGATCCACGAGTCGCGCGACTCGAACCGCGAGCTCATGCCGGTCGGGTAGAACGTGCGCGCGCTGCCGTCCGGTGCCTCGTAGACCGGGTAGTCCCCGCCGCCGCAGGCCAGCGCCTGCCCGGTCGCGTACGGACGGTGCAGCCGTCCCATGTGGATCGACCACCCGTAGCCCAGCGGGGACGGGTCCTTCTCCGCCAGCAGCGGCTCCGGGTCCAGCGCGTCCGCGCGCCCCCAGATCTTGCTCGAGTAGGCGCGGACGATCCGCAGGTCCAGCCCCGCCTTGCCGGGCAGGAAGAGATCCTCCTGCACGATCTTCAGCGTGCCGGTGAAGTGATCCACCGTCTCCCCCGGCAGGTGGGGCTCGAACGTCTTGTTCTTCAGCTCGACGTGCCGGAAGAACTGGTCCTGCACGTCGCCGGCTGCGTGAGCCATGGCGGGCAGGGCGATCGCGAGGATCGCGAGTCGAGCGGCCTGGTCCATCCGCATCGTCCCCTCCTGGCACACCCGTCCCGTGCGGCGGGCGACCCGGCCGCTCTCCTGCGGGCGTGGCGGGTTCTCGGTTCTAGGGGAGACGCGGAAAGGGCGCGAGAAACGGATCCGTCAGTGGGCAGTTCGCGTGAGGGGGGTCACGCGAGGCAGCGCATCGCCTGTCAGTCGAGGACGTCCTTCAGCGGACACGTGAACCCGGACACGGCGTCCTCGCCGTCGAGCGTGTCCGTCTCGCCGATCACGCGGACATCGGTGAGGCGTCTGTACACCACGGCGGTGCGCTTCTCGGGGTCGATCACCCAGACCAGCCTCGTGCCGTTGGCGAGGTACTCTCCGATCTTCTCGAGAACGTCCTCGGGTCGGTCGTTC
>JAICEW010000468.1 GCA_025923995.1 Vicinamibacteria bacterium | reverse complement strand
TCGTCGTGCTCCTCGATGCCCGTGGCCACGGTCAGGATGTTCGGGTCGAAGATGATGTCTTCGGGCGCGAAGCCGATCTCCTCGGTGAGGATCCGGTAGGCGCGGGCGCAGATCGCGACCTTGCGCTCCGCGCTCGTGGCCTGGCCCTCCTCGTCGAAGGCCATCACCACCACGCCGGCCCCGTAGCGGCGGACCAGGCGCGCGTGCTCGCGGAACGGCGCCTCGCCCTCCTTCAGGCTCAGCGAGTTCACGATGCCCTTGCCCTGCACGCAGCGGAGCCCGGCCTCGATCACGCTCCACTTCGAGCTGTCGATCATCACCGGCACGCGGGCGATGTCGGGCTCGGAGGCCACGAGGTTCAAGAAGGTCGTCATGGCCTTCTCGGAGTCGAGCATCCCCTCGTCCATGTTCACGTCGATGATCTGCGCCCCGCCCTCCACCTGCTGCCGCGCCACCGCCAGCGCGTCTTCGTATTTGCCCTCCAGCACGAGCTTGGCGAACCGCGGCGAGCCCGTGACGTTGGTCCGCTCGCCCACGTTGATGAAGTTCGTGTCGGGGCGGATCACGAGCGCCTCGAGCCCGCTGAAGCGGGAGTAGGGCTCGACCGTGAGCGGCACGCGGGGCGGCAGGTTGCGCACCGCCGACGCGATCGCCGCGATGTGGTCCGGGGTGGTGCCGCAGCAGCCGCCCACGATGTTCACGAAGCCGCTCTCCGCGAACTCGCGGAGCAGGCCGGCCGTGATCTCGGGCGTCTCCGGGAAGCACCCGAACCCGTCCGGCAGCCCCGCGTTGGGGTAGCAGCTCGAGAAGATCGGGGCCAGGCGCGAGAGCTCCTCGACGTAGGGCCTCATCTCCTTCGCGCCCAGCGAGCAGTTGAGGCCGACGGAGAACAGGCCGGCGTGGGAGATGGACGTCCAGAACGCCTCGACGGTCTGGCCGGTCATGGTCCGGCCGGAGAGGTCCACGATCGTGCCGGAGGCGAGGATCGGCAGCCGGCGCCCCGTCTCGTCGAACAGGCGCGAGATCGCGAACAGCGCCGCCTTCAGGTTCAGCGTGTCGAACGCGGTCTCGGGCAGCAGCAGGTCCGCGCCGCCGTCCACCAGGCCGCGGACCTGGTCGTAGTAGGCCGCCTCGAGATCGACGAAGGTGACCTGCCGCGCGCCGGGGTCGTTGACGTCGCGGGACATCGACGCGCTACGCGTCATCGGCCCGATCGCCCCGGCCACGAAGCGCGGGCGCCGGTCGGCGGCGATCGCCGCGTCCACCGCCCGCCGCGCCACGCGGGCGGCGGCCAGGTTCAGCGCGTAGGCCTGGTCCTGCAGCCCGTAGTCGGCCAGGGAGATCGCGGTCGAGTTGAACGTGTTCGTCTCGACGATGTCGGCCCCGGCGTCCAGGTATCCCCGATGGATGCTCTCGATGATGGCGGGCTGGGTGATGGACAGCAGGTCGTTGCAGCCCTTCAGGTCCCGCGGGTGGCCCTCGAACTCCCGGCCGCGGTAGTCCGCCTCCCCCAGCTTGTACGTCTGGATCATCGTCCCCATGGCGCCGTCGATGACGGCGATGCGCTCGCGCAGGAGCGCGGCCAGGGCCGACGTGTGGTCCATGCCGGTCGACATCCGCAGAAGTTTAGCAGCCGGCGGCAGTTGACGCCGACGGTATGACGGACTGCGGCTAGCGGGCCACCGCGCCGAGCCACGACCGGAAGCCCTCGCGCACGAAGGGCTCTTTCGCCGACGGCGCGACCAGCTCCACGCCCCACAGCCCGTCCTCGCGGGGCACGAACGACCCCTGTACGAGGCCGGCCAGCCCGAGCCGTTCGACGCGGAAACCGTAGGCGCCGCGCGCGCCCCCGCAGGCGGCAAGGGCCTGCTGGGCGGCGACGGCCGGCGCGCGCCACCACGCCAGCCGGACCGCAACCGTGAAGTCGCCCTCCGGCGAAAACGCGGTGGCTCCGTCGGGAGCGGGAAGGCCCGGGCACGCCGAGAACTCCGCGGGCTCCTGGTACCAGCCGCCGGGCAGATCGGCCGAGGGCCGCGCCGGATCGGTCAGCGCCAGGGGCTCGAACGCGGGCGTGGCGCGGGCCGACACCTCCGCGGTGAGCAGCGGGTCGGCTTCCAGGCTGGCCAGCGAGCCGGCGAACACCGAGCGGTTGAACGCCACGTGTTCGGGGGCGCCCATGTACCGCGCCACCACCTTCTCGGCGCCGAGGTCGACGACGGCGTAGCCGAGCTCGAGCGGCTCGCCGTCCGGGGACGAGCCCTGCGCCCATCCGATCACCGCGGGCCGTCGGCCGAGCCGCGCCTGGCGCCCGGCGGCCGCGGTCGTCCCCACGAACCCCGGGAAATCGCGCCCGGCGACCACGGCCCCTTCCAGCTCGGCCAGCCCCAGCGGAGAGGCCACGCGCTCGACGTGCAGCGCGACCTCGCCGGGGGCCGGCCAGTCCACGCGCAGGCGCGTGCGCGAGACGTCTTCGAAGGTGTCGGGCACGCGCATCCGGAGCCCCTTCCGCTCGAAGGCCTGGGGAGCGCCCAGGCTGAGGCGTCGCGTGGGGAACACGCGCTCGTAGCCCGCGGACTGCAGGAAGTCCTTCACGCGGTTGATCGGGATCGCGAAGGCCATCCCCGTGCGCTTGCCCAGCGCCATGCGGATCACGCCGACCGCGTAGCCCTGCTCGTCCACCATCGGGCCCCCGCTGCTGCCCGGATGCACGGCGGCGTCGGTCTGGATGTAGCGCGCGTCCCCCTCGTCGCCCGTGCGCATCGCGGCCACGCTGCCCCGGCTGACGGTGGGCTGCGGGACGCCCTCGCTACGCGCCTGCTTGCCGACGTCCACCGCCCGCCCGAGAGGGTACCCGGTCACCTGGATCGGCTGCCCCGGCTGGAGCGCGTCCGAGTCGCCGAGGCCGACGTACGGCAGGTCCACGCCGCTGACGGAGAGCACGGCGAGGTCGATCTCCGGGTCGGCCGCCTCCACGCGCGCTTCGAAGCGGGTGCCGTCCGCGGGAAAGAGCACCTCCACCCGCGTGACCTCGACCTGCAACCGGACCTCGCGGCCGTCGCGCTCGACGACGCGGTCCTCGGCGCTGACCACGTGATGGTTCGTCAGGATGTACCCGCCGGGCGAGATCACGAAGCCGCTGCCCGTGGCGACCTCGACGTCGCGGAGCTCGACCGTCTCCTTCCAGGCGTGCTGGTACTCCCCGCGCAGCTCCCCGGTGACGCGGATGAAGACGGTGGCCTCCAGCGCGGAGGCCGCTTCGGACAGCGCGGGAAGGGCCAGCGCCAGCGGAAGCGCCAGCAGGGCCGGTCGCACGAAACGAGATGCTACCTCGCCCCGCACCCCAGGCCCAGCCCGGCCACCGCGACGGAGGTTCCCGCCTCCGGCGGGTCGTACGTGATCTGCACGCTGTTCACGCCGCGGCGCAGCGGCGCTCCGCCGAGCGCGAGAGGATGGTCCACCCACGCGGGAGAAAATCGCACGACGCCGGCGGGCACGCCGTTGACCGCCACCTCCGCGGAAGCCGGCGTGTCCGCGCGCGCGCGGAGAAGGAGGCAACCGGCGGGCTCGCGCGCGGGCAGGCGGACCGTGGAACGGCGTCCGGCCCCCCGGCGGAACGCGCGGCCAGCGTCCCTTTCGGGCGCCGACCACCCGCGGCCGGCGAGGACGTCGCGGGGGCCCTCGCCGAGGTCGAGCCACTCGCCGTCCGCCAGCCCGGGATCGCGCCGGCGCCACAACGGCTCCACCGTGGGCGCGTAGTTCTCGCGCAGGAAGGCCACGACCGCCGCGGGCAGGCCCAGCACGTCCCGGTCCGCGATCACCCATTCCGGCGCGATCGTCCCGTCGCGGAGCGCCGCCAGGAGCTGGCTCATCGGCCGTCCGGCCAGCAGCACGCGGACCTCGTCGTGCAGGAAATAGTAGAAGTACGCGTGCGGCCGGAACACGCCGAGGCCGGAAAAGCCGTCCATCACCGCGTCGCGCGGGCCCACGTGCGTGAGCACGAAGCGCAGCCGGTCCAGATGGTCCCGCACCTTCGTGTGCGGCGGCCGGAGGGTGCCGGCGATCGTGCGCAGGGGCCTCACGCTGAACACGGCCACGATGGCGAGGACGGCGGCGCTCGCGGCCACGCGCGCACGCGCGTCGCGCCGGCGCCTCGCCCAGGCCACGGCGCCGGCCACGGCGCTGCCGGCCAGGAGCGCGGCCGGGGGCAGCGCCGGGACGAGG
>JAICEW010000467.1 GCA_025923995.1 Vicinamibacteria bacterium | reverse complement strand
GCGAGGCTGTGCATCGAGCGGTCGAAGACCTGGTGCCCGCCCGGCGCGTGCGTCTTGCGGTGGTGCATCGCGGTGTGCGCGTCGCGCAGCGCGTCCTCGGCGCGCTCGTACCCCTCTTCCGAGACGGCGATGCCCGTGGTCGCGGTCACGAACACGTCCTGCGTGCCCAGCGTGAAGGGCGAGGCCAGCTCGTCCTCGAGCGCGGCGGCGGTGCGCTCGATGTCGCTCGGGCCCTCCAGGTCCTCCATGAGCACCGCGAACTCGTCTCCGCCCAGCCGGGCCACGGTGTCCCCCGGCCGCGCGATCCGGCGCAGCACGGCCGCCATCTCCACCAGCAGCCGGTCGCCCGCGGCGTGCCCGAGGCTCTCGTTGACCAGCTTGAAGCGGTCCATGTTGACGAACAGCACCGCGCAGCGCTGCTCCGGCCGCCGGCGGTGGCGGGCCAGCGCCCCGTTCAGGCGATCCATGAAGAGGGCGCGGTTGGGCAGGCCGGTCACGCCGTCGTGGAACGCGTTGTGCTGGAGCTGCTGCTCCGCGCGCCGCCGCTCGGTGACGTCGGCGCCGATCGAGGCGCGCCCGTCCACCTGGCCGGAGTAGTCGTGGAGGACGGTGTGGTTCCAGGAGAGCAGGCGCCGCTCGCCGTACGGCGTCAGCAGCTCCTGCTCCTCGTGGGGCGCCAGCAGGCCGGAGGCGATCCCGCGCGCGAACGCCGCGCGCGAACGCTCGCGGTCCTCGAGCGGGACGCACAGGTCGAACCAGTCGTGGCCGACCACCTCCTCCTCGCCGCAGCCCAGCAGCTCCAGCAGGTACGCGTTCGCGAAGGTGACCGCCCCCTCGCGGTCGACCAGGACGGACGCGAGCTGGACGTTCTCCAGCACGTCGCGCAGCCGCCGCTCGGTCTCGCGCATGGCCACCTCGGCCAGCTTCCGATCCGTGATGTCGAACGCCATGCCCAGCAGGGCCGGTCGGCCCGCCCACGGCAGCACGGTGGAGGTGACGTCGGCCCACCGCTCCTCGCCGCCCGCGGTCACCAGCTTGAGCTCGTACCGGGGAGGCGCCGGCTGCCCCGAAAGGCGCGCGAACGCGCGCTGCCGCGCCAGCTCGCGGAAGTCCGGGTGCACCACGCCCCAGAAGTCCAGGCCCATGAGCTCCGCCTGCGCGTGGCCGGTGAGGCCGGACGCGTTGCGGTTGGCGGCGACCACGCGGTCGTCCTGGATCACCACCACCGCGGCCGCGGTGGAGTCGAGCACGGCCTGGAAGCGCCGCTCGCTGTCGCGCAGCTCCCTGGCCAGCTCCTCGGCGGTCGCCGGGCGGCGCTCCATCAGGCCTCGCGTCTCGCCATGGGGAATCGAGGGTAGCACGCGGCCCACGGCCCCCGGCCTGCGCGTCCGGCGTTAGACTTCGTGGCGTTCATGAGCGATCCGGACTCGCACCGCTACGCGCACATCAACCTGCCCCACGCGCGTACGATCGTGCAGCGCATCGCGCGCAGCCTGGAAGCGCTGGGTGCGTTCGGGGAGTCCGGCAACGGCAGCGCGGCCGCCCTGCGCGACGCGTACGACCGCCTCGAGCACGCTGCGCGTCCCTTCGACGAGGATCCCCCGCTGCACCGTGCCCTGCGCGCGGCGGACGACGTGGCGGAGCGGGCGCGCGCGCTGGTCGCGCTCATCCTGAAGACGCCCGCGCGCGGCGACCGGCTGGGACAGAACGTGCGCAACCTGTTCGAGTGCCTCGGCCTGCCCGAAGAGGGAGCCGCGCTCTCCCTCCAGTGCGGCGAGCGCCCCGAGTCGCCGCTCCGGTGACGCCCGAGCCGGCGGAACGGGGACGCGCGAGGCTCGCCCTCTGCGGCGCCGCCTGGGGCGTCGGCCTCGCCGGGCTCGTCCTCGCCCACCTGCGCGCGCCGGCCACGCCCTGGGTCTTCGCGGCCGCAGCGCTGGTGGTGGCGCTCGCCGCGGTGGCCCGGCCCGCGCTCGCCGCCTGGCGCCATCCGGTGGCCGCGGCGCTCGCCGCCGCGGCCGGCGTGCTCGCGGCCTTCGTGCCGGAGCCGGCGTTCTTCCTGCTCGCGCCGCTCGTCGCCGCCGGCATGGCCTGGCCGCTGCGCTCGGCGGAGGACGAGCCCGAGGGCATCCCCCGCGCGCTCCCTCGCTGGGCGCTGCCGGCCCTGTTCGCGGCGAGCGTGGCCGTGCTCTTCGTGCAGTCCGCGAACCGGTACTGGGGCTTCGGCGCCGGCTCCAAGGACCTCGGGCTCTTCTACCAGACGCACTGGCTGATCGCGCACGGCCACGCGCCGCTCAACACCGTGATGGGCATGCACGCGCTGGCCGACCACATGGAGCTGCTCGACTACGCGATCGCACCCCTGCTCTGGCTCCACGACGGCCCGGAGACGCTCCTGGCAGCGCAGAGCCTCGCGATCGCGTCCGCGGTCTTCCCGCTCTTCTGGCTGGGTCGGCAGGTGCTCGAGAGCAGCCGCGCGGGGCTGGCGCTGGCGGGAGCGTGGCTGCTGGCGCCCGACATGCACATGGGCACGATGTTCGACTACAACCCCACGCTGCTGGGCGCGGCCGGCCTCATCTGGACCGCCTGGGCGCTGCTCTGCCGGGGCCTCGGCGCGTCCCTCCTGGCGGCGGCGGTCACGTGCCTCTCCAAGGAGAACCTCTGCCTCTACGTCGCGGTGCTGGCCGGGGTGCTGGCCCTCCGCGGCCCCGCCCGCCGGTCGCTCGTGGTGATGGCGATGGCGCTCGCGATCTTCACCGTCGAGATGACGCTCGTGTTCCCGATGTTCCGTCCGGGCGGGTTCCGGCACTGGGAGTTCGAGGACCTGGGCGACACGCCGGCCGAGACCGCCGCGGCCGCGGTCACCCAGCCGCACGCCACCGCCGACCTGCTCCTCAACCACCCGCAGAAGCGCCGCGCGCTGCTCCAGCCGTTGGCCGCCACCGGGTTCGTCCCGCTGGCCGATCCGCTCTCGGTCGTGCTGCAGCTTCCGAACTGGGGCGAGCGCTTCCTCTCCAGCCACCGGACGCGCTGGTGGGGCTACCACTACGGCGTCCCCGCCGCGGCCACGGCCGTCGTCGGCCTGGCGCTGGGCTGGCGCCGGCTGCGCGAGGCGCGGCGCGACGGGCCCGCGCTGCCCCGCTACGTGCTCCTGTGCGCGCTGATCGTGGGGCTGCTGCCGCCGTACCGCACGCCCGCGGGCAACCGCAGGAGCGACCTCTACCACCTGCGCCAGTCCTACGTGGCGGCGCCGGAGGACGTGCGCACGATGCGGGCGGCGATCGGGTTCGTGGGACGCGACCCGCGCGTCAAGGTGGCCGCGCAGGACCGCCTGCTGCCCGCGCTGGCCGGCCGGCCCCAGGTCTACATGCTCGACCGCGCGCACGAGGCCGACCTCGTGGTGCTCCAGATGAACGGCGCCACCTGGCCGGACGGACGGCCGAGCTGGCGCCGCCGCGTGCGCGAGATCTGGGGCAGCGGCGCGTTCGCGGTCGCGTTCTGCCAGGGCCAGACGGTGGTGCTGCGCCGCGGCGCGCCGCCCGGGCTCGACTGCGCGCCGCTGCAGACGCAGCTCACGAGCGGAGCCGTGCCCCCTTGAGCCGGATCGAGCGCCTGCTGGCGGCGACGGCGACGCTGGTCGTGCTCCTTCTGGCCGCCACCGATGCGGCGCCGTGGCTGCGCGGGCCCGCGCCCTACCCGCCCGAGTGGCAGTGGCTGCGGCGCGAGGAGGCTCCCGCGCCCGCGGCGTACGCGTGGCCGGCCCTGTGCGGCGCGGCGCTCGTCGTGCTGCTCGGGGCCTCCGGAAGCCGCTGGTTCACCGAGCGGCCACGGCGCGGCACGGCGGCGCTCCTCGCCGGCGCGACGCTGGCGGGCTCGGCGTTCCAGCTCGGCCTGCTGGGCCTGGAGCCGGCCGGCGCCCTGCGGACGCTGCTGGGACGCGTGGTCTCGCGGACCGACACCGCGTACTACACGGTCGCGGTCTCGGACGAGGCGCGCGACCCGCTGGCGTTCCTGGACCGGCACGCGGCGCTGCTCGTCGACCTGCGCAAGGGCGCGAAGCACGCGGCGACGCACCCGCCCGGCCCGGTCCTGTTCTACCGCGCGTGGATCGCGGCCTGCGAAGCCTCTCCCGCGCTGACGCGCGCGGCGCTCTCGGCGCTGGACCTGGCGCCGGGCGACGGCCCGCTGCGTCGCGCGCCGCACACTCCCGCCTCGATCGCCGGCGCGCTGCTGGGCGGCCTG
>JAICEW010000466.1 GCA_025923995.1 Vicinamibacteria bacterium | reverse complement strand
GAGCGCATGGCCGAGAAGTCGGCCGGCAACCTGCTCGCGCAGATCGAGGCCAGCAAGGGCCGTGAGCTGCACCGGCTGCTCTTCGGCCTGGGCATCCGGTTCGTGGGGGAGCGGGCGGCCTCGCTGCTGGCCCGCCACTTCCGCACGGCCGACGCGGTCGCCGCCGCGGAGGCCGAGGCCATCGAGGCCATCCCCGGCATCGGGCCCGTGGTCGCGCAGTCGGTGCGGGAGTGGCTGGCGGACGAGCACAACCGCGGGCTCATGGCCGCGCTGGCCGCGGCGGGCGTGCGCATGGAGGAGACGGCCACGGCGCCGACGTCGGACGCGCTGGCCGGCAGGTCGTTCGTGCTCACGGGCGGCCTGGAGACGATGAGCCGCGACCAGGCCAAGTCGGCGGTCGAGGCGCGAGGGGGGCGGGTCGCCACGTCGGTGTCGAAGAAGACCGACTACGTCGTGGTGGGCCAGGACCCGGGCTCGAAGCTGGACAAGGCGAAGGAACTCGGCGTCACTTGCCTGGACGAAGCGCAGTTCAAGGAGCTGCTGGGCCTCTAGGGCCCGCCCGCCGCGCCGCTGCCTTCGCCGCGGTCCTGCTCGCGCTCCTCGCCCTGGGCGGGCCGGCGCTGGGCTGGCCCATGGCGTTCGACGACCTGCACCTGCTGCGCCGCTTCACCGGCGAGCAGATGCTGGCGGCGTTCCACGGCTCGTGGGATCCGGAGCGGCTGATGACGCGCGGCCTGCGCCCGCTCTCGCTCGTGTTCAACCACGTGCGCACGGCCGCGTTCGGGGAGAACGTGGCCGCCCACCGGCTGGCCGTGATGGTGCTGCTGGCCGCGTACTGGGCCCTGCTGGTCCCGGTCGCGCGTCGGCTGGGGACGCCGCGCCTGGCGGTCGCGGTGGCGGGCGTGCTGTTCGTCTGCTCGCCGTACAGCATCTTCCACTACGTCTGGATCACGGACGGCAACCACGCGCTGCAGGGGCTCGCGTTCGCGGGCTCGGCGCTGCTGCTCTGCCGGGGCCTCGAGCGGGGGTCGTGGGCCCCGCTCCTCCCGTCCCTCGTGGTCCTGGCCCTGGGCGTGCTCGTGCGCGAGGACACGCTGGCCGCCCTGCCCGCGCTGCTGCTGGTGGGCGCGTTCGTGGCGCGGGCCCGCACGGCCCGGATCCGCTTCGCGGCCTACGCGGCCGCCGCCCTGGGCCTCTCGGCCGCGCTCATCCTCTACCGGCGCCGGGTGATCGCGAAGGTCATGTCGCCCGGCAGCAGCTGGGAGGGGCTGGCGGACCACGTGCGCAAGGCGCTGTCGCCCGCCGGCCTCATGACCTTCGATCCGCTGAGCGCCGCGCTCGTGCCGCTCGCCATCGTGTGCGCCCTCGTCACGGGCGTGGCCCTGCTCCTGCTCGTGCCCGCGGAGCGTCGCAGCGGCGCCCTGGTCTGGCTGGCCTCGGCGCTGCTGGCCTGCGCGCCGGGCCTCACGGTGGCGCGGGACGACCTGCTGCTGTTCCCCGTGTCGTTCGCGGCGCTGGCGCTGGCGACGGCCTGGAACGAGGTCGTGCGGGCGCGTCCGCGGCTCCGGCCGGCCGTGGCCGCCGCGGCGCTGGCCATCGCGATCGGGGGCGCGCACGTCAGCCGCGTCTACGCCGAGAACTTCCACCCGCGCAGCCTGCGCCTCGCGTGGTGGAACGGGCGCTACCTCTACGGCGCGTACTCGGAGCGCGCGGCCATGCCCGACGAGCGGCGCGCCGCCCTGCAGGCGCACCTGGGGTCGATGGGCATCCACAACGCGCGCCACCATCTCCGGCGCACCTGGAAGCTGGTGCGGCGCGCCGTGGCCGAGGGCCGGCGCCGGCCGGCCGCCGACGGCCGTCCGTTCTATCCGCTGCTGCCCTGGCCCGAGGACTGACGCGCGCACGGATATACTGAGACCATGACTCGGGTGGTCTTGTCGCTCGCGTTCGCGCTGGCCGCGGCGCTCGGCCTGCTGCTGGGCCTGGCCGCGGGCGGAGGGCCACCCGGACAGCCGGTGGGCGCGGGGGGCGGGCCGCCGTCGTTCGCCGACATCGCGCAGCGGGTGAACCCCTCGGTCGTCAACGTGACGGTCATCGAGGACCGGCTGCCGCCGGGCCACCCGGCCCTGGACAGCGAGGCCCTGCCCGGCGTGCCGCGCCGCGGGGAGGGCTCCGGATTCATCGTCGATCCCGCCGGGTACATCCTGACCAACCACCACGTGGTCGCGTCCCCGGACCGCATCCGCGTCCGCCTGGCCGACAAGCGCGAGCTGCCCGCGACGCTGGTGGGCGCGGACCCCTCGACCGACCTGGCGCTGCTCAAGGTGAGCGCGACCGGGCTGCCGGCGCTGCCCCTGGGCGACTCCGACCGCCTGCGGGTGGGCGAGTGGGTGTGCGCGATCGGGAACCCGTACCGCTTCGACCACTCGGTCACGGTCGGCGTCGTCTCGTCGAAGGGGCGCAAGATCTACGATCCCTCCTTCGACGCGTACATCCAGACGGACGCGGCCATCAACCCCGGCAACTCCGGCGGCCCGCTCGTGAACGCGGCGGGCGAGGCGGTGGGCATCAGCTCCGCCGTGAGCCTGCAGGGCCAGGGGATCGGGTTCGCGATCCCCAGCAACGTCGCCAGGGACGTGCTCCAGCAGCTGCGCTCGCGGGGGCACGTGAGCCGCGGCTACCTGGGCATCCAGCTCCAGGAGCTCGACGCCGACCTCGCGCGCATGCTCGGCGTCCCTGGCGCGTCCGGCGCGATGATCCTGGACGTGGTCGAAGGCAACGCCGGCGAGGCGGCGGGGCTCAAGCGCTACGACGTCATCACGTCCGTGTCCGGCACCGCGATCGAGGACGGCGACCACCTGGTGCGGGTGATCGCGGGCCAGGCGCCGGGCAGCGAGGTGGCGCTCTCCGTCGTGCGCGACCGGAAGCCGATCACGCTGACCGCCCGGCTGGCCGAGAGGGGCTCGCTGGGCGAGCGCCCGCCGCTGGGCGAGCCGGCGCGCGTCGACACGCCGGGCGCGGGCGATCGCCTGGGCCTGGTGATGGAGGAGCTGGCGCCCGAGGTCCGCGACGACCTGCGGCTGCCGCCCGATCGTCGCGCCGTGGCGGTGGCGAGCGTGGTCGGGCTCTCGGGGCTGGAACAGCTCGTGCACGGGGACCTGGTGCTGGAGGTGAACCGGCACCCGACGCCGGACCTGGGCGCGTACCGCAAGGTGCTGGCGGAGCTGAACCCGGGCGACGTGGCCTGGCTGCTCGTGCAGCGGCCACGCCCGGCCGGCACGTTCCTGGCGCGCATCGAAGTGGAGGACGGCAGGCATCCATGAGACCCGCAGGCCGCGTGTCGTTTCCGCCCTCGTGCGATTCCCTCGCACGAGGGCGGAATGACGAAGCAGCGAGGCCGAGGACGCGACAAACATGAAACCAAAGGTCCTCATCGTCGACGACGAGGAAGCGATCCGTTCCACGATGAAGATGATGTTCGAGTACGAGGGCTACGACTGCGTGCTGGCGGCGAGCGGCGAGGCCGGCCTCAAGATCGCCGAGCGTGAGCGGCCCGACCTCGTCTTCCTCGACATCAAGATGCCGCAGATGGACGGCCTGGACGTGCTCAAGCAGCTGAAGGCGGTCGACGGCTCGCCGCCCGTGGTCATCCTGTCGGGCCACGGCACCGTGCGCACGGCGGTGGAGGCCACCAAGCTGGGCGCGTTCGACTTCATCGAGAAGCCGCCGGAGACCGACCGCATCCTGCTGGTCGCGCGCAACGCGCTGGCCCAGCGGCGCCTGGAGCGCAAGGTGTCCGGCTTCCGCGAGAGCCAGGACGCGCGCTACCGGATGGTGGGCGTCTCGACCGCGCTGGAGAAGGTCCGCGACGCCATCACGCGCGCGGCGCCCACCAACGCGACCGTGCTCCTGCTGGGCGAGAGCGGCGTCGGCAAGGAGCTGGTCGCGCGCGCCATCCACCGCAACAGCCCGCGCAAGGACGAGGAGATGGTGCAGGTCAACTGCGCGGCCATCCCCGAGGAGCTGATCGAGAGCGAGCTGTTCGGCCACGAGAAGGGCTCGTTCACCGGCGCGGCCGAGAAGCAGATCGGCAAGTTCGAGCTGGCGCACAAGGGCACCATCTTCCTGGACGAGATCGGCGACATGAGCCTGCGCACGCAGGCCAAGGTCCTGCGCGTGCTGCAGGAGGGCGAGGTCGAGCGCATCGGCTCGCAGAAGACGATCCAGGTGGACGTGCGCGTG
>JAICEW010000465.1 GCA_025923995.1 Vicinamibacteria bacterium | reverse complement strand
GGGCGCCGTGAACGTGTGCCTGAACCCGATGCACAAGCCGGCGGAGCTGGTGCACGAGTTCAAGGACTCGGGCGCGCGGTTCCTGGTGGTGGCCGACCAGGGGTACGCGGGCATCGAGCCGATCCGTTCGCAGACCGCGCTCACGGCGGTGGTGGTGACCTCCTACCGCGACTTCCTCCCGGACGAGCCCACCCTCCCGGTGCCCCCGTCCTTCCGGGAGAAGGCCGCCCGGGCGCCGGACACCGACGACCTCCTCACGCTGCTGCGCGATGCGCCACGGCTCGCGGCGCCCGTGCCCCGTTCGCCCGGCGACACCGCGCTGCTCCAGTACACCTCCGGCACCACCGGCCGGCCCAAGGGCGCCGAGCTGACGCACGGGAACCTGACCGCGAACTGCGAGCTGCAGCGCGCCTATCTCGGCCTGGGCCGGGCGGACGTGGCGTTGTCCGTGCTGCCGTGGTTCCACATCACGGGGATGGAGTGCCAGCTCAACATGATGGCGTACCTGGGCGCGATGGGCGTGGCGCTCGGCCGCTTCGACGCCGAGGCGCTGCTCGCCGCCGTCGAGCGGTACCGCTGCACGATCACCACGCTGATCGCGACGATCAACGTGGCGCTGGTGAACTCGCCCCGCATCCAGCAATACGACCTGCGCTCGCTGCGCGCCTGTTTCTCGGGCGGCGCGCCCGTGCCGGAGGAGATCGCCCGGCGCTGGGAGCAGACCACGGGCTACAAGCTGATCGAGGGCTACGGCCTGAGCGAGACCACCGCGCCCACCCACATCAATCCCCCGTACCGTCCGAAGTACGGCACCGTCGGCCTGCCGCTGCCGCTGGTGGACGTGAAGGTCGTGGACCTGCAGGACGACACCCGGGAGCTCGGTCCGGGCGCGTCGGGCGAGATCGTGGTCCGCGGCCCGATGGTGATGAAGGGATACTGGGGCCAGCCGGAGGCGACGGCGGAGGTGCTCCGCGAGGGCTGGCTGCACACGGGCGACATCGGGCGCATGGACGAAGAGGGCTACTTCCGCATCGAGGAGCGCAAGCGCGACCTGGTGAAGGCGTCGGGTTACAGCGTGTTCCCGGCCGAGGTCGAGGCGCTGATGTACCGGAACCCCGACGTGCTCGAGGCGGGCGTGGTCGGCGTGCCCGATCCCTACCGCGGCGAAGACGTGGTCGCGTTCGTCGTGCTGAAGCCGGAGGCCCGCGGCCGCGTGTCGGAGCAGCAGGTCGTGGACTGGTGCCGGGCGGAGATGGCCGTCTACAAGGCGCCGCGCCACGTCCTCTTCACCGACGCCTTGCCGAAGACGGCGACCGGCAAGATCCTCAAGCGCGTGCTGCGCGAGCGGGCCGGCGAGGCGCTCGGGCCGCGCCGGGTCTCCTGAGCGCCGCCATGTTCGGGTTCGAGCCCTCCGAAGAGCAAGCCACCCTGTTGCAGGCGCTGCGCCGGTTCGCCGGCCGCGAGATGCGGCCGCACGCGCGCGAGGCGGACGAGGCGGGACACCTGCCGGAAGGCCTGCCGCAGGCGGGCTGGGAGCTCGGCCTGCTGCCCGCCAGCATCCCCGAGGCGCACGGAGGCTTCGGCGAGCGTTCGGCCGTCACCGGCGTGCTCGCGGCGGAGGAGCTGGCCTGGGGCGACGTGTCCGGCGCGATGGCCCTCCTCGCCCCCAACCTGGTGGCGATCCCGGTGCTGCTGTGCGGCACCGCCGAGCAGAAGCGCGAGCTCCTGCCGCGGTTCTGCGGCGACGCGTACGCGGCGGGATCGTCCGCCCTTCTCGAGCCGCGTTACGACTTCGATCCCCACGCGCTGCGCACCCGCGCGACGCGCGCGAACGGCGCCTACGTGCTCACGGGAACGAAGACGAACGTCCCCTGCGCGGCCGACGCGGAGTGGATGCTCGTCTACGCCGAGCTCGACGGGGCCACCCAGGCCTTCCTCGTGCGGAAGGACAGCCCGGGGCTCCGGGTCGCGGACCGCGAGCGCAACCTCGGCCTGAACGCGCTCGCGCTCCACACCGTGGAGCTGCAGGGCTGCGTCGTGCCCGCCGCCCAGCGCCTGGGCGGAGACGCGGGCTGCGACTTCGCCCTCCTGCTCGGCGCGTCGCGCGTGGCCCTGGCGGCCCTGGCCGTCGGCGTCGCGCGGGCCGCCTACGAATACAGCCTGGAGTACGCGAAGGAGCGCACCGCCTTCGGCGAGCCGATCGCGCGCCGGCAGGCCATCGCCTTCATGCTGGCGGAGATGGCCACCGAGGTGGAGGCCGCGCGCCTGATGGCCTGGGAGGCCGCCTGGCGGCTCGACCAGGGAGGCGACGCCGCCCGCGAGGCGGCCCTGGCCAAGAACTTCGCGGACGACATGACGCTCGCGGTGACCGACCGCGCCGTGCAGATCCTCGGCGGGCACGGCTACATCCGCGACCACCCGGTGGAGATGTGGCTGCGCAACGCGCGCGGCTTCGCCGTGCTGGAAGGCCTGGCGATCGTGTGAGGGAAACGCGATGATCGGGTTCGAGACCCCGCCGGAGATCGAGGAGCGCCTCGCGTTCGTGCGCCAGGTGGCGCGCGAGACGATGCGTCCCCAGGCGCGCCACTACGACGACCACGAACACGAGGTGCCGTGGGACCTGGCCCGGCTGATGTGGCAGACGGCGCTGCGGACCGGCCAGAGCTTCCGTTCCAGCGCGGGCGGGGCGGCGAACGGCTCGGGAGTCGGCCACCTGACGCTGGTGCACGTGATCGAGTGCCTCTCCTGGGGAGACGCCGGCCTCTATCTCTGCGTGCCCGGCGCGGGGCTGGGGGGGGCCGCCATCGAGGCCACGGGCACCGCCGAGCAGAAGCAGCGCTTCCTGGCCCGCTACCGCGAAGGGCCGCCCAAGTGGGCGAGCATGGCGATGACCGAGTCGCACTGCGGCTCGGATACCGCCGCCATCCGCACCACCGCCGTGCGCGACGGCGAGAGCTGGGTGCTGAGCGGCGAGAAGATCTTCGTCACCGGCGGCCACAAGTCGATGGTGGATTCGAGCGGGCTGATGGTCGTCTGGGCCACGGTGGACCCTTCGGCGGGCCGCGCGGGCATGAAGCCGTTCGTGGTCGAGGCGGGCACGCCCGGGCTCACGGTCACCAAGCTGGAGCGGAAGATGGGCATCCGCGCCAGCGACACGGCGTCCGTGGTCCTCGAGAACTGCCGGATCCCGCTGGACAACCTCCTGGGCAGCGCCGACGTGTCGGACCGCACGAAGGGCTTCAAGGGGGCGATGGCCACCTTCGACAACACCCGTCCCTCCGTGGCGGCCAGCGCGCTCGGCATCGCCCGCGCGACGCTCGAGCTGCTGAAGGAGCTCCTGGCCGCCGAAGGCGTGGCGATCCGCTACGCGACGCCGCGCAACCGGCTCTCCGCCCTGGAGCGCGACGTCGTGGACATGGAGGCGCAGCTCCGGGCGGCCTGGCTGCTCACGGTGAAGGCGGCCTGGATGATGGACCAGCGGCGGCCCAACACCGTCGAAGCCTCGATGTGCAAGGTGAAGGCGGGCGACGTCGTCACCCGCATCACGCAGAAGGCGGTCGAGCTGATGGGCCCGCTCGGCTACTCGCGGCGGCTGCTCCTGGAGAAGTGGATGCGCGACGCGAAGATCAACGACCTCTTCGAGGGCACCGGCCAGATCAACCGCCTCATCATCGCCCGCCGCATCCTCGGCTACTCGAGCCGGGAGCTGAAGTGACCCCCGCGGCGGCGGAGTGAACGGGTGGACCTCTCCGTAGCCGCGCCGCTGCGCGACATCCTGCAGAGGGTCGGGCGGTTCGTGGAGGAGGAGCTGGTTCCCCGCGAGGCGGCGCTGGCGGGCCAGGGGTTCTACGCCGTCGAGCCGGAGCTCGGCCGGCTTCGCGACAAGGTGCGCGGTCTCGGCCTGTGGGCGCCCCAGGTCCCGCGCGAGCTGGGCGGCATGGGCCTCGGGCTGCTCGAGCACGCGCGCGTTTCCGAGATCCTCGGCCGCAGCCTGTTCGGCCACTACGTGTTCGGATGCCAGGCGCCCGACGCCGGCAACATCGAGGTGCTCGAACGGCACGGCACGCCGGACCAGAAGCAGCAGTACCTCCTCCCGCTCGTGCGCGGCGAGGTCCGGAGCTGCTTCGCGATGACGGAGCCGGACAGCCCCGGGTCCAACCCCACCCAGATCCACTGCCGGGCGCGCCGCGAGGGCGAGTCGTACGTGATCGACGGGGCGAAGTGGTTCACGACCGGAGCGGACGGCGCGCGC
>JAICEW010000464.1 GCA_025923995.1 Vicinamibacteria bacterium | reverse complement strand
TTCGTCGCGAACTTCATCTCCGAGCCGGTGCTGACCGGCTTCAAGGCCGGCATCGGGCTCGTGATCGTCGTGGACCAGGTTCCCAAGGTCCTCGGCATCCACATCGACAAGGCCGGCTGGTTCCGCGACGTGGGCGCGATCGTCCGCCACCTGCCGGAGGCCTCCCCGCCCACGCTGATCGTCGGCCTGGCCACGCTCGCGGTCGTCGTCGGCCTCGAGCGCCTGGCCCCGCGCCTGCCCGCGCCGCTGCTCGTCGTGGCCGGCGCGATCGCCGCGTCCGCGTGGCTGGACCTGCAGGCGTCCGGCGTATCGGTCGTCGGGGCCATCCCCGGCGGGCTGCCGCCGCTGGTGTGGCCCGACCCCTCGCTCGCGGAGGCGCTGTGGCCGGCGGCCGTGGCCATCGCGCTCATGAGCTTCACGGAGACGATCGCGGCCGGACGGGCCTTCAGCGCGCCCGGCGAGCCCCGCCCCGATCCCAACCAGGAGCTGGTGGCGACCGGGGTCTCCAACGCGATCGGCGGGCTGCTGGGGTCGATGCCGGGCGGCGGCGGCACCTCGCAGACCGCGGTCAACCGCAAGGCGGGCGCGCGCACGCAGGTGGCGGGGCTGGTGACGTCGCTCACCACGCTCGCGACGCTGCTCTTCCTGGCGCCGGTCATGGCGCTCATTCCCCAGCCCACGCTGGCGGGCGTCGTCATCGCCACGTCGCTGGGCCTCATCAGCCCCGCGGCGTTCCGCGAGATCCGCCTCTTCCGGACGCGCGAGTTCCAGTGGGCGCTCGTCGCTTGCGTCGGCGTGGTGCTCCTGGGCACGCTCAAGGGCATCCTGGCCGCGGTCATCCTGTCGATGCTCAGCCTCTTCCAGCTCGCCAACAACCCGCCCGTGCACGTGCTGCGGCGCAAGCGCGGCACGGACGCCTTCCGGCCGGTCTCGCCCGAGCACCCCGAGGACGAGGCGTTCCCCGGGCTGCTCGTCCTGCGCACGGAAGGGCGCGTCTACTTCGGCAACGCCCAGAACATCGGCGACCGCCTGTGGCCGCTCGTGCGCGAGGCGCGCCCGCAGGTGCTGCTGCTCGACTGCGGCGGCATCCCCGGGCTCGAGTTCACGGCGCTCAAGATGCTGGGCGAGGCCGAGTCGCGCCTGCGTGACGAGGGCATCGAGCTGTGGGTGGCGGCGCTCAGCCCCGAGGCGCTGGACCTGTTCCGCCGTTCGCCCCTGGCCGACCGCCTCGGACAGGGCCGGATGTTCTTCACGGTGCCGCAGGCCGTCGCCCGGTTCGAGGAGCGGCGCGCGGGCGGCCCGAACCCCGGTGGAGGATCGTCATGAGTGAGCCGATCGCCGACGTACCGGCCTGGGCGCGCACGCATCGCGCCCGCTTCGAGCTGGAGCCGCTGGTGGAGCTGATCGAGGACCGGCAGGTCCAGGTCGGCCTGACGGTCTTCCTCTACGCGCGATTCCCCATGCAGGAGAAGGAGGGCGCCAGGCGCCGGGCCCAGGTGGAGGAGATCGTGCTGGGGCTGCGCGACATCCTCCAGCAGCTCCAGCCCGGCAGCGACAGCGCGGCCCGCATGCAGATCCAGCCCTTCCGCCCGGCGGCGGTGCTCTCGCCGCAGAGCGGGATGGAGCCGGAGGTCGCGGTGGAGGCGCGCTTCTTCCATTCCGGCGACTACACGAAGGAGGTGACCCGGGAGGAGAAGGACAAGCTCCTCTCCGGGATCCGCCACGGCCTCACGGCGGCGGGGCTGAGGGAGGGTCAGTGGGCGCCCTGACGGGCGGACGCTGATGCCCGACGACCGGACGTCACGTGCCCTGGACCCGATCGACCGCGTCTCCGAGGTCCTGTTCGGCCTGATCATGGTCCTCACGTTCACGGGCTCGCTGAGCGTGGTCGAGGCCGGCCGCGCCGAGGTGCGCGAGATGCTCGTGGGCGCGCTGGGCTGCAACTTCGCGTGGGGCGTCATCGACGCGCTGCTCTTCCTGATGGGCGGGCTCGCGGAGAAGGGCCGCGGGCTCCTCGCCTGGCACGGCGTGCGCGCCGCCGCCGCCGCCGAGGACGGACGCCGGATCATCGCGAGCGCACTCTCGCCGGTCGTCGCGTCGCTGCTGGGCCCCGGCGAGCTCGAAGCGATGCGCGAGCGGCTCGTGGCGCTGCCGGCGCCGCCCGTCCGGCCGAGGCTGGACGCGGAGGCGTGGAAGGGGGCGCTCGGCATCTTCCTGCTGGTGTTCGTCTCGACCCTTCCCGTCGTCGTGCCGTTCCTGGTGACCCAGGACGCGTACCGGGCGCTCCGCATCTCGAACGCGGTCGCGGTCACGATGCTCTTCGTGTGCGGCTACGCGTTCGGGCGCCTGACCCGCTACCACGCCTGGGCCATGGGCGGCGCAATGGTCCTGCTCGGGAGCGCTCTGGTCGGCATGACCATGGCGCTCGGCGGATGACGAGGGGCTGCTCCGCCGTGTGCGCCAGGAACAGGAGCGACATGCGATGGTGAAGATCCCGCCTCATCAAGGCGTCGAGGACTGCACGGAGCAGAAGCGGCTCAACGACGCGCGACGGACGGGGGTCCGCTGGAAGGCGTGGGGCCCGTACCTCAGCGAGCGGCAATGGGGCACCGTGCGCGAGGACTACAGCGCGGACGGCGACGCCTGGGCCTACTTCACGCACGACCAGGCGCGGAGCCGGGCCTATCGCTGGGGCGAGGACGGCCTGGGCGGCATCTCGGACGACAAGCAGCGGCTGTGCTTCGCCCTGGCCCTGTGGAACGAGCGCGACCCGATCCTCAAGGAGCGCCTGTTCGGCCTCACCAACAACCAGGGGAACCACGGCGAGGACGTCAAGGAGTACTACTTCTACCTCGACTCGACGCCCACGCACTCGTACATGAAGTACCTCTACAAGTACCCGCAGCGCGAGTTCCCCTATCGCGACCTGATCGAGACCAACGCGCGCCGCACGCGGGACGATCTGGAGTACGAGCTGGTCGACACCGGCATCTTCGACGACGACCGCTATTTCGACGTCTTCCTCGAGTACGCCAAGGAGGGGCCGGAAGACATCCTCATCCGGGTGACCGTCGAGAACCGCGGACCGGAGGCGGCACGGCTGCACGTGCTGCCCACGCTGTGGTTCCGCAACACCTGGTCATGGGACGGCGACGGGTCTCCCCGGCCGGTCCTGCGCGAGGCGAACGGCGTCGTCGTGGCCTCCCATCCCGATCTGGGCGACTACACGCTGTCGTGCGGCGGCACGCCCGAGCTGCTGTTCACCGAGAACGAGACGAATGCCCAGCGGCTGTGGGGCCAGCCGGGCTCCACTCCCTACGTGAAGGACGCGTTCCACCGGTACGTGGTCGCGGGCGAGCGCGAGGCCGTGAACCCGGCGCGGACCGGGACCAAGGCCGCCGCGAGCTGGGTGCTGGACGTGCCGGCCGCCGGATCCGCGGTCGTGCGCCTGCGTCTTTCGGCCGGGCGCGACGCCCGGTCGCTCGACGCGGCCTTCGACGCCACCTTCCGCGAGCGGGTGCAGGAGGCCGACGAGTTCTACGAGCGCATCTCGCCCCGCTCGCTGGGCGAGGACCAGCGCCGGGTGCACCGCCAGGCGCTGGCCGGGATGCTGTGGACGAAGCAGTACTACTACTTCGACGTGGACCGCTGGCTCAAGGAGCACCACGCCCACCCGCTGCTGGGCGGCGCCAGGCAAGGCGTCCGCAACCGCGAGTGGTTCCACATGCTGAACGGCGACGTGATCTCGATGCCGGACAAGTGGGAGTACCCGTGGTACGCGGCGTGGGACCTGGCCTTCCACACGCTGGCCCTGACGCTGGTGGACTTCGACTTCGCCAAGGAGCAGCTGCTCCTGCTCCTGCGAAGCCTCTACTCCCATCCCAACGGCCAGATCCCCGCCTACGAGTGGAACTTCAGCGACGTGAACCCGCCCGTCCACGCCTGGGCGACGCTCGTGCTCTACAAGTACGAGAAGAACCTGGGCCGGGAGGACGTCGCCTTCCTCGAGCGCTCGTTCCAGGGGCTGATGCTCAACTTCAACTGGTGGGTGAACCGCAAGGACCCGCAGGGACGCAACGTCTTCGCGGGCGGGTTCCTCGGGCTCGACAACATCGGCGTGTTCGACCGCAGCGCGCAGCTGCCGACGGGCGGATCGCTGGAGCAGGCCGACGGCACCGCCTGGATGGCCCTCTTCTGCCAAAACATGGGCGAACTGGCGGTCGAGATCGCCGCCCACGACCCGGCCTATGAGACCCTGGCGGAGAAGTTCATCGATCATTTCCTGTGGATCGCTGCC
>JAICEW010000463.1 GCA_025923995.1 Vicinamibacteria bacterium | reverse complement strand
CCGACCGGCTGGACGGCGACGAACGCACGACCGGCGACGTGGATATCGGGGCGATCGCATCGGTGGGGCGGGCCCGAGTGGGAGTCGTCGCGCGCAATCTGGCGACGCCGACCTTTCGGTCGAACACCGAGTCTCACGAAGTGGCTCGGCACGTGCGGCTTGGGGCGGCGTGGGGCGATCGGTGGCCCGGGATCACGCGCTGGATCGTTTCCGTGGATGCCGACCTGACACGAGTGCCGCAGGCCATGGGCGAACGGCGCGATGTCGCGGTGGGCGTCGAGCGCTGGTTCCGGCGCCAGACGTTGGCGGTACGAGGCGGTGTCCGGGCGAGCACGGCCGGCGATGTGCGGCCGGTGGTCAGTGCAGGCGCGTCGTTTGCGGTGCGCAACGGGATTTACGTGGACGGGTATGCGGCACGGGGCCGCGACGCCGACGGGCGATGGGGAATCGCCGGGCGCTTAACGTTTTGATCGACGACTATGCCAGTTCGCATCGGTGAGCTGCTTCTCAAAGAGAAACGCATCACGTCCGATCAGCTTCAGGAGGCGCTGAACTATCAGCGCACCAATGGGGGGAAGCTCGGCGCCAACCTCGTGAAGCTCGGATATGTGAAGGACGAGGAGATCACGAGCCTCCTCTCCCGCCAGTACGGCGTGCCCTCGATCAACCTCGACCACTTCGAGGTCGACCCCGCGATCATCAAGATCATCCCCGCCGAGACCGCGCGCAAGTACCAGATCCTGCCCTTGAGCCGCTCGGGGGCGACCCTCACCATCGCCATGGCCGACCCCACGAACGTGTTTGCCATGGACGACATCAAGTTCATGACCGGCTACAACGTGGAGCCGGTGGTGGCGTCGGAGACCTCGCTCGAGGACGCGATCGAGAAGTACTACGGCTCGACGCGCTCGCTGCAGCTCAAGACGGACTCGGGCGGCGGCTTCGGCGGCGGCGGCGGCGGCGGCCTGAAGCTGGGAGACGCGCCCACGCTGAAGGAGATGATGGAGGGCCCCTCGCTCTCCTTCGACGACATGGCCTCGGTCGGCCTCAGCGAGGTCGACATCGACGCGCTGGGCCAGGACGAGGCGGACGTCGAGCAGGTGAAGACGGAGGAAGACGAGATCGACCTCTCGGCCCTCGCCAAGTCGACCGAGGCCGCGCCCGTCATCAAGCTCTCGAACGTGCTGCTCATCGACGCCCTGAAGCGCGGCGCGTCGGACATCCACATCGAGCCGTACGAGAAGGAGTTCCGCGTCCGGTTCCGCATCGACGGCATCCTGTACAACGTGATGGCCCTGCCCCTGAAGCTGCGCGACCCGCTCACCTCGCGCCTCAAGATCATGGCCAAGCTGGACATCTCGGAGAAGCGCCTGCCGCAGGACGGCCGCATCA
Organism: Vicinamibacteria bacterium; assembly: GCA_025923995.1. Taxonomy (GTDB): domain Bacteria; phylum Acidobacteriota; class Vicinamibacteria; order Fen-336; family Fen-336; genus JAICEW01. The sequence goes on along the minus strand of JAICEW010000463.1, from coordinate 2,908 downwards.
AGATCCGCCTCAAGATCGAGGACCGCAGCCGCGACATGGACTTCCGCGTGTCGACGGTGCCGACGCTGTGGGGCGAGAAGGTCGTGCTGCGGCTGCTGGACAAGACGAAGCTCATGCTGGACATGACCAAGCTGGGCTTCGAGACGGACTCGCTGGACCGCTTCAAGCGCGCGATCGCGAAGCCGTACGGCATCGTGCTGGTCACGGGGCCCACCGGCTCCGGCAAGACCAACACGCTCTACTCGGCCATCGCGCAGCTCAACAAGCCCGACACCAACATCATGACGGCCGAGGACCCGGTCGAGTTCAACCTGCCGGGGATCAACCAGGTCCAGATCAAGGACCAGATCGGCCTCAACTTCGCGTCGTGCCTGCGCTCGTTCCTGCGCCAGGACCCGAACATCATCCTGGTCGGCGAGATCCGCGACTACGAGACGGCCGAGATCGCGGTCAAGGCCGCGCTCACCGGCCACCTGGTGCTCTCGACGCTGCACACGAACGACGCGCCGTCGACCGTGTCCCGCCTGGTGAACATGGGCATCGAGCCGTTCCTGGTGGGCACCGCCGTCAACCTGATCCAGGCCCAGCGCCTGATCCGCAAGGTCTGCGCGAACTGCCGCGAGGAAGTGCGCGACGTGCCCACCAAGACGATCGTGGAGATCGGCTTCCCGCCCGAGGCGGCGGGGACGTTCAAGGTCTTCAAGGGCCGCGGCTGCGGCGTGTGCAACGGGACCGGGTACAAGGGACGCATCGGCCTCTACGAGGTCATGGAGGTCTCGGAGGGCATCCGCGACCTGATCATGGTCGGCGCCACGGCGGTCGAGATCAAGCGCAAGGCGCTGGAAGAGGGGATGCTGACGCTGCGCATGAGCGGCCTGGAGAAGATCAAGGCCGGCATCACGTCGATCGAGGAGGTCCTGCGGGAGACCGTGCTCTAGAGCCGCGCGCCGCGGCGGGGGTCGAGGTCTCCTAGGAGGTAGCGAGTGGCCGTCAGCCTTCATCAACTGCTCAAGACCATGACGGAGATGGGGGGAACCGACCTCCACGTCACCACCAACTCCGCTCCCCAGATCCGCGTGGACGGCAAGCTGCGGCCCCTGGACCTGCCGCCGCTGACCGCCGTCGAGACCAAGCAGCTCGCCTACAGCGTGCTGACCGACGCGCAGAAGCACCGCTTCGAGGAGAACCTGGAGCTCGACTTCAGCTTCGGCATCAAGGGGCTGGCCCGCTTCCGCTCGAACGTGTTCATGCAGCGCGGCGCGGTGGCGGCCGTCTACCGCACCATCCCCTACGAGATCCGCGGCTTCAAGGAGCTGGGCCTGCCGCCCGTGATCGCCCAGATCTGCGACAAGCCGCGCGGGCTGGTGCTGGTCACGGGCCCCACCGGCTCCGGCAAGTCCACCACCCTCGCGGCCATGCTCGACAAGATCAACAACGAGCGCCACGAGCACATGATCACGATCGAGGACCCGATCGAGTACCTTCACGCGCACAAGAAGTGCGTGGTCAACCAGCGCGAGCTGCACGCGGACACCCACTCCTTCTCGGCCGCGCTGCGCGCCGCGCTGCGCGAGGACCCCGACGTGGTGCTGATCGGCGAGATGCGCGACCTGGAGACGATCGAGTCCGCGCTGCGCATCGCCGAGACGGGCCACCTCACCTTCGCCACCCTGCACACCAACTCGGCCGCGCAGACCATCAACCGCATCATCGACGTCTTCCCCGCCCACCAGCAGGCCCAGGTGCGCGCGCAGCTCTCGCTGGTGCTGGAAGGCATCATGTGCCAATCGCTGCTGCCCAAGGCCAGCGGCATCGGCCGCGTGCTGGCGCTGGAGATCCTCATTCCCAACGCCGCCATCCGCAACCTCATCCGCGAGGACAAGGTCCACCAGATCTACTCTTCGATGCAGACGGGCCAGGAGAAGTACGGCATGCAGACGTTCAACCAGTCCCTGGCCAGCCTCTATTTCGCGAAGCAGATCAGCCTGCAGACCGCGCTCGGCATCAGCTCCCATCCCGACGAGCTGCAGGACATGATCAACCGCGGCGCCGGGCTGGCCACACCCCAGTCCGGGGGCCGGCAACCCGGGCGGCCGGTGGGTCGATGAGGCAGGTGACCCCGTACGCGTGCGGCGCCCGCCAGCGCCGTCGCCCGCACTGAGGAGATCGCGATGCCAGCTTTCGTTTGGAAGGGCAAGACCAGGGACGGCAAGTCGGTGTCCGGCGAGCGGGTCGGCGACAACAAGGAAGCCGTGATGGCCCTGCTGCGCCGGGAGCAGATCCTCGTCTCCTCCGTCAAGGAGAAGGGCAAGGAGTTGGCCCTGCCCAAGCTCGGCGGTGGCGTGCCGGCCAAGGACCTGGCCGTCTTCACGCGCCAGTTCTCGGTCATGATCGACGCCGGCCTGCCGCTCGTCCAGTGCCTCGAGATCCTGGCCAGCCAGCAGGAGAACAAGACGTTCGCCAAGATCCTGCAGCAGACGCGCATGGACGTGGAAGGCGGCGCCAGCCTGGCCGACGCCATGCGCAAGCACCCCAAGGCGTTCGACGAGCTGTTCGTCAACATGATCGCGGCGGGGGAGGCGGGCGGTATCCTCGACACCATCCTGAAGCGCCTGGCCACCTACATCGAGAAGGCGGTCAAGCTGAAGTCGCAGGTCAAGGGCGCGATGATCTACCCCATCGCGGTCATCTCCATCGCGGGCATCGTGGTGGCGGTCATCCTCTGGAAGGTCATCCCCACCTTCGCGGCCATGTTCGAGGGCCTGGGCGCCCAGCTGCCGCTGCCCACGCGCATCGTGATCGCGATGTCCAACTGGTTCGTGCGCCTGCTGCCGTTCCTGATCGTGTTCCTCGTGGCGGCGGTGTTCGCCTTCAAGCGCTACTACGCGACCTACGGCGGCCGGCGCGT
>JAICEW010000462.1 GCA_025923995.1 Vicinamibacteria bacterium | reverse complement strand
GCGAGTCTTCCTTGTATGGATGGTGCAATGCTTACATCTGGTTGTAAGAAGCGCTTGAAGTGGCGAACCGGTGAGCGCGCCGAACGGCGTCTCGGGCAACCGCGAGCGGCTGCGTGAGGTTTGATGATCAAATTCTCCTTGACTTATCGATTGTTAGGTTCATATTGATAATGTTCTGGATCAAGGAGGTCGCCACGTCCTTTCGCCGCATGCGCACCAGACGCAAGCTCGGAGCCGCCCTGACCCTCGTTGCCATGGTCTGGGCGGTCGACCAGTACCGCGAACACGCGAGGGCTGCGACGATCGGCGGGGAATCCGCGGGCGTCGTCGAGCTCTGCCAGACGGCCGTCAACGAGCGGTGGCCGGGCGCCGACCCGCTCCGCTTCGACGACGCCGGCGCCCTGAGGAACCTGCCGGGCGAAACGCTCCGGTTCGTCTCCCAGTTCGAGACCACGCGCGGTGAGCGCGTGCACTTCTCGTGCGAAGCCCAGACCGCGGAAGACGGCGGCTGGCTGGTCTCGCGCCTGTCGATCGTGAGCCGTTAGGCCCACTCGGGTGCCCCAGCCGGCGGAGCCGGACCCCCGGGTCGGTGCCGCCCTGCGTGTCCTCGGAATCGCGCACGAGGTCCTCGCGTGCGACCCTGAGGTCGCGGACACCGCGGCCTTCTGTGCGCGCTACGGCGTCCCGCCCGAGCGCTCCCTCAACACCATCGTGGTCGCTTCCAGGCGCGAGCCGAAGAGCCATGCCGCGTGCGTGGTGCAGGCCACCGCGCGCCTGGACGTCAACCATCGCGTGCGCGACCTGATGGGCGTCTCGCGGCTGTCCTTCGCGCCGCCCGACGAGACGACGCGGCTCACGGGCATGCTGGTCGGCGGGGTGACGCCGTTCGGCCTGCCGCCGGAATGGCCGATCTACCTGGACGAGCCGGCGCTGGCGCTCGACTGGGCCATCCTGGGCGGGGGGAACCGCTCGTCGAAGCTCCGCCTCGATCCGCGGGAGCTGCTGCGCATCCCCGGCGCCCAGGCCGTGGCGGCGCTGACGCTGCGCTAGCCGACTCCGCGCGCCACGCGGATCATCGCGTCGAGGCTGCGCTCCACGTCGTCCTCGGTCGTCGCCCACGACGAGACGCTGATGCGCATGGCCGCGCGGCCCTGCCACTGCGTCCCCCCGCACCAGCACGTGCCGTCCTCCTGGAGCGCGGCCACGACGCGCCGCGTCCGCTCGTCCGACCCGAACGAGACGAGCACCTGGTTCAGCACGACGTCGTTGCGCACCTCGAACCCGGCGCGGCGCAGCTCCTCGGCGAAGCGGCTCGCGTGGCGGCACGTGCGCTCCACGAGGTCGCGCAGGCCCGCGCGTCCCATGGATCGCAGGGCCGCCCACACCTCGATGCCGCGCGCGCGCCGGGACGACTCGGGCGTGTGGTCCATGGGATCGAGGTCGGTCGCGTGCACGAGGTACGCCGCGCGGATGGAGAACGCCGCGCGCAGCGCCGCCTCGTCCCGCACGAAGGCGAGCCCGCTGTCGTACGGCACGTTGAGCCACTTGTGCGCGTCCGTGGCCCACGAGTCCGCCCGCGCGTACCCGGCCATCAGGTGCGCCCGTGGGGCGGACGCGGCGGCCCAGAGGCCGAACGCGCCGTCGACGTGCACCCACGCGCCCGCGTCGTGCGCCCGCGCGATCACCTCGGGCGGGTCGAACGCGCCCGTGTTCACGTTGCCCGCCTGCACGCACACGATCGTGGGGCCGGAGATCGCGGGCAGCGCTTCGGCGCGCATGCGTCCCTGGCCGTCCACCGGCACCACGGCCACTCGCTTCCGGCCCAGCCCGAGCAGCCCGAGCGCCTTGTGCACCGTGGTGTGCGCCTCCGCGCCCACCACGACGGTGATCGGGGGCGCCCCGAACAGCCCGTCCGCTTCCACGTCCCAGCCCGCGGAGCGCAGCACGGCATGACGGCCGGCCGCGAGCCCGCTGAAGTTCGCCATGGTCGCGCCGGTCACGAACGCGGTGGCGGTGTCGGCGGGCAGCCCGAGCAGGTCGACGAGCCAATCCGACGCGACGCGCTCGAGCCGCGCTCCCACCGGCGATCCCGCGACCATGCCCGCGTTCTGGTCCCACGCGCCCGCCAGCCAGTTGGCCGCGAGCGTCGCCGGCATCGCTCCGCCGATCACGAAGCCGAAGTAGCGCGGCCCGGCGGTCGCGGTGGTGGCCGGCGACCCGATCGTGTCCAGGAGCCGGAGCGTCGCGGCGGGGTCGCTCGGCTCTTCAGGCAGCGCCTCCGCGAAGCGCTCCAGCCCGCGCAGGGCCTCGGCGGTGGGGAAGACGCCGCGTGCGCCGAGTCCGACCAGGTACGCGGCCGCGCGCGCGGCCGTCTCCTCGAGCAGTTCCTTGGTCATGGCGCGGCCACAGTACGGGAGGCGGGCCGCCCGCGGAAGGGGAACCTTTGACACACATCCTTCGTTCCTGTATGGTGCAGATATGAATGACGTGGTCTCCGTCTCGAATGCGTATCGGCTGATATGGGCCCTCAAACACGTCGAGGAGCGCTTCGAAGGCGCCCTCGAGCCGCTGGGCCTGTCGCTCGCCAAGTTCGGCGCGCTGGCCAACCTGGTGGAGGCGGGCGAAGCGCTGCCGCTGCGCACGCTGGCCGACCGCTGCGCGTGCGTGCGGTCGAACATGACGCAGCTGGTCGATCGTTTGGAGGCGGAAAAGCTGGTCGTCCGTGCGGACGACCCGCACGATCGCCGCTCGGTAAGGGCCGCTCTTACCTCGGAGGGAAGGGCGCGCCACGCCGAGGGGCTCAAGGTCATCCGCAGCGTGGAGCGGGAGCTGTTCTCGAAGCTCTCCAGCAAGCGTGCGGAAGAGCTGATGGAGTCGCTGCGCGTTCTGGCCGGCGGTCCGTGACGTTTTTTTGCGGATCATTGTTCATCCCTGAATCGTCTAGCACTACGCACACTCCAGAGGCCAGGAGGCTTCCCTCGTGAAGAAGCGAATGTTCGTGATGCTCGCCGCGGTCGCCGTCTTCGTGGCCACGGTGGGCTTGGTCAAGTACAAGCAGATCCAGACGGCGGTCGCCCAGGCGTCGTCGTTCCAGCCGCCCCCGGAGGCCGTCACCACCGTGGTCGCGCAGAAGGAGCGCTGGCCGTCGACGCTCGGCGCCATCGGCACCGTCGAGGCCGTCCACGGCGTGACCGTGAGCGCGGACCTGCCGGGGATCGTGGACAGCATCAGCTTCGACTCCGGACGGATGGTGCGGGAGGGCGAGGTGCTGGTCCAGCTCGACACGCGCCAGGAGCGGGCGCAGCTGGCGGCCGCCGAGGCGCAGCGCGACCTGAGCCGGCTCAACCTCGACCGCATGCGCGGGCTGCGGGACGAGGGGATCATCGCGCAGGCCGAAGACGATCGTGCGATCGCGGAGCACAAGCAGGCCGAGGCGCGCGTGGGCGAGATCCGCGCCACCATCGATCGCAAGATCATCCGCGCGCCGTTCGGCGGGCTGCTGGGCATCCGCCAGGTGAACCGCGGGCAGTACGTCCAGGGCGGCTCGCCGGTGGTGCCGCTGCAGTCGCTCGACCCCATCTACGTCAACTTCGCGGTGCCGCAGCAGTCCGTGAGCCAGCTGCGCACGGGCGGCGCGGTGCGCGTCTCGCTCGAAGGCGTCGCCGACGCGACCTTCACCGGGCGCATCACCGCCGTCGACTCGGTGGTGGACGAGGCGACGCGCAACGTGCAGGTGCAGGCCACGCTCGCGAACCCCGAGGGCAAGCTGCGCCCGGGGATGTTCGTGCAGGCGCAGGTGGTGCTGGGGGCGCAGCAGGAGGTCGTGTCCCTGCCGGCGTCCGCCATCAACTACGCGCCCTACGGCGACTCCGTCTTCGTGGTGGCCCAGCTCGAGGGCCAGGGCGGGGCGAAGTACGAGGGCGTGCGCCAGCAGTTCGTGAAGCTGGGCGCGTCGCGAGGCGACCAGGTGGCCGTCGTGTCCGGCCTCGACGCCGGTGAGTCAGTGGTCACTTCGGGCGTCTTCAAGCTCCGCAACGGCGCGGCGGTGCGGGTCAACAACTCGGTGGTGCCGGGCAACGACCCCGCGCCGAAGCCGGAGGACAACTAAGCCATCGAGGGCGGAGCCCGAGATGGCGTGAAGCTGAACAGCGCCCGCCGGCGCTGTTCAGCAACTAGCCCTCGAGCAATGCGACGCTCCTCGTGCGCTCAAAGGAACCGAAGACAGTGAAGATCACGGACATCTTCGTCAAGCGGCCGGTCCTGGCCGTCGTCGTGAACCTGGTGATCCTGATCGCGGGCCTGCAGAGCATCCGCTCGCTGTC
>JAICEW010000461.1 GCA_025923995.1 Vicinamibacteria bacterium | reverse complement strand
GTGCGTAGCCGTACGCCATCACCACGATCATCGGCTTGCAGCGTCCCGCCGCGATCAGGTTGTCGAGGATGAAGTTCGCGCGTCCCTGACGGATCCAGCCGGTCTCGTCCTCGCCGCCGCCGTGCTGCAGGTAGAGCACCGGGTAGCGCGTCTTCGGCTGTTCGTCATAGCCGGGCGGCAGGTACACGAGCGCATGGCGCCAGCCGCCGGTGACCTTCGAGTGGTACCAGACCTCGCGCACCTGGCCGTGCGGCACGTCCCGGATCGCGTAGTAGTCGGAGCCTGGCTCCGGCACTTCGACCGCGCTCGCGTGCTTGCCGCCGCCGAAGAACGCGTGGCTACCGGGGTCGGCGACTTCCGCGCCGTCGATGACGAGCGTGTAGTAGTGGAGCCCGGGGACCAGGGGCGGCGTGGTGATCGTCCAGAAGCCGTCCGCCTGCTTCGTCATGTCCTCCTTGGGCCCGCTCCAGAAGTTCACGCGGACCTTCGTGGCTTCGGGAGCCTTGATCCGCACCTGGACCCGGCCGGCGCCGTCCACGCGGGGATACGGCGCGGCCCAGACGTTTGTCTCGGCCGGCCGGAAGTCACCCGCGTCTTCCGCGGACGCCACACTCGCGACGAGAACCAGCGTCCATGCCATTCGCCTCATCGCTTGCCCCCTCCTGCAACCGGACTCCGCGTGGCGCGGCGGCGACCCGTCGGGCCGCCGCTGCCATTAGTCGTACTAATGAGCCGAATGATCGGAAGGATACGCGGATGGGCCGGCCAGTCAATCCCCGGCCCGGCAATGAAGGGCCGGCCTGCAGCGACGGCGAAGCGTCAGCGGCGAGGCGATCCGTTCGGCGGGAGCGTGGCGATCGCGCGGCCCGTGTTCTGCACCAGGCGGCGCATGGCGTCACGCGCGCGGTTGGGCTGGCGCCTCCGGATGGCATCCAGGATCGCCTCGTGGCGCGAGAGCGACGCCCTGGGCAGCCCGGGCACCCGCAGCGCAGCGTTGAAGGCGACGAGGAGCGTCCTGTTCACGATGGCGCCCATCTGCTCGAGGATGTCGTTCTGGCAGGCCTGGACGATGGCGCGATGGAAGCGGAGATCGGCCTCGTTGTAGGCGTCGTAGTCCGGCGGCGAACGATACAGCGCATCGCGCATGTCGCGGAACGCAGCCTGCAGCGCGGCGCGCTCCTGGGGTCGCCCGCGCCGGGCGGCCAGCTCCGCCGTCGCCGGCTCGATCAGGAGCCGCACCTCCGTGAGCTTGCCCAGGAAGGCGCCCCGGGGCAGCTCCTCCTGATGCCAGGCCATGACGTCCGGGTCGAGCAGGTTCCAGGCCTCGGGCGAACGGACCCGCGTGCCGGTGCGGGGCCGGGACACCACGAGCCCCTTCGCGGCGAGCACCTTGATCGCCTCGCGGACGACACCCCGGCTGGCCCTGACGTGCGCCGCGTTGGGCAGCTGCTCGCCGGGCCGGATCTCGCCGCTGACGATGCGGCGGCCGATGGTGTGGACGATGCGGCCGTGCACGCCCCCCTGCGGATACCCCGGATTCGATTGAGCGGCGAGGTTGCGCGGCACGTGGCGGCATTATGCGGCCCCGTTGCTGCATGCACAAGCTGCGCGTGATCGGGCGCGCGGGTACGGGCCATCGAATTTGCTGTTGACTCACCGGCGCACGCGTGTATCCTTCCGCACATTCGTTCAAATAGTCCGACTAATGGAAGACCCGTCGCCCGCGGACGGCGGCGCGGTCCCGCCGCCAAGCGGCCAAGGAGGCGACGCATGAACGATGCGAAGCGACGGAGCCGGGCGACGATCGGCGTGCTCGCGCTGCTGGGCGCGGGCGTCCTCGCGCCCGCTCCGACCCAGGCGCAGGTCACCACCGGCACGATCGTCGGCACCGTCAGGGACCAGCAGGGAGCCGCCGTCCCTGGCGCCAGCGTGACCATCACCGAGGTCAACAAGGGCACGACCAGCGTCCACACCACGGACCCCGACGGGTCCTTCGTCGCGCCGTTCCTGATCCCCGGGACCTACGACGTCGCCGTGGAGGTGCAGGGCTTCAGGCGCTACACCCACAAGGGCGTCGTGCTCCAGGTCAACCAGCGTGCCCGCGTGGACGCGGCGCTGGAGCTCGGCGGCCTGGCCGAGGCGACCGAGGTCATCGGCCTCGCACCGCTGACGCGCACCGACTCCGCCGAGATGGGCGAGGTGATCGAGGAACGCGCCGTGCGCGAGCTGCCGCTGAACGGCCGCAACTTCGCGACGCTCGTGTACCTCGTGCCCGGCGTCAACGCGGGCCAGGTGGGCGAGAACCTGTCAGGCGCCTCCACCTTCAACCCGCGCGGCGCGTCGAACTTCAACGCGCTGGGCTCGCAGGCCAACACGAACGCCTGGCTGGTCGACGGGATCGACAACAACGAGTACACGTTCAACACGGTCATCGTCCAGCCGACCGTGGAGTCGGTCCGCGAGTTCAAGGTGCTGACCGGCACCTTCTCCGCCGAGTTCGGGCGCGGCGCGGGAGTGGTGTCGGTCTCCACCAAGTCCGGCAGCAACGAATGGCACGGCACGGCCTTCGAGTACTGGCGGGACGAGCGGTTCGACGCGAAGAACTTCTTCGCCCTCCCGACGGCGTCCAAGGCTCCGCTCGACAGGCACCAGTTCGGCGCCGCCCTCTCGGGGCCCATCTCCACGAACCGGACCTTCTTCTTCGTCGACTACGCGGGGATCAAGGAGGACCGGGGCCAGGTGTTCGTGAACACCGTGCCCACCGCGGCCGCGCGCCGCGGCGACTTCAGCGACTACCGCGACCTGCGCGGCAACCTGATACTGATCTACGACCCCCTGACCACCAGGCCCAATCCGAACGGCGGGGGCGTGATCCGGGACCCGTTCCCCGGCAACATCATCCCCCAGGACCGTCTCGACGCGGTCGGCCGCAACGTCGCCTCCATCTACCCCCTCCCGAACGGTCCGGGCAACTTCGACAACTACACCTCCACCATCAACCGCTCCGTCCGCGATCACTCCTTCACGACCCGCGTCGACCACCGCGCGGGCGACCGCGACAGCTTCTTCGTCCGCTTCAGCTACGAGAAGTACAAGCTGGACGCGCCACAGGGCCAGGCCGCCTGCTGCCTGGAGACGCCGTCGGAAGCGGCCGCGCTGTTCGACCTGGGGCCGTTCGTGGCCGGCATCCAGAACACGCGCCTCACGACGCACGGCGGCGCGTTCAACTGGACGCGCCTGTTCGGGGCGACCGTCGTCAACGAGCTGCGCCTGGGCTACGCGAAGACAAACCCCGAGACCCGGCAGTCGGACTATGGCCACGACGCGGCGACGAGCCTCGGCATCCAGGGCATCAACATCAGCGAGTTCACGACCGGCCTGCCCAACATCGGCATCGGAGCCGCGCCGGGTGCGGCGGGGGACCTGACCGGTATTTCCGGTGGGCCGGCCTTCCTCCCCGTGAACCCGAAGCAGATCCACTACCAGCTCGAGGACACGCTGTCGTGGGTCCAGGGGCGCCACTCCTTCAAGAGCGGATATCGCTTCGTCCTCCGCAAGCCCTCCCCCTTCATCAACGGCAACACCCGCGGCAACATCACCATCGGGCGGAACCTGACCAACAACCCGCAGACGAACACGCAGGGCTCCGGCCTGGCGACGCTGCTGCTCGGCTACACGACCGCCGGCTCGCGCGCCTTCCTGACCGACGTCTACGACTTCACGAACCAGGAGCACTCCCTGTTCGTGCAGGACGACTGGAAGATGAGCCCGAACGTCACCGTCAACCTCGGCCTGCGCTACGAGATCTACGTCCCCGACACGGAGCGCGAGAATCGCCTGCCCAACTACGATCCGGAGGGCATGCAGCTCGTCTACGCGGGCGAGAGCGCCGACAAGCGGGCCAACAAGCAGATCCGCTGGGACAACCTCGCTCCGCGTTTCGGGGTCGCGTGGAACGTGTCCGGGGACGCGAGGAACGTGCTCCGCGTCGGCTACGGCCGCAGCTACTTCCCGGTGCCGTACGCGGCGGGCAACCTGCTGCACCAGAACGTACCCAACCAGGTCTCGCAGAACTACAGCGTCGAGACGAACCCGCTCGACTTCTCGCCCTCGCGCGTCCCGCGCCTGTCGAACCCCTTCCCCGCTCCCGTGCCGCGCAAGCCGGAGGGAACGGCCGCGCTCAACGCGGCGAACCCCACGGTGTTCGGGCATGCGTTTTCGAACGAGACGCCGCACATGGACTCGTGGCAGGTGAGCTACGAACGCCAGCTCACGAACACGTTGATGGCCGAGGTTGCCTACGCCGGCAGCCGGGGCGCGAACCTCATCTGGGTGGGCAACATC
>JAICEW010000460.1 GCA_025923995.1 Vicinamibacteria bacterium | reverse complement strand
GTCGTCCCCTCTTCGCTGCAGCGCTTCCGCGGACCGGTGCAGCTCTTCGGCGACCTCGTACGGCACGAAGGGATTGGCGCCGCTCTTGGCCAGCGAGCGTACGCCGCGGGGCAGCTCCAGGAACATGCGCAGGATCCGGTAGAGCTGTCCCTGGTGGGACTGCTCCACGATCAGGCCGGCGCGGACGGACGCGAAGAAGTCGTCGTAGACCTCCTCCGCCACCGGGTAGAGGAGATAGGGAACGAGGAGCTTCACCTGCAGGCCCATTCCGCGCGCGTGCGCGAGGGCCTCGCGGCACGTGCCCGCGCACGAGCCCCACCCCACGAGCGCGAGCGGCGCCGAGTCGTCGCCGAAGACGCGGAACAGGTCGCGCCTCCGCTTCAGGGGGTCGAGCTTGTGGGCGCGCTTGTCGTTCATCCGGGCGTGGACCGCTCCACTCGCCGTCGGCGCGCCATGCTCGTTGTGCTCGATGCCGGAGGCGAGGTAGTTCCCGCCTTTCAGCCCCGGGTGGCTGATCGGGCTGACGCCTGATGCCGTGTGCGCGAAGCGGACGTACTCCTCCAGCTCGGCGTCGGCGGGCCGGCGCCGCTCCTCGACCGCGATGGCGGTGTCGATGGCGTCCAGCGTCTCCTTGCGCTGTGCGATCTCCTGGTCGGAGAGCAGGATCACGGGCGTCTGGTAGCGCTCCGCGATGTTGAAGGCCTGCACCGTCGTCCAGAAGGTGTCCGTCACGTTCGTGGGAGCGAGCACGGGCCGCACGGCGTCCCCGTGGGCGGAGAACGCGGCCTGGTAGAGGTCGGACTGCTCGGGCTTGGTGGGGATGCCGGTGGAGGGCCCGCCCCGCTGGACGTTGACGATCACCAGCGGCAGCTCCGCGATCGTGGCCAGGCCCATGATCTCGCTCTTGAGCGACATGCCCGGGCCCGAGGTCGCGGTCATCGCCTTCACGCCGGCGAACGAGGCGCCCACGGCCGCGCCGATGCCCGCGATCTCGTCCTCCGCCTGCAGCACGGCGCCGCCGTACTTCCAGATCTCGCGGGTCAGCAGCTGCATGATCTCGGTCGAGGGCGTGATCGGGTAGCCGCCGAAGAAGCGGCAGCCGGCGAAGAGGGCGGCCGCGGCGCAGATCTCGTTGCCGTCGGCGAGCGCACGCGGCGCCGTCCCGACCGCGGGCCTGGCGAGGGGCATCGGCTCCGCCAGCGGGTGCGCGGTCGCCCATTCCTCGCCGGCGGCGAACGCGCGCTCCGCGGAGCGCAGGACCTCGTCGCCCTTCTTCGCGAGCTTCCGGCGCAGGCCGTCGAGCAGCCCCTCCCGGGCCACGCCGAAGAATCCGGCGATCAGGCCCAGGATCACGCTGTTCTTGGCGCGCTCGCTGCCCGCGTGCTCGCGGGCGAGGTCTGCGATGGGGACCGCGAGGACCTGCCGGGGCTTCACGCCGACCAGCGGCAGCGCGTCGGGCCGTACGCCGGTGCGCGCGTCGTAGAGCACCACCGTCGAGCCGCCCACCGTCAGCTCGGCGCCGAACTTCATGAAGTCGTCCCAGTTGAGCGCCACCGCCACGTCGAGGACGCCGCCCGGGTTCAGGACCTCGGTCGTGGCCACGCGCACGCGGCACGACGACTCGCCGCCGCGGATCTGGGAGCCGAAGCTCTTGGTCATGATCGCGTGGTACCCCTCGGCCGCCGAGGCCGCGATCAACGACTCTCCAGCGGAGACGATGCCGTCCCCGCCGGAGCCGGCCATGCCGAACACGAGATCGGTCTTCAATGGCTACGCTCCGCTTCAGCCCGCTTCCCGCAGGGCATGTTCGTTACAGAACGCCCTTTGACGGCTCAAGTCAAGCGCGGGCGGGGGAGTCCGCCGCGGCCGACTCGCCGGCCCTTGCGCGCCCGCCGGATTTGGACTATTCCAGGAATCCTGGTGCCCATCGCGTCCTCCGGAATGTACCGAAACGATTCGATCGTTCCGACACATTCGAGCGACCGGCCCATTGGCTGTCTTAACGACTCGGTCCGCCCGTAGCGTGTCGTCGGGCTTCCGCGATGCCAGCACCTCGATCGTCGGACCGCCGCCGAGCGGTCGAGGCGGTCGAAAGGGGCGAGTCATGCGACTGAACTGGCTCAAGGGCTTCCTGCTGGTCGGCGCGGGCGTTGCCGTCGGGTGCGGCGGCTCGTCGAATCCCACGACGGGCTCTTCTCCCTCTCCGTCCGCTCCTCCGCCCCTGTTTCCGCCCGGCAGCGTGCTGTCCATCCAGTCTGGTTACGACGGCGCGCCCGTCGCCGGCGCGGACGTCCGGGTCGGAGGCGTCTCGTTCCGATCGGACGCCGAAGGACGCGTCCCCCTGCCCAACGGGGCCAGCCCCGGTCTCACGCTCGAGGTGACGGCGCCAGACTTCCTTCCGCGCCGCACACGGCTCACGCGTGCGGAGGACCTGGCCGTCGCCCTCTGGCCCGCCGAGATCCGTCGCATCGGCCTCGATCAGGACATGACGCGGATCCTGCTCCACCAGGGAACGAGCGGCGGCGGGCCGCTGCAGGCGATGCGGCGCATCACCCCTGGAACCACCGAGATCCGCCTGTGGCCCGACGCGACGCTGCGCGCGGCGCCGCGAGCGATGACGGCGCTCGGGACGGCCACCGAGCGGTTGGCGGCCACCGCCGGGATTCCGTTCGTGGTGGTCGATCAACAGCCCGCGGGTGGGTTCGTCATCGTGGTCCACGAGGGGACGCTCCAGACACCGTGCATCTCGTGCGCCCTCCAGAAGACGAACGGTCGCACTCCCTGGGAGGTGACCGGCGGCGAGATCTACATCGGCAACTCCGGCATGCTCCACCCCGGCGTGTGGATCCACGAGGTCGGGCACATCCTCGGGCTCGGTCACTCGCCTCGGGTCGGACTCGACGTGATGGCGACGGCCCCGCCGATCCAGCCGCCCGACTTCAGCGAGCTCGAGATGGTGACGGTTCGCATGATGCTGAAGCGGCCGCCCGGCAAGCTGTTCCCCGACGACGACGCGGACGTGTCCCGGTCTTCGGTGCCGAGCTCCGGGTGGGTCGTGTGCAACCTCGAGCCGCCGCACGCAGGCCGATGAAGGGCCGGCATGTCCGCCGATGAGCTTCCGTGCATCGATCAGCTGGCAGCCACGCCCGACATCCTGCGTGGTCTGATGACGTCGATCGACGAGGGCGACGCCAGGTGGAAGCCCGCTTCCGACCGCTTCTCGATCGCCGAGGTGCTGGCGCATCTATCGCATTCCGAGGGGCACTGCTATCGCTTGCGGCTCGACCGCTTCATGAAGGAACAGCTGCCCGAGCTGGAACCGGACGACGCGCAGATGCACCTCGACCTCTACCGCGACGCCGACCCGCAGGACGCCTTCGACACTTTCGAGGAGCAGCGCGAGAACAACGTCGAGTACCTGCGCGGTCTTCCGGCCGAAGCCGGAGAGCGAAAGGCCCTGCACAAGGCCGCCGGTGAGATCACGTTGAACCAGATGCTGCACGAATGGGTCCTGCACGACCTGGGACACATCCGTCAAGTGGCCGAGCTGGTGCGGGCGCGCCGGTTCCTGTCCGGCGCCGGGCCGCTGGGCGAGGAGTATCGACTGAAGCCGTGAGGCGCGTCGGTTCGAGTCCGCTCAGCGAGCCGACGGCCGGAAACGCCGCTGCCAGGCTGCGGACCGGTGGCTCACCACTCGAGCCTGTGACCGCACGGGCGTGCCGGACGCGGAGACCGCAGCGAGGTCGTACACGTCGAACCCGTCCGCCTGGAACACCAGCGTGAGGAGCTGGCCCGTCTCGACGGCGATGGCGAGGTCCTCCACGCTGGGCTCGAGGCCAGGCGTGTAGCCGTCGGACGTGATCCTCGGCGGGTGCAGGTGCCAGAACCCCACGTAGCGGCCGCTCCATTCGTGTCGCTCGATCCCCTCGCGCTGGACCTCGGGGGACGTGGTCCAGGTCTTGAAGTGGCGCTCCACCGCGCCGCGCAGCACCTCGTCCATGGCCCTTCGCCGGGCCGCCGTGGGCGCTTCGCTCGTCATCTGGAAGAGCAGCGCATGCAGCCCGCCCGTGCCGGCCAGCACGTGACGCCCTTCCGGTGACGCGGACAGGAACGCGAGCATGGCCGCGGGCTCGTCCGCGAGCTCGACGATTCGGCGGATCACGGGATGGATCGGGTCCGGATAGGTGGCGAAGCGCAGCCGTCCCGCGTCGAGCGTCGCCTCGCCGCCCAGCTCCGGTGTGACCGCTGTCCCGCCGGTGACGAGCCGCGCGGCCAGCGACGATTCGAACAAGGCCGCGATGTCCTCGATCCCGGCCGGCGACAGGATCGCGGCCTCGAGCTCCGCGGGCGTGATCGG
>JAICEW010000459.1 GCA_025923995.1 Vicinamibacteria bacterium | reverse complement strand
GGCGCTGGGGGCGACCGCCGTCTCGGCGCGGCGCGCCACCGGGGTCGACCCGATGGTCGCGCTGCGCTGCGAGTAGGCGCGCCTCCCGGACCTCGGGCGGCGGCGCGGCGTCCGAGAATCCCGCCGTCGTCCGCCCGTTCTCCCCGGGCGTCCCCGGGGAGGTCACGCATGGATCGAGAGGCGCCGAGCGCCGCGTCCACCCGCCTGAGCGATGGCGACCTGCAGACGCGGCTGCGGTCCCTGGTCGCGCGCGAGCGCGAGGCCGCGGCCGAGATGGTTGCCCACCTGGCCGAGCTGGGGACGCGGGACGCCTGCCTGCGCGCCGGCTACGGGTCCCTGTTCGTCTACTGTCGCGACGCGCTCGGGCTCTCGGCGGCCGATGCCTGCCAGCGGATCGAGGTCGCGCGCGCGCTGAGGCGCTTCCCGGTGATCCGGACGATGCTGGCGGACGGCTCGCTGACGCTGACGACGGTCCGGCTGCTGGCGTCCTGCCTGACGCAGGCGAACCACCGCGAGGTGCTCGAGTCCGCGCGCGGGAAGCGGAAGCCCGAGGTCGAGGAGATCATGGCGCGGCTCGCTCCTCGCCCCGACGCGCCGGACTTCGTGCGACGGCTGCCGGCGTCGGGACGCGGCCTCGCGTCGCCACGGCCGGCGCCGGAGGCCGCTCCCTCCTGGGCCGCGATCGAGCCCCTCTCGCCGTCACGCTACCGCCTGCAGGTCACGATCGACGGGACCGTGTTCGAGCAGCTGCGGCTCGCGCGGGACATGCTGCGGCACCAGGTCCCGGCCTGCGCGGACGCGGCCATCCTCGAGCGAGCGCTCGCCGCGCTGCTGCGACAGCTCGCGCGGCTGAAGTTCGGCGCGGCCGCGAGCCCGCGTCCGCCGGGCGCAGCGGCGCCCGGCTCGCGGTACCTGCCGGCCGACGTGAGGCGGCGCGTGTGGCTGCGCGACCTCGGCCGCTGCGCGTTCGTCGGGGAGGGCGGGCGCCGCTGCGAGGAGCGGGCGTTCCTCGAGTTCCACCACGTCGAGCCGTTCGCGGCCGGCGGGCCGGGCACGGTGGAGAACATCCAGCTCCGCTGCCGGCGCCACAACCAGTACGAGGCGCGGGCGCTGGCTACTCGTCGCGAAGCGCCGTGAGGGGATCGACCCGTGACGCCCTCCGCGCCGGCAGGTAGCACGCGAGCGCCGCGGTCGAGACGAGGGTCGCGGCCAGGACGGCGAATCGCAGCGTGTCCAGGCCGGGGACGCCGTCGAACATGCTCTGCATGGCGCGGCCCAGCCAGAAGGCGCCCACGAAGCCCAGCGCGGTACCGACCAGCGCGATGGCGAGCCCGTCCTTCAGCACGAGCCCCAGCACCTGCGCGCGCGTCGCGCCCAGTGCGAACCGCAGCCCGAGCTCGTGCGTGCGCTGGGCGACCACGAAGGACATGACGCCGTAGATGCCGAGGGCGGCCAGCAGCAGGGCCATGCCGGCGAAGCTTCCGAAGAGGATCGCGCTGAAGCGGTCGCCGGCGAGCCGCTCCCGCACGACCTCGTCCATCGTCCGCACGTCCGCGAAGGGCAGGTCGGCATCGAGGGAGCGGACCACCGCCTCGATCCCGCGGCGCACGGTGTGCGGATCGCCCGCCGCCCGCACGCTCAGCGTCACCTGGGGCCACGGGCTCTGCCAGAAGGGCACGTCGATCTCCGGGAACGGCTCCTGCCGCGGGCCGCCGTTGCGGACGTCGCGCGACACCCCCACGATCTGCCACTCGACGGCGCCGCGCGCCTGGAGGGTGGGGTCGAGCCGGTCGATGCGCAGCCGCTGCGCGAGCGGATCGAGCCCCTGGAGGTACCGGCGCACGAACGACTCGTTGACCACGCAGACAGGGCTCCGCCCCTCCGCATCGCTCTCCGTGAAGGCGCGCCCCTGGACGATCGAGATCCCGAACGTGTCGAAGTACGCGGGCGAGACCATGTTGAACCCGGCGCCGGAGCGATCCGACCCCTGGGCCGCGGGTCGCCCCACCACGTCGAAGAGCATCCCGAAATTGGTGCCCGTCACGGGGATGCCCGTCGACACGGCGGCGGAGGCCACCCCCGGCACCACCTGGATCTTCTCCAGCAGCTGCCGGTAGAACGGCTGGATGCGGTCGGTCCCGTCCAGCCGCTCGCGGGGGACGGGCAGGGAGCCGGTGAGCAGGCGCTCGCTGCGGAATCCCAGCTCCACGCGGTTGAGGCGGATGAGGCTGTGGATGGCGAGGCCGCCCCCGGCGAGCAGGGTGAGGGCCAGCGCGAACTGGGCGGCCACCAGCGCGCGGCGCACGCGGTGGCGGCCTCCGCTGAACGTCCCCCGGCCGCCTTCCTTGAGGGCGTCGCTCAGGTTCAGCCGCGTGGCCTGCCACGCGGGCGCGCAGCCGAAGAGCACGCCGCAGAGCAGCGCGACCGCGATCGTGAACAGGAGCACCGGGACGCTCAGGCGCATGTCCGCTTCGGAGGGGAGCGTGAACGGCGGGAGGATCGAGACGATCAGGCGGAGGAGCCCCGCGGCGAGCGCGACTCCGAGCGCGCCCCCCAGGCCGGCGAGCACCAGGCTCTCGGTCAGGAACTGCGCGAAGAGGACGCGCCGCGACGCGCCCAGCGACGCGCGCAGGGCCACCTCGCGCTGGCGCGTGGACGCGCGGGCCAGCAGGACGTTCGCCACGTTCACGCAGGCGATCAGCAGCACGAACCCGACGCCCGCGAGCAGGAACCAGAGGCTGCGGATCGTGTCCTTCGAGAGGAAGTTGTTCTGGAGCGGCTCGACGCTCACGCTCCAGCCTTTCTTGGACGCGGGGAACGCGTCCCCGATCCGGCGCTCGATGACGTTCATCTCCGCGTTGGCCTGCTCGAGCGTCACGCCCGGCTTGAGCCGGCCCATGACCAGCAGGAAGTGGAAGTCGTGGTTGATGACCTCGGGGCGGAAGGCGAGCGGGAAGAAGAGCTGGGTCTGCATCCGGTCCGCGGGCCCCTTGGCCAGGACGCCCACGACCGTGTGCGGCCGGCCGTCGATGCGGAGGGGGCGGCCCACGACCGAGGCGTCGCCCCCGAGCTTCTCCGTCCAGAGGCGGTGGCTGAGGATCACCACGTCGTCCTTCCCGACCTCGCCCTCCTCCGGCAGGAAGTCGCGCCCGTGGGCGAGCCTCAGGCCGTGGTTCGAGATCCAGCCCGGCGTCCCCACGGAGCCCGGGACCTGCTCCGGGTGGCTCCCGAGGAGCAGGCTGGCCGATCGGCCCGTCCAGGCGTGCAGCCCGCTGAACACGGTGTTCTGGCTCTTCCAGTCGAGGTAGTCGGCGGGGGCCGTCGAGTTCCGGTACTCGGGACGCGGCTTCGACCACACCATCACGAGCCGGTCGGCGTCCTCGTAGGGAAGCGGCTCGAGCAGCGTCGCGTGCACGACGCTGAAGATCGCGGTGTTCCCGCCGATGCCGATCGCGAGGGCCAGGACGACGACCGCCGCCGCCGACGGGTGCTTGAGGACGTTCCGCACACCGAATTGGACGTCACGCCGCAGGTGGCTCATGGCGACAGGCCTCCGCTTCCTGGCTTGAGACGTCCGGACGCGGCCCTTGGTTGCGCGGCGCGGCCAGGGGCGGCGTCAGCGGCAGGCCGCGGCGGCCTGGCGAGCGTTCTCGGCTTCTTCGTGGTTGTCGGACCGCACCGCGCCCTGCGCCGCCAGCTCGCCGAAGACCGCGGCCGACCGGCGATACCACTGGCAGGCTTCCGTCCGGCGGCCCTGCGCGTCCGCCAGCTCCCCCAGCTCCAGCTCCGTGATGCCGAGCTCCGACCCCACGTACGTCCCGCCGTAGCCGCGGGCGCGGAGGTCGGTGTAGATCGCGTGGGCCCTCAGGTAGTCCCGCAGCGCAGCGGCGGGGTCGCCCGCGTCGCGCCGCAGCAGGGCCATGGCCTTGAGCGCGTAGGCCAGGTGATCCTGGGCGCGCGCTTCCCCCGGGTTGCGGGCCAGGATCTTCTCCCGCATGGCCAGGCTCTCTTCCATCGCCCCCAGCGCCCTCGGCAGGTCACCCAGCCGGGAGTAGCCCCAGCTGAGCTGGTTCAGGGAGAAGGTGAGGTCCGCCTGGGCCGTGGGGTCCTCCGGGTTCGCGGTGAGGAGCTTCTCGTCGATCGCACGGGCCTGGGCGATCAGGTCGAGCCCCGGCCTGTGCTCTCCTTTCCGATAGTGGAGGCCCGCGGCGTACTTGAGGACCTGGGCCAGGTTCCGCAATATCCGCGGCTCGTCCGGCTTCTCGAGGAGCAGCGATTCGTAGATCTCCCGGCTGCGCCCGTAGGCTTCGGCGGAGTCCGAGCTGTTGGCGAGCGTGCGCTGCGCGTCGGCCAGGTCCTC
>JAICEW010000458.1 GCA_025923995.1 Vicinamibacteria bacterium | reverse complement strand
CGCGAGCTCAAGAAGCCGAAGACCTGCTACGTCTGCAAGGTCGACTTCACGCGGCTGCACCACTTCTACGACGCGCTGTGCCCCGAGTGCGCGGAGCTCAACTACCGCAAGCGGTTCCAGACCGCCTCGCTCGAGGGCCGCGTGGGCCTGGTGACGGGCGCGCGGGTGAAGATCGGCTTCCAGATAGCACTCAAGATGCTGCGCGCGGGCGCGCGCGTGATCGCCACCACGCGCTTCCCGCACGACGCGGCCGAGCGTTACTCGCGCGAGCCCGACTTCGCGGCGTGGAAGGACCGGCTGCACGTGCACGGCCTGGACCTGCGCCACTCGCCCTCGGTCGAGATCTTCGCGCGCTACGTCGAGCACGCGTTCGAGCGGCTCGACGTCCTCGTCAACAACGCCTGCCAGACGGTGCGCCGCCCGCCGGGGTTCTACGCGCACCTGCTCCCGAGCGAGAACGCTCGGCCGGGCCCGGAGCTCGAGGGCGTTCTCGCGAGCCACCAGGCGCTCAGGGACGCGCTCGGTCCCCGGGCCGCGTTGGCGGAGGGTCCGCACGACCGGACCGGCCTGGTCGCGTTCAGCGCCGAGAGCTCCGGCGCCGGCATCGTGTCGTCCGCGGAGCTCTCGCAGGTCCGCTACGCGTTCGACGACGCGACCGTCCGCAGCGACCTGTTCCCCGACGGACGGATGGACGCGGACCTCCAGCAGGTGGACCTGCGCCTCACCAACACCTGGCGCATGGCCCTCTCGGACGTGCCCACGCCCGAGATGCTCGAGGTGCAGCTGGTGAACGCGGTGGCGCCGTTCATCCTGTGCGCGCGCCTCAAGCCGCTGATGCTGCGCACGGACAACCGCGACAAGCACGTCGTCAACGTGTCGGCGATGGAAGGGATCTTCTCGCGCGGCACCAAGACGGACAAGCACCCGCACACCAACATGGCCAAGGCCGCGCTCAACATGATGACGCTCACCGCGTCGCGCGACTACGTGAAGGACGGCATCCACATGAACGCGGTCGACACCGGCTGGGTCACCGACGAGGACCCGGCGGTCCATGCCGACCGCAAGCGCGAGGAGCTGGACTTCCAGCCGCCTCTCGACATCGTGGACGGCGCGGCGCGGGTCTGCGACCCGTTCTTCTCCGGGCTCCTGACCGGCGAGCACGTGTTCGGGAAGTTCCTCAAGGACTACAAGCCCTCCACCTGGTAGCTGGCCGGGGGCTGGCGGAATCCGCCCCCGCCCTGCGCCTGTAAGAGGTAGGACACACCCTGGATGGTGTAGCCTCGTTCACACAGGCGTCGCCCGAAGGAGGACTCATGAAACTCCGCGCGTGTCGGCTCGTCGCCGCCGCGTTCGCAGGCCTGGCTTCCACGTCGTCGGCCGACACCCCGGTCGTCGGCGACCTGCGCAAGGTCGGCACCACTCACCTGCAGACGTCGTGCGCGCCCGCCGTGGAGAAGGACTTCGCCGCCGCCGTCGCGCTGCTGCACTCCTTCTTCTACGACGAGGCGCGGCGCGTCTTCACGGACGTGGCCGGCCGGGACACGACGTGCGCGATGGCGCAGTGGGGCGTCGCCATGACCTGGTGGCATCCCATCTGGGCGCCGCCCAGCGACGAGGAGCGGAAGGCCGGCCGGGCGGCGATCGACAAGGCCCAGGCGATCGGCGGCCGCACGGCCCTCGAGCGAGGCCTGATCGACGCGCTCGGCGCGTACTACGCGGACCCCCGGCCGGGGCCGGCGGGCACGCTCGGCCAGTCCTGCCATGGGCCGACGGGCGGAGGCGACCACGCCGCCCGCGCGCTCGCGTACGAGGCGGCCATGGAGAAGCTGTACGCCGCGCAGCCCGGCATCGAGACGGCGACGTTCTACGCGCTCGCGCTGCTGGCCAGCGCGCCGCCCGCCGACCGCGCCCTCAAGAACCAGACGCGCGCGACGGAGATCCTGGAGACGTTCCACCGGCAGCAACCCGATCATCCCGGCGTCCTGCACTACCTCATCCACGGGTACGACTATCCGCCCGTGGCCGCGAAGGGGCTGGCCGCGGCCAAGGCGTACTTCGACATCTCGCCCTGGGTGCCCCACGTGCTGCACATGCCGTCGCACATCTTCACGCGGCTGGGCATGTGGGACGACGTCGTCGCGTCGAACCTCGCCTCCGCGGACGCGGCGCGCCAGTACGCGGCCCTTCGCACGCCCGGCCTGACGAACTTCGAGGAGCTGCACGCGTACGACTACCTCATCTACGGCTACCTCCAGGGCGCTCAGGACGGCCGCGCGCAGGAGGTGGTCCGGAAGGTCTCGAAGGTGCCCAGCGCGGACTCGGACAAGGACTTCGCGGGCGCCTACGCCGCGGGCGCGGTGCCCGCGCGCTTCGCGCTGGAGCGGCGGCAGTGGGCCGAGGCGATGGCCCTGCCCCAGCCGGCGGCCTCCCCGGCTCCTCCGTTCCCGTTCGGGCCCGCGCACGTCGTGTTCGCGCGCGCGCTGGGGGCCGCGCGCCTGGGGAAGGCCGAGGAATCGAAGCAGGCCCTCGCCCGCCTCGAGGCGCTGCGTGCCGCCATGACCGACCCGCGGCAGAAGTTCTTCGCGCTGCAGACCGAGATGCAGGCCAGGCTGGTCGAGGGCTGGATCGCGCACGCCGAGGGCCGTCACGACGACGCGGAAAGGCTGCTGCGCGGCGCGGCCGACGCGGACGACGCGCTGGGCAAACATCCGGTGAGCCCCGGCTCGCTGCTGCCGGCCCGCGAGGTGCTGGCGGACTACCTGGCGACGCGCGGCCGCTTCGGCGACGCGCGCCGGGAGTACGAAGCCACGCTGAAGCTCAGTCCCGGCCGGCTCAACAGCCTCCACGGCGCCGGCCTCGCCGCCGAGAAGTCGGGCGATCGCGAGGGAGCGCTCGCCCACTTCCGCGCTCTCTCGGCCATGGCCAGCCCGGACGCCACGCGGCCGGAGGTGGCCTACGCGCGGACGTTCCTGGCCGCCAACGATCGCCGCGCGAGCCGCTGACCGCGCGGCCTCCGCCACGCACGGGTCTCCTCCGGACGGTGCACAATAGGCCGCTCGTGGAGGCACGCATGTCACGACCGCGAACTCGCCTGCTGGCCGGCCTCGTCGCGCTGCTCCTGGCGCCACCCGTGAGTGACCGGCCCGTCCGGGCCGCGGCCAAGCCCGTCCTGCACGGCCGCCACTGGGTGGCCATCACCGGCAAGCCGCTCGCGGCCACCGCGGGCGCGATGATGTTCCAGAAGGGCGGCAACGCCGTCGACGCGGCCTGCGCGATGCTCGCGGCCACCTCGACGATGTGGGACACGCTGGGCTGGGGCGGCGAGACGCAGGCGCTCGTGTTCAACCCGAAGACGAACAAGGTCATCGGCGTGAACGCGCTCGGCATCGCGCCCACCGGCGCCACGCCCGCGTTCTTCAAGTCGAAGGACCTGGTCGCGCCGCCGGAGTTCGGGCCGCTGGCGGCGGTCACGCCGGGAACGCCGGGCGGGCTCATGCTGATGCTCTCCGAGTGGGGCAAGCTCTCGCTCGCCGACGTGCTCGCGCCCGCGATCCAGATGGCCGACGGCTACGCGATCGAGGCGCAGCTCGCGAACACGATCGAGCGGCAGAAGGGCCAGATCAAGCAGTGGCCCTACTCGAAGGCGCTCTTCCTCACGCATCCGGGCGAGGCTCGCGAGGCGCCCGAGCCGGGCGAGGTCTTCAAGCAGGCCGACCTGGCCGCCACGCTGCGCAAGCTGGTCGAGGCCGAACAGCAGGCCCTCAAGGCGAAGAAGAGCCGCAAGGACGCGATCCAGGCCGCGTACGACCGCTTCTACAAGGGCGACATCGCGGACGAGCTGGTGCGCGGCATGAAGGAGCAGGGCGGGCTCGTCACGAAAGAGGACCTCGCGAGCTGGAAGCCGCGGCTCGAGGAGCCGGTGAGCACGACCTACAAGGGCATCGAGGTCTACAAGCTCACGGTATGGACGCAGGGCCCCTCGATGCTGCAGGCGCTCAACATCCTCGAGGACGTCGACCTCAAGGGCATGGGCTACAACTCCGCGCGCTACGTGCACACGGTCTATCAGGCGCTCAGCATGGCGTTCGCCGACCGTGACTTCTGGTACGGCGATCCCACGCGAGGGCCGGAGGAGCCGATCAAGGGCCTGCTCTCGAAGGAGTACGCGAAGCAGCGCCGCGCGCAGGTGAGCCTCAACAAGAACGATCCCGACGTGCGCCCGGGCGACCCGTATCCGTTCCAGGGCGGCACGAACCCCTTCAAGGAGCTGCACGCGGCCTGGCGGACCACGGGTGCGCCGAAGCCGAAGGGTGACCCGCGGCGCGGCGGCGACCAGGATCGCCCCAGCGGCACGACGTCGATCGAAGCGGCGGACGCGGAGGGGTGGGTGGTGTCGGTGACACCCTCCGGCGCCTGGGTGCCGGCGGTGAT
>JAICEW010000457.1 GCA_025923995.1 Vicinamibacteria bacterium | reverse complement strand
GAGGTCGCGCACGAGCCGGCCCCTGCCGTCGCGGATCACGATGTCGAGGAGCACGGTGGCGGCCGACACGCCGAAGACGGGCGGCTCCGGCGTGGGCGGCGCGGTCTGGGAGCGCAGCGGCGAAGGCGTCGCCAGCGCGAGCGCCAGCGCGGCGGCCAGGCCGCGCAGCACGATGGGGGTGCGGATCGTACGGATCATGACGGTCTCCCTGGCTCGGGCGTGCCGGTCCCGGACGGCTTCGCATCGGGCGACGCCGCCGGGTCGGGCTCACGCCGCGCCCTGTTCAGCCGCAGGAATTCCTGGCGCGCGCGCTCGGCCTCCTCGGCGCGGCCCGCGCGCTGGTAGGCGCGCGCCAGGGCGAACTGCAGGTCCGGGCTCTCCGGCGCCAGCGCCGCGCCCCGCTCGAGCTCCTGGACCGCCTGGTCGGTCTGTCCCAGGTCCAGCAGGGCGCGACCCAGCGCGAGCCGCGCCGCCGGCACGTCGGGGGCCAGCTTCGCCGCCTGCTCGGCCAGGGGGAGCGCTTCGGCCGCGCGCCCGCGCTGGGTCTCGATGAGCGCCATCTGCAGCAGCGACGGGTAGTGGTCGGGCGTCGAGCGCAGCTCCCGCCGGAACTCCTCCATCGCACCTTCGGGATCGTCCGGCGAGATGTACGCGCCCAGCGCATAGTGCGCGTTCGGCGCCGCGGGATAGCGGGACACGAGCTCTTCGAGCGCCAGGCGTCCCACGGCGGTCCGGCGGCCGCGCGCCATGTGGTAGCCGCCGCGCCCGGCCAACCGGACCATCTCACGCTGGTCCGCCGGGACCTCCTCGGGCAGGCGGGGCATGCGCAGCATGAACAGGCCGAACGCCTCGATCACCGGCGGGTCGTCCCGCCCCTTCTCCGCGAACCCCTTCAGGATCTCGAACGCGGCGTCGGGATTGCCGCCGCGGTTGAGGAGCAGCGCCGCGTGGAACGCGGCCACACGGTCGACCTCGGGACTGGGAACGCCCAGCGCGTGGGCCTTCCGGAGGCCCGCGAGCGCCTCGTCGTAGTCCTTCGTCTTGTAGTCGCACAGGGCCTTGAGCGCCACCGCCAGGCCGTCCGCGGGGCGCGCGGCGATCACTTTCGCGAACTCGGGCCCTGCTTCGGCGGGGCGGTCGAGGTCGTAGAGGAGCGTGGCCACGGACCAGTGCCCCTCGACCCAGCCCGGCTTCCGCGCCAGGGCCCGGCGGTAGAGGTCCAACGCGTCCTCCAGGCGGCCGGCGCCGCGCGCGGCCTCGGCCTCGCGGGCGAGCTGCTCGGAGGTTCGCGCCGGCTTTCGCGGGGCAGGCGTCCCCGCCGCACTGGCCCCACCGGCGAGCCCGGCCGCCACCAGCGTGAGCGCGATGACGCGCGACGCGTTCACGACTGCGGCCTGGCCGCGGGCGGCCCCGCCTGGTAGGCGGGGGCGAGCTCGTCCACGGGACCGGGCTCGCGCGCCTGCTCGTCCGCGCGCAGCTTCTCCGCGATGTCGCGGTGCCGGTCGCCCTGCGCCTGGTCCTTCAGCCGGTAGTAGGCGGTGGCCAGCAACACGTGCGCCTGGCGGTAGGTCGGTGCGCGGGCCGTCACCTTCTCCAGCGCCTGGCGCGCGTCCTCGGCGCGCCCCGCGGCCAGGTGCAGCGAGCCCAGCACGTAGAGCACGGCCGGATCCTGCGAGCGCAGCCGTCCGGCGCGCTTGAGGTGCTCGTGGGCCTCGTCCAGCCGGCCCTCGTCCTTCAGGAAGAGGCCGAGGTAGAGGTTGGAGTCGAAGTCGTTGGGGTTCCGCGCCAGCTCGCGCTCGAAGGCTGCCTTGGCGTCGTCGCGCCGGCCGATGCCCATGAGCGCCCGGCCCAGCAGGGATTGCACCGCGGGCAAGTCGGCGTTGCGTGCCACGGCCTTCTCCAGCTCCCCCACGGCCGACCGGTAGTCGTTCTTGCGCAGGTGGGTCGCGCCCATCAACAGG
The DNA here is from genome assembly GCA_025923995.1 of Vicinamibacteria bacterium. GTDB lineage: Bacteria > Acidobacteriota > Vicinamibacteria > Fen-336 > Fen-336 > JAICEW01. The sequence goes on along the minus strand of JAICEW010000457.1, from coordinate 2,498 downwards.
TGGGCCTCGGCCGGGTCCCCTTCACGGAAGAGCCGGTCGATGTAGCCCTGGCCGCGCTGCAGGTCGTTGGCGCGGACCAGCGCCGTGCCCATCAGGTAGATGAACAGACGGTCGTCCTTGAGGGCCTCCTCGCGCGGGCCCAGCAGCTCGACCACCGCCGCGTCGCGGCCGAGCTGGAGCTGGCAGTCCGCGAGCAGGAGCACCGCGGCCCGGTTGCCGGGATCGGCCGCCACCACCCGCTCCAGCTCCGTCGCGGCGTCGGAAACGCGGGCCGACTTGAACAGCGCCAGCGCCAGGTTGAACCGCACGGCGGCCTGGTCGCCCGCCTGCGCGAGCGCCTGCCGGTACTGCTCCGCGGCCTCGTCGTAGCGGCCGAGGCGCGCATACGCGGCGCCCAGGTTCGAGCGGGCGTCCACGCGCGCGGGCTCCTTCTGGAGCGCCGCCTGGTAGTACTCGATGGCGCCGATGACGTCGCCCGCCTGATGGCGCGCCACGGCCTGCGCGAACAGCGCGTCCGCGTCGGGCAGCTCCTGTGCGGCCCCGCCGTGGGACGCGGCGAGGAGTGCCAGCAACAGGACGGCCGGGAGGCGGAAGATCGGGACCGGGGTCATGGCACCAGGGAGCAAGGCGGAGCCGACGTTCCGATGATACCTCCCCGACGGGACCCTGCGAACGCGAAGGGGGAAGGCCAGCGGCCTTCCCCCTTCTCGCGACCGGCGCTCGTCCTTAGAAGAAGAGCCGGAGGGCGAACTCCATGATCCGGTGGCCGCGCTTGGTGATGATCTTGCCGAAGTTGGCGATCGTGTTGTCGGTCAGCCGGTAGCCGCCGTTCGGGTCGCAGACGTTGTCCGCGGTGCCGCCCAGCCCGTTCGGCACGCCGTTGCGCCGCACGTTGCAGACGGTGTCGAGCGTGAGGTCGATGTCACTGTTCGGGCGGAACCCCGGGTACGCCTGGTTGAAGATGTTGAACGCGCCCACGCGGAACTGCAGCCGCCGGTCTCCGCCCAGCTTGAAGTCCTTGAAGACCGTCAGGTCGTGGAAGCTCCGGGAGGCCGAGCGGAGGTTGAAGGGGGTGAAGGCGGGCCCGGTCTGCCCGAAGCCGGGGATCCCGATGCAGCTCACGTCCAGGACCTTGTCGCCCACGTCGCCGTTGCGACTGATCGTGGGATCGCAGGTGAAGATCGGCGTGATGTCACCGGGGTTGTTGTCGCCGCCCGTGGGGTCGAAGTTCGCGTAGTCGTGCGTGCCCCACCACGCGCGCGCCGCCTGGTCGCCGCCGATGTCGCCGCGGAAGCCCAGGCGGATGGGCTGGCCGCTCGCGTAGGTCGAGATGCCCGACAGGTTCCAGCCGTTCAGGATCGCTCCCTTGAACCCGCCTTCCTTGGCCGGATCGCCCAGGTGCCACGTCCAGGAGAACGTCCCCAGGTGCGTGCGGTCGATGTTGAGCGTGCCCTGGGACCGCGTCGGGTCGATCGGGTCGATGCGCCCGAAGTCCGCGACGGTCGTGCCTTCGCTCTTCGAGAGCGTGTAGGCGGCAAGATAGGTGAAGTTGCCCGACTGCCTGCTCAGCGTCGCCTGCATCCCGTGGTAGTCGGAGACGCCCGCGTTCTGCAGGTAGAACAGGTTCCCATACGCCGGGAACGGGCGCAGCGCGTTCACGGCCGCGTTGTCCAGCGCCGCCCGCACGACCGGGTCCGGGTAGCGGGCGTTGAGCCCGCCCGGCTGGATGACGTTGATGTTGGACTTGGCGGTCAGGTTGCGCCCGAAGGTGCCCACGTAGGCGACCTCCACCGTCTGGTTCCAGGGAATCCGCCGCGCGACCGAGGCGCTCACCTGGTACATCTTCGGCCAGTCCAGGTTGTCCGGGTTCAGCGAGTCGATGTCGCCGGGCGTGCTGACGGCGGTGAGCGGGTCGATCTGGCCGATCGTGTTGTAGTTCAGGCCCTGCCCGTTCGCGAAGTTCTGGAGCGCGCCCGCGTCGAGCGTGGACGCGATCGAGTTGGGTGGCAGGCTGATGATTCCATACTGGGCGTTGCCGGCCTCGCGGTTGAAGAACACGCCGCCGCCGCCGCGCAGGACCGTCTCGCCGGTGCCGGAGATGTCCCACGCGAAGTTCACGCGCGGCATGACCAGGAACGGCCGCGAGTCGGTCAGGCCCGGCTCGGCCGTCCCGTTCGAGACGTAGGCGAAGCCGTTCGCCAGGTTGTTCCCCACGATGAAGCCCCGGTTCGGGTCGTAGAGCTCGCGCCGGAAGAGCCCGCCCAGGTCCTCGCTCTCGTAGCTGTTGGTCCACTTGCCGAAGCGGACGCCGTACTCGAGCGTGAAGTTCTTCCTCACCTTCCACGAGTCCTGCGCGTAGAGCTCCCAGTTCCAGGCGATGAAGTTCCCGATCGCCGAGGGCTGGCCCACGACGGCCTGCGCGGGCCGCCCGACCAGCAGGTCGCCGAACTCGTTGCCGGTGCCGCCGTTGGCCCAGGTCGCGAAGTTGAGCTGGATGT
>JAICEW010000456.1 GCA_025923995.1 Vicinamibacteria bacterium | reverse complement strand
CGCGCCGCGCGCTCTCGCTCGACGTCTCCCCGACGGTCGCGGTGGCCCAGCGGGCCGCCGCGCTGCGAGCGGAGGGCCACCGCGTCCTCGACTTCAGCGTGGGCGAGCCCGACCAGCCCACCCCCCGGCACATCACGGACGCCGCCCGGGCGGCGCTGGAGAACGGGCGCACGCGCTACACGGCGTCGGCCGGCATCTCCGAGCTGCGCGCGGCGGTGGCCCAGCGCTACAAGAAGGACTACAAGGTCTCGTTCAGCGAGTCCGAGGTCGCCATCACCTGCGGGGGCAAGCAGGCGCTGTATCTCGCGTGCCAGGCCCTGTTCGACCGCGGGGACGAGGTCGTCATCCCGTCGCCCCACTGGCCCACGTTCGGCGAGGCGGTGCGGCTGGCCGGCGCGCGGCCGATCCTGGTGCACACGCAGGAGAAGGACGGCTTCAAGGTCACGGCGCGCACCATCAGCAAGGCGACGAGCCCGCGCACCAAGGCCGTCCTGCTCAACACGCCCAACAACCCGACGGGCGCGGTCATCGATCCCGACGACCTGCTGGTCATCGGCGACATGGCCCAGCGGCGCAAGTTCACGATCCTCTACGACGACACGTATGCGCGCATGCTCTTCGGCAAGGGCGACCCGCCCGCGCTGCAGCAGCTGCGGGACGCGGTGGGAGACCGGTTCGTCGTGCTGGGCACGGCGTCCAAGAGCTACTGCATGACCGGCTGGCGCATCGGCTGGGTGCTGGGGCCGAAGAAGCTGATCGACGCCTGCGCGGCGCTCGTCTCGCACAGCACGCAGTGCCCGACCGCGTTCGCGCAGTTCGGCGCGGTGGAGGCGCTCACGGGTCCGCAGAAGTACGTGCACGACCTGGTGACCGAGTACCGCAAGCGGCGGGACGCGATCCACGAGGGCCTCACGGCCATCCCCAAGGTCTCCTGCGTCTCGCCGTCCGGCGCGTTCTACGCGTTCCCCAACATCGCGCGGTACCTGGGGCCGGGGCGGTCGACGTCGATCGAGCTGGCCCGCCGGCTGCTCGACGAGCAGAAGGTCGCGGTGGTGCCGGGAGAGGCCTTCGCCGCGCCGGGCTACGTGCGCGTGTCGTTCGCGCGGCCGCTGGACGAGCTGAAGGAGGGGGTGGAGCGCATCGCCACCTTCCTGCGGGGGCTCCCGTGACGCGGATGGACGCGTTCGAGCTGACGCCGGGAACGCCCATCGTCCTCTACCTGCACACGCCGAAGGAGAAGGTCTGGGGGCTGCTGGTCTCGCTCTCGCCCGCGGGCGTGATCCTGCACGGGCTGGACCTGGTCACGTTCGACGAGTGGATGCGCCAGGAGGCGCGCGGCGACGAGCGCCTCATCGACCTGTGCACGATCTTCTACCCGATGAGCCGGCTGGAGCGCCTGGAGCGGGACGACGCGCTGGGGACGCTGCCCAGCTACGCCGAGCGGTTCGAGCGCGAGGTGGGACGCAGCGTGTTCGACGTGCTCGGCGTGCGCGAGCGCGGGGAGCGCGCGAGCGCTCCCCGCCGCCGCGGAGCTAGCGACCGCCCAGGAAGACCTCACTGAGCGGGCCGACCGGGGCCAGGATCGCCGGCGCGAAGAAGAACAGGTCGCCGTTCTCCCCGATGTGCCGGCGGTAGCGCGACCCGTGGGCGCGCCCCGAGTACCCCGTCGACCAGAACGGGCTGTACCCGTACCCGGAGCCCGACTGGCCCGATCGGTAGTAGCTCGCGATCGAGTAGGGATCCTGGTACGCGTTGCCGCGGCGCTCGGACGAGCCGTCGCCGGCGCTGTAGTAGGTGTTGCTGCCGCCCGAACGGTAGAAGGACGCGATGTCGTAGGGGTTCTGGAGCACGCGGATGCGCAGCGCCGGCTCCGGCCGCGCCTCTTCCTGCTCCGCCGCCGGCTCGTCCTGCTCCTGGGCCACGAGCGGCGCCGCCATCAGCGTCAGTCCCGCCAGCACCATCCACGACGTGCGCATTGTCTTCATCCTCCCACGGGCGACACGCTCGCCCCGGCCTCACCAGGAACGTACGCGGACCTGGCCCGGCCTGATGTGATCCAGATTACACCAGGCCTTCCCGGGCGGGTCAGTCGGGCGTCGAGCCAGAGACGCCCCGCTTCTCCCGCGGCGGCGCGGGAGCGGCGGGGACGAACGGGATGTCGTAACGATCGCGCGTGCGCTGCCAGGCCAGCCGCAGCGCCGCGGTGTGGGGCGCCTCCCAGTCGTCCTTGAGGCCCAGGTCGCGCCGACCGTTCCGGCTCCCGTACCTCTCGGCGACGCGCGCCATGGCGTCGCCCAGCCAGTACGGCACCTTCGGTTCGGCCAGCAGGCGCTCCACCTGGCCCAGCACGACCCGATCGAACTCCGCCTCCGGTTGCGGTCCCACGAACGACAGCGTCATCGCGAGCGTGTGATCGTCCGAGGGCTCGACGATGAAGCCGCGCATCACCTCCCGCCGCTCGTCCGCGGTCGTGGCTGTCCGGCGGCCGGGCTTCCGGTCGTACGAGGAATGGGCCTCGTCCGACTCGCGGTCGAGCGCATAGAGCCCCTGCCAGCGCGTCGCGCGCCGCGTGGCGGCGCGGACGTGCCACGCGCGGCGCTCGCCCTCCGGGAGCGGCGACCGGGCCTGCAGCGCGAGCGCGTCCTCGACCAGGTCGTGCAGGAACGGCACGTCGTCCCCATCGGGGTAGAGCGTGCCGTAGGAGAGCGCCACGGTGAACCAGCGGTTCGTCCACTTGGCGGCCAGAGCCTGCAGCGTCTCGGCCGGGACCTCCTTGCGGAGCGACCTCGTCCGCGTGGCGCCCGACTCGAGGAAGGCCAGCACGGTCTCACCCGGAAGGTATCGGGGCGGAGCGGGGCAGATCATGCCCCTCGAGAAAGTGACGGAGACGTCGCCGCCGGTCGATCCCTTCCACACCTCCAGCACCTGGAGCCGCGCGATGTCGCTCTCGAAGTCGCGTTCGCCCCGGTCCTGCGGCGACTCGATCGCCACCACGCGGGCCAGGACGACCAGCTCCGCCTGTTCGGTCAGCTCCCACAGCGTGACCGGCGCGATGGGATAGGCGTGCGCGAGCGGTGCCGCGAAGAGGACGGGACCAAGGACGGCGAGCAGCCGACGGGGGAAGGGCCGCATGCATCACCTCCGACACGGTTGTTACCGCTTTGGACGCCGTTCGAGGACGAACGGCTCCGTGATTCCGTGCGCTTGGGGGTGATACCGGGTCGCCGGTCCCTCTATTCCGGCGGGTGTCGGCTCACCGGCGGCATCGCCGGCGGAACGTTCGGAATGCCGTAGCGTTCGAGCGTCCGCTGCCAGGAACGGCGGAGCGTGACCACGCTGGGACGGAAGCGGCCGGGCTCGGGAAGTCCAAGGTCGGCCCGGCCGTTCGTGCTTCCGAACCGCTCGGCGAGCCGCGCCAGGGCATCCTCCAGCCAGTGGGGCACACTGGCCTCGAGGAGTAGCCGCTCGACCTGGCCCAGCACCTCATGATCGAACTCCGGGTCTGGTTCCGCGCCGGCGAACGCGAGCGTCATCGCGAGCGTTTCGTCGTCGGACGGCTCGGCGACGAAGCCCCGCATCACCTCGAGCCGTTCGTCGGTCGTCGGTGGAGACCAGGGCCTGAGGCCGTAGAAGTACTGCAGTCCTTCGGGCACCGGCCGGAGCGGGTCGAGGCCGTGCCAACGAGTCGCGCGCCGCGAAGCGGCCCGGATGTGCCAGGCGCGGCGCTCGGCTTCCGGAACCGGCGGCGTGCCCTGCAGCACGATCGCGTCGTCCACCAGGTCGTGCATGAGCGCTCGATCGTCCGCGTCGTGGTAGAGCGTGCCGTAAGAGGCGCCAATCGTGAACCAGTGGCCCGCCCAGAGCGCGGTCATCCTGCGCACGTGGCGGGGAGATGCCCGCAACCGGGCGGCCAACGTCTCACCTCTCGCGAGAAAGGTAAGGACGGTCTCGCCCGGAACATACCGGGCCGGCGCGGGGCAGACCGCGGACTTCCTGAAGGTCACGGGGATCTCGCCGGAGGGCGAGCCTTTCCACACTTCGAGGACCTCGAGCCGAGCCACGTCGGGAGCGACGTCGCTGTCGCCGTAGACGTCCAACTCGACCGCCGCGACGCGCGCGACGACGATCAGCTCCGCCTCCTGCGCCAACTGCCACAACGCGACCGGTGGAATGGGGGACGCCTGCGCGAGCGGTGCCACGAGCAGAACGGGTCCAGGAGCCAGGAGCGGACCGGGAGAGGGTCGCATCCACGCACCTCCGTGCAGGCGTCACAGTCTTGGACGCGGCCTGCGGCCGAACGGCTCAGGTTGAGTGGCCCGTTATCAACACGTTCTGGAACGTGTTGATAACGGCACGCTCAAGCTCTCGTTCGGGTTCGTCCGTCGCTTCTAGCGGCTGGCCGCCTCCTTGGGCTCGCCCAGGCCGACCACGTGCCCGAGCGTGCGCACCACCATCAGGCCGTTCGAGATGGCCGGCGTCGCCAT
>JAICEW010000455.1 GCA_025923995.1 Vicinamibacteria bacterium | reverse complement strand
GGAGCAGGTGCGCGGGGAGAAGGCCACGTCGCGCTCGGACGTGTTCTCGCTGGGCGCGGTCTTCTACGAGCTGCTCAGCAACCGCAAGCCCTTCGAGGCGGACTCGCTGCACGCGGTGCTGTTCCAGGTGATGCAGAACGAGCCGGAGCCGCTCAGCAGCCTCGTTCCCGACATCCCGCCCGCGCTGCAGCAGGTGGTCGAGCGGGCGATGATGAAGGATCCGGCCGCGCGCTACCGCGACGCGGGAGAGATGCGCGACGGGCTCAGGCCCGCGCGCGCGGCGCTCGCGCAGTGGGCCGGCGCCACCATCATCCAGCCGGCGGACGCGACGATCGTCGGCGTCTTCGACCCGTTGACGCAGCCCCCTTCGGTCTCCACGCGGCCGCCCTCGCCCGGCTCCCGGCCGCCCGCTCCGGCGCACCCGCCGACGCCGCTGCCGACGACGGACGGCGCGATGGCGCTGGAGCCCAAGCCGAGCGCGTCCCCCGACACGGTCGCACCCCGGCAGCCCGGCACGCTGTCCGGACGCGCGTCGACCCAGGTGCCGGCCGCGACGCCCGCGACCCCGCTGCCGGTGGCGCCTCCGCAGGCGAGGTCCCATCCGCCGACGCCGGCGCCCCCCGTGCACCCGCCGACGCCGATCCCGTCGCCGGTCGCGCACCCTCCGACGCCGCTTCCGGCCATGGCGCCACCCGTGGTCGCTCGTCCGCCGGCTCCCCTGGCGCCGGTCGCGCGCCAGACGCGTCCCACGCCCGCCCCGGTCCCTCCGCCGCCCGTCGCGCGCGAGCCGATGCGCCCCGCGGTCGAGCCGCCCCGGCCGGAGCCGCCCGCTCCGAGCGGCGGCGGCGCGGCCTGGAAGATGCCCGTCTTCGCGGGCGGCGCGGTGCTCGTGGCGCTGGCCGCCGTCGGCATCTACGTCCTGACGCGGCCGGACACGGCCAAGGAGACTCCGCCTCCGCCCGAGTCCACCCAGGCGCCGACCGTCGATCCCGCCGTCGCGCGGCACGTGGAAGAGGCGCAGCGCGCGCTCAACGCGCGCAACCTCAAGTCCGCGCTCGAGCAGGCCAACCTCGCCCTGCAGAAGGACCCGCAGAACGCGGCGGCGCGCCAGGTCGTGGACCAGGTGCAGGCCGCGCAGAAGCGGATCGAGGCCACGGTGGCCGACGTGCGCAGGGCGCTCGAGGCGAAGGACGTGGCCGCGGCGTCACGCGGCCTGGAGGAGCTGATCCGCGAGGACCCGGGCCACGCCGCGGTGCCGCAGTTCCGCGAGGCGCTGAACGGCACCTTCCGCAGCCGCGCCGAACAAGCGCAGGCGGAGATGAAGCAGGCGCAGCGCGACGCCACGCAAGCGCGCGCCACGTCGCAGGCGGAGTTCAAGGCGGCCATCCTCACCGGCCGCGAGGCCGAGGCGCTGCTGGCCAGGAACGAGTTCGTGAACGCGACCCAGCGCTTCTACCAGGCGCGCGACGGCTTCGCGCGGGCGCGCGAGGCGCAGCAGACGGCGGTGGTGCCCACGCCCGTGGCGGTGGCGGTGGCCACGCCGGTCCCGGTCCCCACCACCACGCTCGCTCCCGCGCCGACGCCCACCACCGCGCCGCCCACCACCACGGCGACCGCGAACGAGGAGCCGGCCATCCGCCGCGTCATCGCGGACTTCGACCGCGCGTTCGAGACGGGCGACGTGGCGCTGTGGAAGTCGATCCGCACCGGAGCCGCCGACGCCGAGCTCAAGTCCGTGGCGCAGAAGAACTGGAAGCAGGTCAACATCACGATCGAGTCGATCGACGTGCTCGGCACGCGCGCGATCGTACGCATCTCGCGCAAGGACCTCGGTGCCGACGGCAAGACCTACCCGTTCGCCCAGACCCTCACGCTCCAGAAGGAGCCGTCGGGCTGGAAGATCACCAGCCTCGGCCGCTAGCCTGGAACCTAGAAGTTGTAGTCGAGCTGGATGACCGGCGTCACCATGTCCTGCAGCCCGTTGTCCTTGCTCAGCGACAGCAGCACGTTGCCCGAGAGCAGCAGGCGCCCCGTCGGGTTGATCTTGAGGCCCAGCGCGGCGAACAGCAGGTTCAGCGTGCCTTGCTCGGTCGTGAGGTCCGCGCGCGTCACCGAGCGGGGCAGCGAGCCCACCGGATCCGAAGCGCGGCGGAAGCGGTAGACGGTCTCGGTGTCGACCAGGCGCTGCGCGTCGAGCAGGGCGCGTCCCACGACGTCCGCGGTCAGGGTCACGCGCGGGTGCACGGCCGCATCGAATCCGCCCGAGTAGTTGAGCTCGTCGGGGAGCGTGCCCAGCAGGTCCGAGTCGCTGGTGAACGTGTAGCCCAGGTTGACGTGCGGCGAGAACTTGCTCTTTCCGCCCGACGCGATCAGGAAGCCCTTGACCTGCGTCGCGCCCGTGCCCAGCAGGTTCTCCTCGTCGCCGGTGGGCAGCCGCACGTCCAGGCCGGCCGCCAGGCCCCCCCAGTCGCCCTGCGTCATGTTCAGCTTGCCGCGCAGCACGATGTCGCCGATGCCGCTGGCCTCGCCCGAGTCGTGCAGCGAGCCCTGCAGTTCGAAGTTCTGGAAGTAGTGCGACGGCACGGGGTCGCCCACGGTGGCCACGGGCAGGATGGTCAGCAGGAAGGTCGCGTCCATCTTGACCTTCTGGATGGGCACCGCGATGCCCAGGTCGAGCCGGTCGGTCACACCGTAGGTCGCGAACATCGCGAAGGTGTCGGATTCGATGTCCAGCACGAGGTCGGAGTCGATCAGGTCGCCCTCGTAGTGGTTGTCGCCCGGGATGTTGAAGTGCGTCAGCGTGAGCTGGATGCTGCCGTCGTCGAGCTCCTTGCCCTCGAAGCGGTCGTACGTCGAGTGCACGTAGCTGCCGCCCAGCGTCAGCTTGCCCTTGCCCGAGGTGAGCGCGCGCTCGGCGAAGAGGGGGCCGAACGAGCTGGTGGTCCGGGTCAGGGTGCCCAGCGTGGGGTCCAGCTCGAACGTGAAGCCGCCCGAGGACGAGCCCAGCGGGAAGCTGGAGAGCTGGTAGGCGATGTTGCGGTTGAGGGTGTCCACCGTCTGGGTGAACGCCGTGCCCTCGGCGGCGATGAAGTGGGCGGCGTGCTCCGGGTTGGCCAGGATCAGCGGGTTCTCGCGGGTGAAGAAGTTGGACAGGAGCTCGGAGAGGTTCTGCGCCCGGCTGGTTTGCGGGAACAGGACCAGGACTACGAGCGCGCTGACGACCGCCTGACACACACGACGCATAGAGACTGCCTCCTCCACCGGCTTTGCACGAGCCGAGAAAAACGCGGCGAGGGTCTCGCGCCCGCGTGGAAATGTCAAGGCGAAGGCGTGCGCTCGAGCCACGGAGGGCGCGTCGTTGACACCCCTCACGGGACAGGGCTAGTCTGGACGTTCGAAGGAGCGAGCGTCACGACGTCGTGCCCGTCCGGCGGAGGCGGCGCCTGGTTGGTCTTTCGGGAGGCCCTTCCGCGGGGCCCTTGGTGCTCGAATCGGTTGGCTGAACCTGCCCAGGCGGGAGCGGCACACGCGGAACGCGGCGCGTCGCTCCAGGCCCCGCTCCTGGCCGGCCTCGTCTGCCTGCTGCCCCTCGAGCCCCGCCAGCCGACGCTGCCCCTCTTCGGCTTCGAGCTGACCCTCCTGGAGGCCGCGGCCGCCGTCATCGGCCTGCTGCTCGGATGGACAGGCCGCCGGCGCCTGGCGTCGCTGGCGCGCCGGCCTCCCGCTCCCCTCGTCTTCGTGACGCTGTTCGCCTGCGCGCACCTCGCGTCCGCGCTGGCCGCGCCGGCGCACGCCGACCTGGCGCTGAAGTTCGCCCTGCGCATGGCCGTGCTCGCGGGCTACGCCTGGCTGGTGGCGGCCGCGCCCGCGGGCCATCGCGCCGCGCTGGCCGCGCTGGCGGGGGTCGCGGCCGTCCTGGCGGTGGTGGCGCTGGCCGAGTCGGTGGGCCTGCGCGCGCTCGACCCGCTGCTCAACCGGTTCCGCGAGATGCCGTTCAACGTGGCCGGGTCGCGCCGCGCGAGCGCCTTCACCGAGTACCCGAACCTGCTGGCGGCGTTCCTGCTCTACGGCCTCGTGGCCGGCGTGGGCCTGCTCTGCTTCCGCACGGGCGGCTGGCGCGGGACGGTCCCGCTGGCCGCGCTGCTGGGCGGGGGGCTGATGGTGACCTACTCGCGCGGCGCGCTGGTGGCGACCGCGGTGGGGCTGGTCGCGCTGGCCGCGCTGCTGGCCACGCGCACGCCGCGCTCCCGGATGGTGCCGGCCCTGGCGGCGGTGGGCGTGCTGGGAGCGTGCGCGGCGTCCTTCGCCTGGGCGGGCGAGGTCTTCCGCCTGCGCCTGGGCAGCGAGGGCACGAGCCGCTGGTACCTCGCGCGGTACGAGCCGGAGGAGACGCGACTGCACCTGCGGCCGGGCGAGCGCCGCACGACGCCGGTGAAGGTCACCAACGGCGGGCGCAAGACCTGGAGCGCGGACGAGCGGTTCCACCTCTCGTACCACTGGTG
>JAICEW010000454.1 GCA_025923995.1 Vicinamibacteria bacterium | reverse complement strand
GCACGAGGGGCAAGTATAGCCAAATAGAACTGTCGGCGATCCATTCCCTTGTGCTAGAGTGCCGGAAGTTCCCAATATCTAGGGGTTTCCACAGGGATGAGGCTGGACAAGGTCGAGATCGTCGGGTTCAAGTCCTTCTGCGACAAACAGGAGCTGGACTTCCGGGGGGGCGTGACGGGCATCGTCGGCCCCAACGGCTGCGGCAAGAGCAACATCTCGGACGCCATCTCGTGGGTGCTCGGGGAGCAGAGCGCCAAGAGCCTCCGGGGCGCCTCGATGGAGGACGTGATCTTCGCGGGCAGCCAGTCGCGCCAGCCGCTGGCGATGGCCGAGGTCAACCTCAAGGTGACCGGCCTCAACGGCAACAGCCCCGACGGCACGCCCGAGTGCGTGGTCACCCGCCGGCTCTACCGCAACGGCGAGAGCGAGTACCTGATGAACGGCCGGACGTGTCGCCTGCGCGACATCCACGAGCTGTTCATGGACACGGGCCTCGGCAGCAAGGCCTACTCGATCATCGAGCAGGGCAAGATCGGCCAGATCCTCTCCAGCAAGCCCGCCGACCGGCGCGCGCTGATCGAGGAGGCCGCCGGCATCACGAAGTACAAGGCGCGCCGCCGCCAGACGCAGCTGAAGCTGGAGGCCGCGCAGCAGAACCTCCTCCGCGTGAACGACATCGTCCACGAGGTGGAGAAGCAGCTGGAGAGCCTCAAGCGCCAGGCCAGCAAGGCCCGCCGCTATCGCGTGCTGCGCGAGGAGATGGCGGGCGTCGAGCGCGTCCTGTTCGGCCGGCGCTACGTGGACCTCACGGAGCAGGCGCGCGTCCTGTCCGCGCGCCTGGCCGAGGAGGGCGAGCGCGAGCGCGCCGCCACCATCGTGCTCGAGTCGGAAGAGGCGCAGATGGAAGTGCGGCGCAACGTCCTCTACGAGGACGAAGCGCGCGCGCAGGACGTGCGGACGCGGCTCGCGGACCTGACGCTCGCGGTCGAGCGCCACCAGGGCAAGAGCGCCTTCTGCCGCGAGCAGATGGCCGACGCGGAGGCGCGCGGCAACCAGGCGCGCGGCGAGGCGGCGGAGCTGGGCGCGCGCGTGGGTCCGCTGGCGGACGAGCTGGCCGGGCGGCAGGCGGACGAGGGACGCCTCCGCGGCGAGCTGGAGGTCGCGCAGCGCGACACCGAGTCGGCCGAGCTGGCCGTGCGCGAGGCGAGCGCGCGCCAGTCGGCGGCCGAGGCCGCACAGGAGTCGGCTCGGGACGGCCAGGTCGGCCTCATGGGCCGCATCTCCGCGCTCACGAACTCGCGCGAGTCGGTGGCCGGCGTGGCCGAGCGCGCGTCCGCGGACCTGCTGAAGCTGGCGGCGGAGCGGCAGGAGGTGGAGCGCGAGCAGGCGCGGATCGCGCAGATGCTCACGTCCGCGACCGACCGCGCCGCCGAGGTCGAGGCGCTGCTGGCCCGGCTGCGCGAGGAGCGCGCGGACGCCGCCGCCCGCGCGGCCGAGGCCCAGGCGCAGGCGGAGACCCTCCAGCGCGAGGCCGACGCGCAGCAGAGCGAGCGCGACGCGCTGCGCGGACGCCAGGCGTCGCTCGAGGAGATGGTGGCGACGCACTCCGCGTTCGACGAGGGCGTGCGCGCGCTGCTCGCACAGCCCGAGGGGCTGGACGTGCTCGGCGTCGTGGCCGACAGCGTCGAGACCGACTCGGCGTACGAGCGTGCGGTCGAGGCGTTCATGGGCGACCGCCTGCAGGCGGTGCTGGTGCCCGACACCGGCCAGCTCCTGCGCGGCGTGCGCTACCTCGAGTCCTCCGGCGCCGGCCGCGGCACGTTCCTGCCGCTGGGCTCCGCGCGGACGAGCGTCGAGAACACCTGCCTGCGCGAGGCGGCGAGGAGCGAGGGCAAGGTCAAGGGACTGCTGTCGGACTTCTACCGCGTGACCGGGCCCCACGCCGACCGCATCCGCGCCGCGATGCCGAACGGGTTCGTCTTCGAGACGCTCGAGGACGCCCTCGAGGTGCTGCAGCGCCACCCGGCGATGCCCGCGGTCACGCTGGCGGGCGAGACGGTCCGCGGCTCCATGGTCGAGGGCGGCCGCGGGGTCAAGGGGCTGCTGGCGCCGCGGCGCGAGGTGCGCGAGCTGGCGACGCGCCTCCAAGAGCTCGAGGTGCTGCTGGCCGCATCGCGTGCGCGGATGACGGACGAGCGCGCGCGCGCGGACGCCGCCACGTCCGAGGCGGAGGCGCTGGCCGAGCGCATCCACGGCTCGGAGAAGGAGCTGGTCGCGGTCGACCACGACCGCACGGTGGCCGCGGAGGAGCGGACGCGCACCGACCGCAAGGCGGCGGTGCTGGAGGCGGAGCGCGCGCAGGCGGAGGAGGAGCGTGGCGCCGCCGCGGTCCGGCTGGCCGAGATCGAGCAGGCGCTGATCGCCGCCGAGGACGAGCGCACCCGCGGCAGCGAGCACCTGGGCGAGCTGGGCCTGCAGGTGGCGCAGGCGCGGGCCGAGTCCGAGGCCGCGCAGACGGCCTGGTCCGAGGCGCGCACCCAGCTGGCCACGCTGCGTGAGCGGCTGGCGGCGGCGGAGGCCGACTGCGCGCGCCTGCTGCGCGACCACCAGGACCTGCTCGAGCGCATCGCCGCCGCGCAGTCCCGCGCGCAGGAGATGGACCAGCGCCACCAGGATCTGGCCGGCGAGCGGGGCGAGGCCGAGCGCCTGCTGGCGGACGCGCTCACCGAGCGCGACCAGGTCAACGGGCAGCTGGTCCTGGCCGACGCCCGCGTGGCCGACCTGCGCAACGAGCTCGCGAGCCGCGAGCTGGCCCTCAAGGAGCGCCGGCGCGAGCGCGAGATGCTGCGCGACGCCGTCAGCGAGCTCGAGGTGTCGCGAGCGCGGACGGACTCGGACCTCGACCACCTGGCGCGCGAGTGCCACCAGGCCGTCGGCGTGGCGGCGGCCGAAGCCGCGGGCGGACTCACCGAGGACGACCTGGGCCGCGACCTCGAGTCGCTGCTGCAGACGGTGCAGGAGATGCGCGAGAGGCTGGATCGCATGGGACCGGTGAACATCCTCGCCGTCGAGCAGGCGCAGGAGCTCGACGACCGCCACCAGTTCCTCGTCGCGCAGCGGCAGGACCTGCTGGATTCGATCGCGGAGCTGGACCAGGCCATCAAGAAGATCGACCGCGCCTCACGCGAGCGCTTCCGGGAGGCCTTCCAGGTCATCAACCAGCACTTCGGCGTCGTGTTCACGCAGCTCTTCGGCGGCGGCACCGCCGGGCTGTCGCTGCTGGACGAGGAGGACGTGCTGGAGAGCGGCATCGACGTGATGGCGCAGCCGCCGGGCAAGCGGCTGCAGAACGTGATGCTGCTCTCGGGCGGCGAGAAGGCGCTGACCGCGATCTCGCTGCTGTTCGCGATCTTCCAGTACAAGCCCTCCCCGTTCTGCATCCTGGACGAGGTGGACGCGCCGCTCGACGACGCCAACATCGGCCGGTTCGTGCGCCTGCTGGAGAACCTGAAGTCGCAGACGCAGATCGTGCTGATCACCCACTCGCGCAAGACCATGGAGATCGCGGACCAGCTCTACGGCGTCACCATGGAGGAGCCGGGGGTCAGCAAGCTCGTCAGCGTCCGCTTCAGCTAGCGCCCCGACCGGACGCGGCCGCCGTGATTGCGATCGCGTTGCGAAGGGTGTACAAGCGATCCTTGTCCCAACCAAGGAGGACGTCCATGCGCCGTCTGCTGTCCCTGGCCGCCCTGGCCGCCCTGGCCTCGCCCGTCGCAGCCCAGACCGTCGACGAGATCATCGCCAAGAACGTCCAGGCGCGCGGAGGCATGGACAAGCTCAAGGTCGTGCAGTCGGTGCGCATGACCGGGAAGATGACGATGGGCCCCGGCCTCGAAGCTCCCGTCGTGCTGGAGCTCAAGCGCGGCAACCAGATGCGCATGGAGTTCACGTTCCAGGGCATGACGGGCGTCCAGGCCTTCGACGGCAAGAACGGCTGGGCGCTGATGCCGTTCGGCGGGCGCAAGGACCCCGAGCCCATGCCGCCGGAGGCGGTGAAGGACGCCGAGGAGCAGGCCGACATCGACGGGCCCCTCGTGGACTACAAGGCCAAGGGCCACACGGTCGAGTTCCTGGGCAAGGAGCCGATCGAGGGCTCGGACGCCTACAAGCTCAAGGTGACGCTCAAGAACGGCAGCGTACGCACGATCTGGATCGACGCCGACGCCAACCTCGAGATCAAGGGCGAGGGCAAGCGCACCATCCGCGGCAGCGAGGTGGAGTCCGAGCAGTCGCTGGGCGACTACAAGGAGGTCGGCGGCGTCATGTACCCGCACTCGGTCGAGGGCGGGCCCAAGGGCGTGCCCCAGCGCCAGAAGATCGTGATCGACAAGATCGAGGTCAACCCGACGCTGGACGACGCGCGCTTCAAGATGCCCGAGGTCAAGAAGGAAGAGCCGCCCAAGACGCCCGAGAAGCCGAAGAGCTAGGGCGTCCCCCAGACGACGACCGCGTTGTAGGTCATGTGCAGCAG
>JAICEW010000453.1 GCA_025923995.1 Vicinamibacteria bacterium | reverse complement strand
AGCCCCCGCGGCCCAGGACCGTGGGAGCCAGCTCTTCGAGGAGGTCGCCTTCGGAGCAGATGAGCGCGTGCATGACTGGCGAGGAGTGTACTCGGGAGCCCGCTGACCCGCCAACCTGGGCCCCCAACTATCGGGGCTGCCCCCCGGCCGACCGGCGCGCCGGCCGCTCGGCCTTGGCGGCGTACATCGACTCGTCGGCGGCACGCAGCGCATCCTCGGGATGGCCGCCGGGCGGGAGCGCAGCGAGTCCGACCGAGAAGAGGATCCGGGGGCCCCCGCCGATCCCGAAGCGCAGGCGCTCGCGCACGTGCTCCACACGCTCCCGTGCGGACGCCTCGTCGAGCCCCGCCGCCACCACCAGGAACTCGTCGCCCGCGTAGCGCACGAGCGTGTCCCCCGGCCGGAAGCACTCACGGAGCGCGGAGGCGAAGCGCTTGAGGCACTCGTCGCCCACGTGGTGGCCGTAGCGGTCGTTGATCTCCTTGAAGTCGTCGAGGTCGAAGAAGAGCAGCAGCGCGCCTTGCGGCTGCACCGCGCGCAGCGCCTCGGGCAGGTGGCGCCGGTTGGCGAGCGCGGTGAGCGGGTCGCGGTCGGCCAGCCGCCGCAGGTCCTCCTGCGCGGCCAGCAGCCCCTCGTTGGCCTGGCGCAGCTCGCGCTGCACGCGCTCCGACACGGCGATCACGCAGCCCAGCGCGACCAGCCACTCGGCCCCGCTGTCGAACGAGGAGGAGGCGGCCAGGAACCACCCCGCGGGCCCGGCGCCGGGGGAGTCGGGCGCCACGATCTGCAGCGCGTATGCGCCCGCTTCCGCGAGGCACAGGAGCGCGCGGATGAGCAGGCCCGCGGAGAGCCAGACCAGCCCGGGACGCCGCGGCGCACGCTCGAGCAGGACCACGCCGGTCAGCAGGAGCAGGCCCATCGCCGTGTGCTGCGCGAGGCCCAGCCGCTCGATCGTGGAGAGGGCCAGGCCCACGAACGCGCCGTAGACGGCCAGGGCGATCACGGCGACGCGCCGCGGGACGAGCCGCGCGCCGGGGTGCTTGAGCGACCACGCGCCCTCGAGCAGGAGCCACACGAACGCCACCTTGGCGACCCCGTACGCCACGCGCGTCGGCGCGAACAGCGCCGGCCCCGGCCGCAGGTACCAGTACGCGAGGGTCACGGTCAGCGCGGCCAGGTTGCAGGTCCAGGCCCGCGCCCACGACCGGACCTCGTCGAGGCGCACGGAGCGCTGCAGGGCGAAGAAGAAGAGGGCGATGGTGACGAGAGACGAGAGCTGGACCGCCGTGCTCCAGCGCCACAGCAGCAGTTCCATCCGCCGACACGCTACCCCCCGTGCGTGCGGCCCGCAAGCCACGTCCGATTGCGGGAACGCGGATCGGTGATGCGACGTACGTCTCCCAAAGCGTCGCGCCCTTCGCGGGAGGAGGCGATGGACGAGCTGTTCGCGTTCCTCTTCGAGATCCTGTTCGAGATCCTGGGCGAAGGGATCCTCGAGGTCGCCAAGGCCGCGTTCGGTTCCCTGGATACGGCCGTGGGGAATGCGCTGTTCGACGCGTTCGCGTGGTTCGTGGTGGGCGCGCTCCTCGGTCTGCTCTCAGGGGTGGCGCTGTCCGAACGGCTGCTGCCCCGGCCGCGGATGCCCGGGCTCAGCCTGGTCGCCGGCCCCCTCGCCAGCGGCCTGGCCATGCGGGAATGGGGCTCGTTCCGGCGCGGCCAGGGGCGCGCGACGGGCTCGCTGGCCACGTTCCATGGCGGGGCCGCGTTCGCCCTCGGCATGGCCCTCGGCCGGTTCGTCCTCGTCGCCTGATCGGCTCCTCGCCTTGTGCTAGGTTACGGCCACAGGGAGGACGAATGGCCACTCGCAAGCCGAGCCGCTCCGCACGGGCCGCCAAGAGGCCGGCACGCAAGACCGCGCCGGCTCGTTCGGCACGCAAGACCAAGCCCGCCCGCAAGCCGGCAGCGCGTCCGGCGCGCCCCGCTCCGCGGCCCGCGGCCCCGGCCCGGCCGATGTTCGCGACCGGCCTGGACAAGAGGCGCCACGATCCGCAGACCCTGCGCCTGCGCGCCTACGAGCCCAGCCTGACCGTCAACGACCTGCAGAAGAGCATCGACTTCTACACGAAGGTCCTCGGCTTCTTCCCGGGCGAGCGCTGGGAGGTCGGCGGCGTCCTCAAGGGCATCACGCTGAAGGCGGGCGCCTGCCAGCTCGGCTTCTCCCAGGACGACTGGTCCAAGGGGCGCGACCGGGTCAAGGGCGTCGGGTTCCGGCTGTACTGCGAGACCGTGCAGGACATCAACGCCCTCGCCGAGCGCATCAAGCGCGCGGGCGGCGTCCTGACCGACGGCCCCACCGAGAGCCCCGAGATGAAGATGCAGTCGATCTCCCTCGACGACCCCGACGGCTACCACATCTCGATCTACCGCAAGACCAGCTAGTCGCGCGCGATCGCACGTGACGCTAGTCCTTGCGCTGCGCCTCGCGATGCGCCACCGCGATGCCCGGACCCGCCACGTAGTTGTCGAACGCGAACTGGCGCAGCGCGGAGTCGCCCGCGATCGCCTTGCGGAGCTCGGACAGGTCGACGCTCTTGCGGGCCTGCTCGAGCGTCTCGCCCCTGGCGATGGCCGCGGCCGTCTGGTCCCGGATCGTGGCCAGCAGCCGCGCCACGAGACGCACGTACGCGTCGTCCCGCTGCACGGGCCCGTGCCCCGGCACGATGACGGACGCCTCCAGCCCAAGGAGACGCTGGAGCGTCGAGGCGAAGTCCGCCGGATGCGACGTCGTCCCCACCAGCGGGACCGGCCAGGACACGAGATCGCCCACGATCGCGACGCGCTCCTTCGGCAGGTGGACGACCAGGTCCGCTCCCGTGTGCCCGCGGCCCAGATGCAGGACCTCGATCGTGCGTGAGCCGTCGTCGATCACGAGGCGCTCGGCGACCTCGACGGTCGGGAACACGACCTCGAGCCCGGGCAGGTCGCCCACGTAGCGCTCGACGAGCCGCGCGTCGCTCAGGTAGGCGGCACGCTCCTCGTCCGTGATCGGCGCCCCGGCCAGGCTCCGGCCGTCCTCGACGCGCTTGCGCAGCGCCTTCGCGAACCCTGGACCCGCCTCCTGGGCCTGCTTGCGGTTCTCCGCGCCGGTGGTCGACAGCTCCTCGCGCGTGCGCACGTGCCCCACGAACTGCACGCCGGGGAACGCGTCGCGATAGACCTGGTTGCCGGCCAGGTGGTCGTCGTGCCAATGCGTGTTCACGACGTAGCGGACGGGCTTGTCGGTGATGCGCCGCAGCTCCGCCAGCGAAGCGCGGGCCGACTCCGGGCTGACGTTCGTGTCGACCACGACGACGTCGCGGGCGCCGACGATGAAGACGCTGTTGGAGTCGAACCACAGCCCGGGCGGCTCCCTGCGCATCACCACGTGCACGCCAGGGACGACCGGCTGCACTTCGTAGGGGGCATGCGCCGGCGGCGCGGCCGCGCACCAGGCGGCGACCAGGGTCGCGATCATGGTGACCTCAGGACCCGCTGGCGGCGGAAGCGGCCGACGTCGCGCCGCGAGGCCGGGCGGGAGGATCGGGGCGGGCCAGCAGCGTGCGCAGCCGCGCCACCTGCGCGGCGTACAGGGGCTGGGGCGCTTCCGCCACGAAGCGTTCGAGGAGCGGCCGCGCCTCGGCGTCGCGGCCGTGGCGGCGCAGGATCAGGCCGAGGTTGAGCAGCGCGTCGTGCTCGGCCGGGTCGAGCTCCAGCGCGCGACGCAACCGCCCTTCGGCCTCCTGGTCGTGCCCTTCGCGCGCCGCGATGAGCCCCAGCGTGCGATGGGCCACCGCGAGCGCGGGGTTCTGCGCGAGCGCGGCCTCCAGCGACTTCCTGGCCTCCGACGTCTGGCCGGCCGAGAGGTACACGGTCGCCAGGTGCACCGACGTCATGGGGTTCGAGGGGTCCGTCTCCTGCGCGCGCCGGAACGTGTCCGCGGCCTCGCGCGTGCGTCCCAGCTGCGCGAGAGACGCCCCGCGCGTGCTGAGCACGTCGAGGGCGGGCTCGGGTCGGGCCGCGTAGGGGGCGAGCAGGTCGGCCGCCTCACGGGCGCCACCCGCTTCGTTGAGGTACGACGCGAGCAGCACGACGGTGCCGACGTCGTCCGGGTTCACTTCGAACGCGCGCCGCAGCGCGGCCACCGCCTGCGGGAGACGGCCCAGCTTGCGCTGGAGCAGCGCCATCTGCAGCAGGCCCGCCGTCATGTCCGGCCGGCTGGACACGACCTGCTCGCAGACCGCGAGCGCACCGTGCAGGTCGCCCGTGCGATGACGCGCGACGACGTCCTGCATCAGGCGGTCCAGCCCCACCAGCCGCTTGGGATCGTCCTGCTCCGTGTAGTGCCTCTTGATCGGCGCGGACGAGGCGGCCGCGTAGCCCAGCGCCGCCAGCTGCTGGCGCGTCTCGGCGCTCTCCTCGCCGCGCACCGCGCCCGCGTCGTCGCGCCGCAGCCGCGCCAGCAGGGCGGTCAGGTCCTCGCGGCGGGCGGGCGT
>JAICEW010000452.1 GCA_025923995.1 Vicinamibacteria bacterium | reverse complement strand
CGGATCATCGCCAGCGCGCCCACGTACAGCGCGACGGTCGCGAACGACACGTACCCCGTGGTCGGCGCGAAGCCGGGCGCGTCGAGCGAGCCCAGCGTGACCCCTTCCAGCAGCGCGTTCAGGATGCGCCGCGACAGCGCGGGGTTGGGCCCGCCGTACAGCGCGCCCAGGAGCACGTGCTTGAGCAGGAACGCGGTCGCGAACAGCACCGCCAGGCTCCGCAGCAGCCGGGCGACCGCCCACGGCTGGAACTGGTCCTGCCACAGCGTCCAGAAGAAGCACAGCACGAACACCCAGTGCAGCAGCCCCGCTTCGGGCAGCACCGAGTTGATCGCCTGTGCGGTCGCGAAGAACAGCGCCGCCAGTGTCAGCGCGTGCTGCGCGCTGACCAGCAGGGGCAGCTCGGCCGAGACCCAGGACGAGCCCCGCACCAGGCCCGCGCGCAGGAAGAGCGCCATGGCCAGCGCGGCCAGGCAGAGCGTCACGAGCGACGGCGGCAGGAACAGGAGCGCCTGGTCGGTCGCGCGCACGCGCATCCCGCCCAGGAGCACGACCGTCAGCAGCGCGACCGGGAGCACCAGGAAGCGCACCACCGCCCGGCGCGTGGCCGGAGACGCGCTCACTTGCGCGGCTCCATCAGCCGCAGCGGGTTGAAGTCCTCCAGCTCGGTGCGCAGCCCGCGCTCGATCTCCGCCTTGAGCTCCGACGGCGTGCGGATCAGCAGGTTGGGGTCGTCGCTCGTCCACGGTGCTTCGGCCGACGCCTGCTGCGCCCGCTCCGCCGCGGCCAGGCCCTGCCGGTAGAGCGCGTCGTCGTGATGGAACCGGCCCCACCCCTGGCGG
Source organism: Vicinamibacteria bacterium (assembly GCA_025923995.1). Classification (GTDB taxonomy): domain Bacteria; phylum Acidobacteriota; class Vicinamibacteria; order Fen-336; family Fen-336; genus JAICEW01. The sequence goes on along the minus strand of JAICEW010000452.1, from coordinate 3,708 downwards.
TAGAACGAGTACGCGACGTAGAACTGCGTGCGCGCATCCCGTTGGGCCGGATCGGCGCGCGCCCACTCGTCGCGCGCGGCCGGGAACGCGTCGCGCCGGAAGAGCTCCAGGCCCGACGCGAAGCGCGCGTCGTCGACGCGGTACACGCCGGCCGCGACCTGGGCCATCGTCGTGACCTCCGCGAACGACTGCGGACGCGTGGCGTAGACCCAGGCGACGAACGAGCCGTACGCGAGGGTCAGGACCAGGCCGGCCCCGGGAAGCAGCGCTTCCCGGACGGTCTCAGCGCGCACGCGCGGCGCCGCCCGCGGTCCCGTTGCTGCCGGTGTGGCTGGTGGAGCGTGGCGTGAGGGCGCGGTAGCGGTCGTAGCTCGACAGCACCTGCGCGACGTAGCGGCGCGTCTCCGCGAACGAGATGCTCGCGAAGAACGCGTCGTCCGCGGTGCCCGGCGCCAGGCGCGACCACAGGCGGGCCTGGCGCGGACCGGCGTTGTACGCCGCGGCCGCCTTCATCAGGTTGCCGCCGAAGTCGCGCTGCAGGTCCGCCAGGTACTTCGAGCCCAGCGGGATCACGAGCGCGGGGTCGTAGAGGTCCTCGCCCTCGAACTCGGGCAGGCCCAGGTCGCGCCCCACCGCGCGCGCCGTGGTGAGGACGATCTGCAGCAGCCCGCGCGCGGCCGCGGCCGACCGGGCGCGCGTGTCGAAGCGCGACTCCTCGCGCATGATCGCGAGCACCAGCAGCGGGTCCGCCCCGAAGCGCAGCGCGTCCTCCTGGATGAGCGCCAGGTAGTGGCGCGGGTAGAGCAGGTCGCGCACCTGCCCGGGCAGCAGCTCCGGCAGGAACTCCGCCGGCAGGCCCGACACGATGCCTTCGGCGGCCCGGATCGACGCGCGTGCCCGCCCGCCCCGCTGCAGGAGCGTGGCGCGCGTGAGCGCCATCTCCGGCGACGAGCCGGCGTAGCGCTCGCCCACCTGGTCGGCCGCGTCGTCGAAGAGGCCCAGCGCCAGCAGCACGTCCGTGCGCGTGACGGGCGCCGCCGCGCCCGTCGACAGGCGCGGCAGGGGCAGCGGCTGCAGGCCCAGGCCCCCGGCATAGCCCGGCAGCTCGCGGTACAGGCCCCGCAGGCGCTCCTGCGCGGCCGCGACGTCGGCGACCGGCGCCAGCAGCGCGGCGTCGGTCAGCAGCCGGCGCGCGGCATCGAGGTCGCCGCGGGCGCGGGCCGCGTCCGCCTCCAGCGGCAGGCGCGCGGCGCGATCCCGCGCGCGCTTCGCGAGCGGCCCCTCCAGCCGGGCCTGCGCGAAGCGCGCGAAGGGCGAGACGGTGGCCGGGCGCAGCAGCGCCAGGTGCGCTTCCAGCGCGCGGTCGGGATCGATCGTCTCCAGGGCCCGCGCGGCCCAGTAGTCGCCTTCCGCCTCCGACGCGCCCCTGGCCGGAGTGCGCGTCAGCTCGGTCCGCGCCGCCGTGGGTCGACCGTGCACGACCGCGGCCGATGCGTACGCGACCGCCGCCTCCCCTGCCTCCGCCGGGCAGCGCGCGCCGCGCAGGGCCACGAGGTGCGGCTCGGCGGCGCCGAAGCGCTGCTGGCTCGTGAGCAGGCGCACCAGCTGCAGGCGGACCAGGCACCCACGGGAGGCTTCCGCGGGCGGGCGGGCCGACCGTCGCGAGCGCGCGGTGCGTGCCTTCGGCCGAGGCGCATCCGCCAGCGCGCGCAGCAGCAGCTTCTCGGCCTGCTTGTCGTCCCCGCGCAGCTGGGCCGACCGCGCGGCGTGGTACAGGAAGCGCGCCCGCGCCTCGGCGTCCGCGGTCGTGGCGCCGTCCAGGTACGCGCGCTCGGCCGCGGCGTAGTCCTCGTCGACGTAGTGCGCGCGGCCGATCGAGAACATCAGGTCGTCGCGCTTCTGGGGCAGCTCGGCGAGGCCCATGCGCAGCAGCGCGATGGCGCGCGCGAAGCGCCTGTGCACGCGCGCCGCCTCCGCCACGCGCACGCGGCTCTCCGCGTCGAGCATCGCCAGCAGCTCCGGACGGTCGAGGGCCTGGCTCACGCGGTCGGCCGGATCGTCCCCCGTGGACCCGCGCAGCAGATCCGAGCCGGCCGCGACCGCACGCGCGGTGTCGCCTCGCGCCAGCCAGAGGGACACCAGGTCCGCGTCCATGCGCCGCCGGAGCGAGCGCGGCGCCTGCGCGTCGGCGCGCGCGGCGAGCGCCGACAGCCCGTCGGCGTCCTTGCGCGCCGCCAGCAGCGCGGCCTGCTCGGCCACCGCGTCGGACCGCCGGGGCCCGCCGAGCCCGATCAGCTCGTCCCGGTACCGCCCCGCGTCCGCGACGCGCCCTTCCACCTCCGCCGTGCGCGCCAGGTAGTGCAGCGCCAGGTCGCGCAGGGGATGGCCGGGGACGGCGAGCGGGCTCCAGGCGGCCCGCGCGCCCGCGTGGTCGCGCTTCAGGAGACGGGCGCGGCCCTGCAGGTGGGCGAGCCAGAAGCGGTCGAAGAGGTCCGGACGCTCCATCCGGATCGCGTCCAGCTCGCGGTCGAGCGCGACGCCGTCCCCCGCCTCCAGGAGCGCGGTGAAGCGTCCCGTCCACTCCTCGACCGGACGCACCGAGGACGTCCGTGCGGACGACGCGAGCGCCAGCACGGGCACGGCCGCGACGAGCAGGGAGCGGCGCAGGCTCACGGTTCGATGGTACGGCAACGGGGGCTCGAACCGCTACGACGGGGCTACGCTTCGAGCGGAGGGCACGTGCAGAACAGGTTCCGGTCCCCGTACGCGTTGTCGATGCGCGCGACCGCCGGCCAGACCTTGTGCTCGCGCAGCCACGGCGCGGGGTAGGCGGCCTGCTCGCGCGTGTAGGCGCGTCCCCATTCGGACGCGGTGACCGCGGCGACCGTGTGCGGCGCGCGCTTCAAGGGGTTGTCGGCCCGGTCGATGCGGCCGTCCTCGACCGCGCGGATCTCCTCGCGGATGGCGATGAGCGCGTCGCACAGCCGGTCCAGCTCGGCGAGCGGCTCGCTCTCGGTGGGCTCGATCATCAGCGTGCCCGCGACAGGGAAGGACATGGTCGGCGCGTGGAACCCGAAGTCCATGAGCCGCTTCGCCACGTCCTCCGCCTCGATGCCGGCGGCCTTGAACGGACGCAGGTCCAGGATGAACTCGTGCGCGACCCGGCCCCGCGTGCCCGTGTAGAGGACCTCGTAGTGCTCCGACAGGCGCCGCGCCATGTAGTTCGCGTTGAGGATCGCGACGCGCGTCGCGTCCGTGAGCCCTTCGCCACCCATCATCGCGATGTACATCCACGGGATGACCAGGATCGACGGGCTGCCGTAAGGTGCCGCGGAGACGGCGCCCCCCGCGTTCGCGCCCTCGGTCGCGGCGGCAACGAACGGATGGCCCGGCAGGAAGGGCGCCAGGTGCGCGGCCACACCGATCGGGCCCATCCCGGGCCCGCCGCCCCCGTGCGGGATGCAGAACGTCTTGTGCAGGTTGAGGTGGCAGACGTCCGCGCCGATGTCCGCCGGCCGCGTCAGCCCCACCTGCGCGTTCATGTTCGCGCCGTCCATGTAGACCTGGCCGCCGTGCGAGTGGACGATGCGGCAGACCTCCTCGATCGACTCCTCGAAGACGCCGTGGGTGGACGGGTACGTGACCATGAGCGCGCCCAGGTCCTTGGCGTGCGCGTCCGCCTTCCGGCGCAGGTCCTCCACCTCGATG
>JAICEW010000451.1 GCA_025923995.1 Vicinamibacteria bacterium | reverse complement strand
GCGTCCGTGACCAGCATCGTCGCGCCCTTGGCCGCCAGGGCCGCGGCGCGCCGCTCCTCCTCCTCGCGGATGCGCGGGTGCACGAGCGCGTTCAGGCGCGCGCGCGCCGCGGGCTCGGCGAAGACACGTGCGCCCAGAGCCGACCGGTCGATCGACCCGTCGGCTGCGCGGACGCCGGTCCCGAACTCGGCCAGCACGCCTTCGTAGGCGGCGCCGCCGGGGGCCATCACCTCGTGCCCGACCACGTCCAGGTCCAGCGTGGCGAGGCCCGCGTCCTGCAGGCGGCGCCGCACGTAGCTCTTGCCGCACGCGATGCCGCCGGTGAGGCCGACGCGCAGCATGCCGGGGATCAGGCCTCGGCGGCGGCCCGTACCGTGTTCTTCATCAGGAGGGCGATGGTCAGGGGCCCGACTCCGCCCGGAACCGGCGTGAGCGCGCCCGCGACCGGTGCCACCGACGGCGCGTGGACGTCGCCCGTGAGCACGTAGCCCTTCTTCTCCAGGTCCACGAGCCGTTCCGGCTCCACCAGGTCGCGCGCGGCGGCGGGGTCCTCCACGCGGTTCATGCCCACGTCGACGACGACCGCGCCCGGCTTCACGTGTTCGCCGCGGATCAGCCCCGCGCGCCCGATGGCGGCGACGAGCACGTCCGCCTCGCGCGTGACCGCCGCCAGGTCACGCGTGCGCGAATGGCACACGGTGACGGTGGCGTCGGCATGCATGAGCAGCAGCGCCATCGGCTTGCCCACGATGTCGCTGCGGCCGACCACCACCGCCCGCCGTCCCGCCAGCTCGACGCCCTCGCGCCTCAGCAGCTCCATGATGCCGGCGGGCGTGCAGGCCACGAACCGGGGACGCTTCTGGACGAGGAGGCCGACGTTCTCCGGGTGGAAGCCGTCCACGTCCTTGGCCGGGTCGACGGCGCGCAGCACCTTCTCGGTGTCCACCTGCGACGGCAGCGGCAGCTGGACGAGGATGCCGTGCACGTCGCGCCGACGGTTGTACTCCTCGACCCGAGCCAGCACCTCCGCGGTGGCGGCGGTCGCGGGCAGGTGGTGCGTCTCGTGGAAGAGGCCGAGCTCGTCGCAGGCGCGCGTCTTGCTCTTCACGTACACGGCGGAGGCCGGATCGTCTCCCACGAGCAGGACGCCCAGGCCGGGCCGCCGTCCGTCGCGCGCCAGCGCGGCCGCCTCGTCCCTCAGCTCCTCGCGGATCGCGCGCGCAGTGGCGGCGCCGTCCAGCTTGCGCGCTGTCGCCGTCATCCTCGGATCCTCGGCATGGCCGGCGATGTTACACCCGAGCCGGCTCAAGGCACGGGTGCGGGCACGAACTCGCGCAGCTCGACGCCACCGGAGCGGATGCGCACGGGCAGGCGCGGCGACTCGTAGCGCAGCGGGCGACTGGTGTCCACCCAGAGCCAGTCCGCGCCCAGTGCGTCCAGCAGCGATTCCGCGCGCGACGCGTCGGTCGTGTCGAAGACCTCCGCCACCATCCGCCTGCGTTCCGCACCGAGGGCATGCGAGACCGCGAAGTCCTCGCCGTGCGCGAGCAGCCGCCGCTCCGACAGCACCGCCAGGTACGGGGCGGGCTGGCCGCCGGCGGCGTCGGCGCGGCCTCGCCAGTCGGCGACGAGATCGGCCCCAGGGCCCGGCCGCGCGGCCAGCCAGCGTGCGGCGGCCACCGACTCGGGCGGAATGGTGAAGCGCATAAGGTCCACGGCTCCAGCGCGGGTGAAGCGCTCCGGCCACGCCTTGCGGGCCAGGTAGATCGCCGGGCTCGCGAACGACGCCAGGAGCAGGATCGCCGCGGCCAGCCGGCGCAGCGGAGGACCCGTGAAGGCCGCGGCCAGCCACGGCCCGGTGGTGGCCCAGAGCAGCAGCTGGGGCAGCATCAGGAACTGGGCGCCGTTGAGTGGGAGCGGGTCCCCGACGACGAGGAGGCCGAGGGCGAGCGCCAGCAGCAGCGAGGCCCCCAGCCAGGACCACGCCCCGCTCGTGTCGGCCCGCACGCGCCGCGCCAACACCGCCGCGCCGACCACACGCACCCCCAGGCCGCCCAGCAGCACGAGCAGCGTCGCCAGGCCGATCGCGGCCCACCGCGCGGGCGCTCCGCTCTCGGGAGCGGTCCAGGCACGCAGGGCCTCCCACGACGGGTGCACGGCGAGCGACTGGGCCACGGGATACAACAGTCCGTACCGGAGGGGCTGCGGCGAGAGCGGGTCGCCGCCCGACGTGCTGAGCACCGCCCACGGTATCGCCAGCCCCGCCGCGGCCGCGCCGAGCAGCGCCAGGCGGCGGTCGCGCCGCAGGGCCCCGGCCGCGAACGCACCGAGCAGCAGCGGCAGGCACGCGAACACCTTCGCCTGCCACAGCGCCGAGAGCATCCAGGCCGCGAGCAGCAGGCGTCCCCGGCCGCCCTCACGCAGCCAGCGGGTGCCCAGGACGAGCGCGACCGCGACCAGCGGCAGCGCGATCATCCAGGGGTTGTAGTACAGGCTCTCCGCGGAGAAGGACACGAACGCGAGGAAGGGCGCCGCCCGCTCGGCGCCGCGCACGCCCTCGGGAGGGAACAGGAACGAGAGGTCGCCCCCGAGCACGCAGAGCAACGACGTCAGCGCACGCGGCGCCAGCGAGGTGATGCCCCACTCCAGCAGCAGGCGGTCGACCGCCAGTCCGATGAAGACGAAGGACACGACCGCGAGGTGCACCTGGAACACCGAGAGCAGGTCGAGGCCGCCGTAGACGCGCAGCAGGAGCCCCGCGAGCGGCGGGAAGACGCTGTAGGCGAAGGTCACGCCCGAGTAGAACGGGTTCTGGAGCGGCAACCAGGGGTCGCGCTGGACCTCCTGTGCCACGAGCGCGTAGAACGCACGGTCCGCCATCTCGAACCCCTGCCGGACGGTGGCCGCGCCGTGGACCCACCGTACGTCGTCGGCGTTCACCCAGGCCGCGAGCAACCCCAGCAGGCCGGGGATCGCGAGGAGCGACGGCAGGGAGACGTCCAACCACTGCGGCCACTCGCGCCGCAGCGCCAGGGACGAGAGCACGGCTGCCGGCAGCACGAGGACAGGCGCGCCCAGGATGCGCTCGAGCCAGAAGAGGGGCACCACGGCCGCGAACCCGAGGCCCAGCGCCAACCCCAGGTCGCGCGCGCGCGGCGGAGCGCCGTCCAGGCGCCGCAGGAGCCAGTATCCCGGGGGGGCCAGGATCAGCACGAACACCACGAGCGCGGCGAGGGAGCCCCAGGGCTGGCCGGCCGTCACGAGCGCATTCCGGAGACGAAGGCGCGCGCCGCCGACTCCAGGTCGGGCTCGTCCATCAGCGCCGCGATCACGGCGAGGCCGTCGGCGCCCGCCGCGGCCACCTCCGGCGCGCGCTGGCGATCGATGCCCCCGATCGCGACCAGCGGCCGGTCGGCGAGCGCGCGCGCACGTCGCACCAGGTCCAGCCCGACGACAGGCTCGGCGTCCGTCTTGGTCGCGGTCCTGTAGACGGGGCCGACCGCCACGTAGTCGATCGGCAGGCGCAGGGACAGCTCCAGCTGATCGAGCGAGTGCGTCGAGAAGCCGACGATCACCTCCGGCCCGAGCAGTCGCCGCGCGGCCGAGGGAGGCAGGTCGTCCTGCCCGAGGTGGACGCCGTCGGCGCCGAGCATGAGCGCGACGTCGGGGCGGTCGTTCACGACGAAGAGCGCCCCGCCGCGCCGCGCGCCGTCGCGCGTCTCCTCGGCGAGGGAGTAGAGCCGGCGGTCGGACACGCCCTTGGCGCGCAGCTGCACGATCGCGGCGCCCCCGCGCGCGAGCGCCTCGGCCGAAGGTCCTGGCGCACGCTCGCCCAGCCGGTCGACGTCCAGGATCGCGTAGAGGAACGGGCCGCGCGGGAGGAGCGCCACGGCGTCAGGCCGGGGCGGTGACGGTCCTGGGCGCGGCCTGGAAGCGGTCCATGAAGCGCGTGGTCAGCCGCCCGGCGATGAAGTCGGGGTCGTCCATGATCTTCCGGTGCAGCGCGATGTTCGTCTTGATCCCCTCCACGACCATCACGTCCAGGCACCGGCGCATGCGCGCGATCGACTCCGCGCGGTCGCGGCCGTACGTCATCAGTTTCGCCACCATGCTGTCGTAGTACGGCGAGATCTCGCAGTTCTCGTGGATGAAGGTGTCGATGCGCACGCCGGGGCCCCCCGGGAAGTTCACGTGGCGGATGGTGCCCGGCGACGGCACGAACGTGACAGGGTCCTCGGCGTTGATGCGGCACTCGAGCGCGTGGCCCTGCCAGGTCAGGTCCTTCTGCGAGAACGACAGCGGCTCGCCCTGGGCGATCAGGATCTGCTCCTTCACCAGGTCGCGCCCGGTCACCAGCTCGGTCACGCCGTGCTCGACCTGGATGCGGGTGTTCATCTCCATGAAGTAGTAGTTGCCCGAGGAGTCGAGCAGGAACTCGACGGTGCCCGCGTTCACGTACTGCACGGCGCGCGCGGCCTCGACGGCGGTGCGGCCCATGCGCTGCCTGAGCTTCTCGCTCACCGTGGGCGACGGCGCCTCCTCGATGATCTTCTGGTG
>JAICEW010000450.1 GCA_025923995.1 Vicinamibacteria bacterium | reverse complement strand
GGGTCGTCGAGCGGCCGGCCCGCCAGCTCCGCGACGTGCGAGCGGTTCCAGCGCACGACCGCGGGCGACATCTCCGCCTGCACGACCTCCCCGTCGGGCGGCAGCAGGTCGAGCGTCGCCCGCAGCGAGTACCCGAGGCCGAGCCCACCCAGCAGGATGCGGGAGGCACGGGGCACCTCACGCAGCGCCAGTCGCGGCAGCGCGTCCTCGGAGCCGTGCGCCCGGTTGGACATGAGGGTGGCGCGGTCGGCGCGCACCTCCCACTCGGTGCCCCTGCGGGTGAGCTCCAGGCGGATGCCGCCCGGCCCGGTCTCCGCGTCGACGATCACCCAGGGAATCATCTCTGCCAGTCCTGCAGCCGCACGTCCAGCGTCCCTGAGCAGACGCGGAGGAATCAGGTCCTGGTCCGCAGCTCTTCCTTCAGGTGGTCCATCGTGCGCCAGCACATGGCGAGGATCGACCAGGTGGTGTTCTGCGTGCCGCCGGAGACGAAGGGCGCGGCGTCGGCCAGGTAGACGTTGGGCACGTCGTGCAGGCGGCAGAAGCGGTCGGTGACCGAGGCCTTGGGGTCGTCTCCCATGCGCGCGGTGCCGATCTCGTGGATGGACCAGCCGGGGGGCAGCATCGTCGGGTCGATCTTGATGTTCTCCGCGCCGGCCGCGCGCAGCATCTCGTCGGCGGTGTCGGCCATGTCCTTCGCCATCTTGATCTCGTTGTCGCTGAACCGGTAGTGGAAACGCACGGCGGGAATGCCCCACGCGTCCTTCACCGTGTCGTCCAGGGTGATCCGGTTCTCCTTGCGCGGCAGCACCTCACCGAAGCCGCCGATCGAGAACTGCGCGGGGTAGTACTTCCGCACCGAAGCCTTGAAGGCCTTGCCGAAGCCCGGCATGTCGTTGGCGTGGCCAGGGAACTCGGAGGACCCGCCGCCGCCCTGGAAGTGATAGCCGCGGATGAAGTCCGGGTGCTTGTCCGTCACGTTCCGGAAGCGCGGGATGTAGGGGCCCGTCGGGCGGCCGTCGTCGAGCGTCGGCTCCGTGCCGATGCGCGTCGGGATGAAGCCGCTCCCCCGCGGTCCCATGTGGTGCTCGCTCAGGTAGCAGCCGAGCAGGCCGGAGGAGTTCCCCATGCCGTCCGGGTGACGCGGGGACTTCGAGTTGAGGAGGATGCGGGTGCTGTCGAGGCATCCGGCGCCCAGCACCACGACCTTGGCCTTGAAGTCCATCACCTCGCGGGTGTTGGCGTCGATGACGCGGACCCCGCCCGCGCGGCCGGTCGCGGGGTCGAGGAACACCTCGGACGCGATCGAGTAAGGGCGCAGCGTCATGTTCCCGCTGTCGCGCGCGGGGAAGATGAGCGCCGTCGGGGAGTGGAAGGTGGCGCCGATGTCGCACCCGCGGGAGCACCGCCCGCGGCCCACGCACTGTGCGCGGTACTTGTTGCCCAGCACGCCGTCGGTCGTGACGCCCGCGCGGCCCGGGATGAGGCGGCGGCCCATCTTCGCGACCGCGTCCTTGAAGTGGACCTCGACGCAGTTCAGCTTGTGGGCGCGCTGGTAGATCCCGTCCGGCACCTGGTCGAGGCCCTCGCGCGTCCCCGAGACGCCCAGGAGCACGTCCACCTTGTCGTAGTACGGCTTCAGCTCCTCGTAGCCGAACGGCCAGTCGATGTCGAAGCCGTCGCGGCTGGCGGCCTGGAACTGCAGCGGCCCGTAGCGGATGGCCACGCGGCCCCAGAAGTTCGTCTTGCCGCCGAGCACCCGCGCGCGCACCCACGAGTAGGGCGTGCCCGTCGTCGGGTGCTGCTTCTCGTCGACCACCCAGTTGCGGGTGAACGAGTTCCCCGCGTAGGAGGCGAGCTTCTTGAGCTTCGCGAAGGAGGGGTCGTTCCCGTACGGCCGGTCGAGGAACTCGTACTCGGCGACGGAGAGCCGGCGCTGGTCGGGCGGAAGACGGTGCCGGCGCGGGGACTCGTACGGCCACTCCATCGTCCGGTACTCCCTGCGGTGGTCGACCATGCGGCCCGCCTCCAGCACCAGCACCTTGATGCCGGCCATGGCGAGCTGGTACGCGGCCATGCCGCCGGCGGCGCCGCTGCCCACGACGATCGCGTCCCAGGGGCCGGAGGCGGGCGTGACGGACGCGGCCAGGCGGCTGGACTCCTGGAGCACGTCCGCGAGATCGATGTCGAGCGTCGGATCAGTGGCCATGTCAGGCCTTCGCCTTCCGCCCGCAGTGCGGGCAGTCCTTGCCGACCTCCGTCTCGCAGCCGACGAATTCGGGCACGAACGTGTTGCCCTTGTAGCGCAGGTCCTGCTGGATGCCGATCTCGGACGTGTAGTAGCCGTGGATGGTGGCCTGCTTGGTGTCCGCGAAGAAGGCCTCGAGGAGGGGCCGCTCCCGAGGAAGGTTGACGTCGCCCAGGAGCGTGTCCACCTGGGGCGGCTGCGGCTGCTCGTTGCGCGCGACCTGCAGTGCGGGATCGGGCGCCGGCTTCGTCGCGGTCTCGTACCTGCTGACGTCGGTGAGGAGCGCCGTCATCTGCTTTTCCGACAGGCGGACGAGCGGCGCGCGGAACCTCGTGACGGCCTCGGCGTCGAGTGCGTGCAGCCCGGCCAGCCACTGCTTCCGCAAGGGCGCGTCGGCTTCGCTCAGGAGCAGGTCGATGTAGTCCGCGACGCGGGCTTCGCTCGCGCCCGGGGAGCGCTCGTCCCTTGGGATGATCGCTTCCACCAGCGCGTCCACCGTCCGGTACTGGGTCGGGGTCAGCACCTTCAGGCGAGGGGGCGCCTTCTTCGCCTGGACGACGGCGAACTCGGCGAGTCCTGCGTCGGTGAGCCAGGGCAGAAGGGCGGTGGCGCCCAGGGCCTTGAGCGCCGTGCGGCGAGTGACGAGTGGCATCTTCATGCGCGCACTCCTTGTCGACGATTCTAGTTCGGAGGGGCGCGCCATGGGTCGCCTTCGTTCCACTTGGAGGGGCCGCGAGCGCCGGGGCAGGGCGCGCTGGCTCACGGGGCCCCGAACGCGCTCTCGCGGTCCGGGGCCCCTCACCCTGGCGCTTCAGCCTCTCATTGCGGTGACGCTCGTACGATCAGCGAGCGCTCGTCGGCGAGTTGGAGGAGCACCGCGAGCTGGCCGACGAGGTTGAGGCCCTCGCGACAGAAGACGACGTTCGTCACCGTCGAACCGTCGAACGCGTCGCCGGTGACGATGACCTGGTCCCCCACCGGGTCGGGTCCGGTGAAGACGCCGGACTCCCCGCTGTCCAGCGACGCGCTGAACGCGACCCGGTTGCGGTCGTTGAGCGACGGATCGCCGAACGAGAAGGGGGCGAATGGCCCGCTGCTGTCCACCACGGTCACGACGGGCCCACCGCGCCCCAGGAAGATGCCCGTCTCGAGGTCTTCGCGCGCGGCCTGGAACGCGACGACCCCGCGATTGTTGAGGGACGGCCGGCCGGTCGGGTCGAGCGGACCCGTGCTGTCGGCGATCGTCACGAACTGCCCGCCGCGCGCGAGGAAGATGCCGGACTCGAAGTCGTCGGTGAACTCGAAGAACGCGACCTGGCCCAGGTCGTTGAGTGACGGGCCGGAGTCCTCGCCGCCGAAAGGGCTCGTGGACGCGAGGTAGACCGTGGTGAGCGGTCCGCCGCGCCCGACGAAGAGGCCCTCGTCGAAGTCGGTGCGCTCGGCCTTGAACGCGACGAAGCCGGCCAGGTTCACGGACGTGTCGAAGCCGAAGAAGTTGAAGGGTCCAGGTTCGGCGCGGGCGATGGTCGTCAGGCCGTGGCCGTGTCCGCGCAGGATGGCCGAGCCACCTGCCTCCAGGTTGGCCGCGAACGACACCTCGCCCAGCGCATTGATCGAGGGATTGCGGCCGACGAAGGCGAGCCCGTCCCGCTCGTCCTCGGCGATCGTCGTGAGCGGGCCGCCGCGCCCGCGGAAGATGCCCGTCGTCCCGTCCGTGCGTGCGCCCCGAAACGCCACCGCACCCAGCGTGCTGAGCGCCGGACAGCCGAACTCGAACGGTTCGAAGCCGTCCCTTGCGCTGTCGACGATCGTCGTGAACGTGTAGTCGCCGGCCTGCGCCTCGATGCGCCCCTGCGTCAGGGAGGCCGCCGCCAGCAGCGAGCCGACCCATACCCTCTTCGTCATGGAAACCCTCCGGATCTGCTCGCACCTCGCAGTAGAACCCCGAAGGCCCCGCCCGGCGAGAGTCCACTGAAAAATAGCCCGGTGGCCGTTGGCCGTTCTGGGCGGCGGGCGTCCCCGTCCCGTCCTGAATGTGATGTAGTTCAGGGAGTCCGTACTTTCACGAAGGAGACGCCATGAAGCGAAATCCCCGGGGTCTCGTCATCGCGGCGACCGTGCTCCTCGCGCTCCCGGCGCTCGTGGGGGCTCAGCCGCCCGAGATGACCCCCCAACAGAAGGCCGAAATGGAGGCATACGCGAAGGCCGGGACGCCTGGCGCACCCCACAAGGCGATGGCCGCGACCGCCGGCACCTACGACTGCAAGGTCAAGTCCTGGATGGAGCCGGGCCAGGCGCCGATGGAGGAGACCGG
>JAICEW010000449.1 GCA_025923995.1 Vicinamibacteria bacterium | reverse complement strand
CCAGGTGGTACCGGCCGATGCCGGCCTCGTACGCGAGCTGTTCGAGCGTGAGCTCCGCCTCCGGCCGGGCGTCGATCCGGTCGCGCACGCGCCTCACCCGCGGGTCGGCCCCGTCGAGCGACGCTTCGAGCGTCACGCGCAGCTCGGCATGGCGCTCCAGCAGCGACGCCAGCCACGGGAGCAGCGCCTCTGCGCTGGCGAGCGCGGAGGCGCCCTCGGTGCTCTGGTGGGACCGCACGAACTGCCGCGCCAGCTCGGGGTCGTCGAGGGCGGACCGGCGGAAGGTCGGGCGGACGCTGCGGCCCGTCAGCTCCTCGCCCAGCGCTTCGACGGCCTCCGCGGACGGGTAGGCCATGCGGTACGTCCACCCGTTGCGCGCGGCGCTCGAACCGTCGTGCACCTCGCCCGGGTTGATCGCGATGATCGTGCGCAGGGGCGCGATGTGCCACTGCCTGCCGTTGCAGGCGTACTGCTCGGCGCCGTCCACGACGACGCCGATCGCGTACCCGTCGTGCCAGTGGCGCGCGTACCGGTGCGTGGTGAAGCGCGCGTGCAGGCACTCGACGCCGTCCAGCGCGGCCGCGCGCCAGTAGCGGCTTCCGGCGGGCCGGTCCGCGAGCGTCGCAATTCCGTCCAAGACGTCCTCCGTCTCCTGGCGCACCCTGGAGACGTGAAGCCCAAGCTCCTGTCTACCACGAAACCCCGCCGCGCGGCCCGTTCCGGCCGCGCCGACCCGATGCAGCGCCTCGACGCCTGCGTGCGCAGCCTCGCGCCCCAGATCCTCGAGTTCACCGAGAGGCTGGTCGGTGTCGCGTCCGAGAACCCGCCCGGCACGTCGTACCCGGAGTGCGTGCGCCTGATCGAGGAGCGCCTGCGCGCGCTCGGCCTCGACGTGGAGCGCGTGCCGTATCGCTCGCCGGGGGGCGAGCGCGACCGGTCGGGCGCCGCGGTGATCCTGAGCGGCGTCGGGAGCGGGCGGCGCACGCTCTTCTTCTCGGGCCACTACGACGTCGTGCCCGTCTCGACGCCGGGGCAGTGCCGGGCCGTGCGCCGCGGGAACGCGCTGTTCGGCCGGGGCACGGCCGACATGAAGGGCGGGCTGGCCGCCATGCTGTACGCGGCGATCGCGCTGCAGCGCGTGGACGTGCCGCTCCACGGACGGGTGGGCCTCGTCTTCGTGCCGGACGAGGAGACCGGGGGCCGGCGCGGGTCCGCTCATCTCGCGCGCCTCGGACGCCTGGGGAAGGATGGCATCGGGATGCTGACGCCCGAGCCCACCAGCGGCGTGGTCTGGAACGCGAGCCGCGGCGCCATCACGTTTCGAGTCACGGTCCACGGACGGCAGGCGCACGTCGGGCTGATGCACCAGGGCCGCAACGCGTTCGACGACGCGATCCGCGTGGTCGCGGCGCTCAAGGCGCACGCCGCGCGGGTCGGCCGGCGGCGGACGCGCTTCCATTTGACACCGAGCGAGGCGCGCCGCTCGCTGATGCTGGTCGGCGGGCGCTTCGAGGCGGGCAGCAACTTCAACGTCGTGCCCGACACCTGCACCTTCACGGTCGACCGGCGGATGAACCCCGAGGAGGACCTGGCCACGGAGCGCGATGCGCTCCTCGCGCTCTTCGAGCGGATGCGGCGCCAGGGCATCGACCTCGACGTCGAAACGCTCCAGGAGGCGCGGCCCTCGGGCGCGTCGGAGGCGACCCCGCTGGGGCGAGTGCTGCGCGAGCAGGTCCGCGCCGTCACCGGTCGGGCGCCACGCGTCGAGATGTGCCCCGGCCTGCTCGAGACCCGCTTCTACGCGGAGCAGGGGATGCCGGCGTACGCGTACGGTCCCGGACCTCTCTCGGTCGCGCACGGCCCCAGGGAGTTCGTGCGCATCGACCGGCTCGTGGAGTGCGCGGCGGTCTATGCCCGGACGGCGGCGGCGCTCCTGGCGCCCGCATCGCATCCCGTTCGCTGATAGCCTCGGAGCGATGGGAACACTCAAGGGCTTCTTCTCGCCGCAGCTCGTGAAGCGGCTGGCGGCGGACATCCTCCGGGTGTACCCGCGCTTCCCGAGCCAGGCGTTCGTCAGGGGCGCCTGCTCCGGCCTGGCGGCGCTGGAGCTGCTCGATCGCGGACGCCACATCGCGCGCGCCCTCGCCGCCTGCCTCCCGCAGCGATACCCGGACGCGGTGGAGGTGCTGCTGCGCTCGCTCGGGCCCGAGCACGCGAGCGACGAGCTGCTCGGTGCCGGCATGGCGCCGTTCTTCTACTACCCGCACACCGTCTTCGTGGCCGAGCGGGGGCTCGACGACTACGAGACCTCCATGCGGGCACAGTACGAGCTGACCAAGCGCTTCAGCGCCGAGGCCAGCATCCGGCCGTTCATCGACCGCCATCCCGAGCGGACGCTGGCGGTCCTGGCGAAGTGGGCTCGCGATCCGAACGCCCACGTCCGCCGCCTGGTCTCCGAGGGCACGCGGCTGCGCCTGCCCTGGGCGCCCCGCGTCCCCTGGCTGGACGCGCATCCCGAGCGTGTGATCGCGCTGCTCGAGCGGCTGAAGGACGATCCGACCACGCTGGTGCGTCGCAGCGTGGCCAACAACCTCAACGACCTGGGAAAGGCCCGGCCCGACCTGCTCGTCGCGACCGCGACGGCCTGGCTGAAGGGCGCGTCGCCGGAGCGCCGGGCGCTCGTCGAGCACGCGCTGCGGAGCGCCGTCAAGCGCGGCCAGGCCGAGGCGCTGCGGATCCTCGGCTACGGAGGGAAGGCGGCCGTCTCGATCGAGGGCGTGCGGTTCGACCCGGCGCGCGTGCCGGTCGGCGAGCGGGTCCGCATGAGCTTCACGCTGCGGAGCCGCTCACGAGACGACCAGTCGCTGCTCGTCGACGTGGCCGTGCACTTCGTGAAGGCGCGCGGGACCGCGCCCAAGGTCTTCAAGCTCCGGCGGCTCGACCTCCCGGCGCGCGGGACGGCCGAGCTGGCGACCACCTTCTCGCTGGCCGCCCATACGACGCGCGTGCCCCGGCCGGGGCGGCACGCGGTGGAGGTGCGGATCAACGGCGAGGCGAAGCCGGCCGGCGCCTTCCAGGTGGTGGCGCGCCGACGGGTCTGACGCGTCAGTTCCTCCGCGGGACCGCGCTGGGATCGCCGGTCGGCGGCGGAGCATGGTCTGTCGCGGCCGGAGGGCCGAGCAGCTCCGTGAGGACCGGCTTCAGGCTCGCGGCCCAGACCTCGTACCCCTCGAGGCTCAGGTGCAGGCCGTCCACCGTCATTCCGTCGAACAGGACGCCGTTCGCGTCCGCCAGCTTCGGGTTGACGTCGAGGAAGCGCACGGACCGGCCGTCGGCCCGCTTCGCCAGGTTGGCGTTGATGCGCTGGATCGTCGGCACGACGGGGCCGTCGTTGCGCGGGAAGATCGCGGTGAGGACGATCGTCGCCGCGGGAGCCTTCCGCCGGCACGCGTTCACGATCGCCTCAAGACCGCGCGTGACCTCGGCGACGGTCGTCTCGTCGCCGGCCTCCTTGCCGACGTTGTTGGTGCCGGCGAGCAGGACGATCACCTTGGGGTTCACGCCGTCGAGCTCGCCGTTCTCGATCCGCCACAGGACGTTCTCGGTGCGGTCCGCGCCCCAGCCGAAGTTGCCGGCGTTCCAGCCGTGGAAGCTCTTCGTCCAGTGGGCCAGGAAGTCGGGATAGTCGAGCGCGCCCCAGCGGCGCGTGATCGAGTCGCCCAGGAAGTACGCGTCGATGCCGCCGGCTCGCGCCTTCGCGAGCAGCTGCTGGTGCGCGACGTGCGAGTTGCGGTCGGCGCGCATGCGCGGCTGGTCGGCTGGATACGTCGGCGAGGCGTAGCCCAGCAGCTTGTTCGCCCAGGCGATGAAGAAGCTCATGTTCGAGCGGTCCTCGTGGCCGCCGTCGTGCTGGCGCCATGCCAGCGCGCCGTCCAGCAGGCCGGTGCCCTGCGGTGGCATCGCCGCCACGCGGTCGTCGTCGGTCACGCCGAGGTCGCGCGCGCCCAGGAGCCGGTAGACCGGGCCCGCCGCGACGGCCGCCCGGTAGCTGCCCTGCGGGTCGAGCCACAGCGCGTCGCCCTTCTCGGGCACGCCGTAGCTGATGAAGGTCGGGCGCGGCGCGCACAGCGCGATCAGCTCGTGCGCGTCGACGGGGATGTCGCCGGCGTTCCGGCTCCCGAACGACGCTTCGGCCGCGCCGTACTTCAGGAAGCTGCCGGCCATCCAGTGATACTGGCCCGACCCCGTCAGGTTCTCGACCGCTTCGCCGAAGTTCCGGCGGTGCGGCTTCGCGCCGCCCTCGCCCGACGAGCCGACGAGCGCCGCCGCGAACCGCGGCTCGAACGCCATCGCGACCAGCGCGGCCTTGCCGTAGCGCGAGACGCCCTCGATGCCGACGCGCCTCGCGTCGACGGCGGGCAGCGACTCGAGGTGGTCGAGCGCCCGGGCCGCGCCCCAGGCCCAGGCGCGCAGGGCGCCCCATTGCTCCGGCGTCCGGCGGCGCCCCCTGTTCGCGAGCCCGATGATGCCGGACGTGAGGCCCGCGCCGTGGTCGGCCTGGAT
>JAICEW010000448.1 GCA_025923995.1 Vicinamibacteria bacterium | reverse complement strand
GTTCCGCGGCTTGACGACCAGCGTCAGGTCGTCCGTCCCGTTCACCGTGATGCTGAACGCACCGTTGCGGTCCGTGATCGCCTCGCCCTTCTTGTTGCCGCTCGAGGTCTTGACCAGCTCGACCAGCACGTGGCCGACGGGATCTCCCTGGCGCAGGAAGCCGCAGTCCTCTGGCGGGTTCGCGGCGAGGCAGGTGGTGCTGCCGTCGGGGCTGGCCGACAGCGGCGGCTGGTCGGGGCCGACCGTCGGCGTCTCGCCGATGTCGTCGTTGACCGGACCGTAGACGATCGTGCCCTTGATCGTGGTCTGGGCAGCGGCGCTGCCCGCCAGGCCCAGACCGAGCAGGCCGAGCAGGCAGGCGCGGCCGAGTGCGTGTCGCAATCGATTCATGAGACTCCCTCCGATTCGAGGGATATCAACGCCGCGATCCAGGGGGCCCCGCCACGCGTTCCGACCGTGTTGTGCTGGATCACAGCGCCATCCGGCGATGGTCGGGGGCCGGATCCCACCGGAGTGGGAAGCCGAACGGCGGGAGCGCGCCGCATCCAACGAATTGACGGGACCTGGCGGGCCGCGGCATCGGCTATCCTGACGCTTCCGGGGGCCAGCAGGGCAGGTCGCTTCATGGACCGCTTCGTCCAGGACCTTCGCTACGGCGTTCGCGCGCTGCGCGCACGCCCTGGCTTCACGCTCGTCGCCATCCTGACGCTCGCGCTGGGCATCGCCGTCAACACCACGATGTTCAGCGTGGTGAGCGGCGTGCTCCTCTCCGAGCTTCCCTATCGCGATCCCGCGCGGCTCGCGCTCGTCCGCGTGATGAGCGACGGCGAGACGTCGCTGCCGTCTCTCTCGCCGCCCGAGGTCGAGGACCTGCGCGAGCGGGCCGGCGTCTTCGAGGACGTGGCGTCCATTCGCGACAACACGGGGACGCTCACGGGTGCGGGCGACCCGGTGCAGCTGCGCATCGGGGGCATCCGCTGGAACTTCCTGCACGTCCTGGGCGTCGAGCCGCTCCTGGGCCGTGCGCTCACCGAGGAGGACGGCCGCCAGAACGCCGCGCCCGTGCTGCTCATCAGCCACGGCCTGTGGCAGGAGCGCTTCGGGGGGGACCCCGCGATCGTCGGCCGCGCGATCGTCCTCGACGGGCAGTCGACGCAGGTGGTCGGCGTCCTCCCGCCGAACGTCGAGCTGCTGCTGCCGCGAGAGGCCGGCCTGCCCAGGCGCCTCGATGCCTGGCGCCCCTTCACGTTCGACTTCCACACGCTCCCGCGCTTCCGGTGGATGCGCGCCCTCGTGCGCCTGCGTCCCGAGACCTCGGTGGAGCAGGCCCAGGCGGCGACCGACCGGCTCGTGCAGCAGCTCATCACCGAGCACGCGGCCTACAAGCAGCAGCCGTTCCGGCTGCTGGTGCGCCCGCTGCACGAGGACCTGGTGAGCCACGTGCGCCGGCCGGTGCTGGTGCTGTTCGGGGCGGTCGGCTTCGTGCTCCTGATCGCCTGCGGCAACGTGGCGAACCTCCTGCTCGCACGGGCCGCGGAGCGCGAGCACGAGCTGGGCGCGCGCGCGGCGCTGGGCGCCAGCCGCGCCCGCCTCGTGCGCCAGCTCCTGACCGAGGGGCTGCTCCTGGCCGGCGCGGGTGCGATCCTCGGCATCCTCCTGGCGAACGGGCTCATCCAGGTGCTGGTGCGCCTGGCGCCGGCCGACCTGCCGCGCTTCGACGCGGTGTCGCTCGACGGGCGCGTCCTCCTCTTCACCCTGGGCGCCTCGCTCCTGACGGTCGTGGTCTTCGCGCTGGCGCCCGCGCTCACGACCTCGCGGGTCGACCTCAACGAGACGCTGAAGAGCGGCGCGCGGCTGGTGGGCGGCGAGCGGCGCGCGCGGCTGCGCCGGCTGCTGGTGGCCGGCGAGATCGCGCTTTCGCTGGTCCTGCTGGTGGGCGCGGGCCTCCTGGTCCGCAGCTTCAGCGCGCTGCAGGCCACCCGCCCCGGCTTCCAGGCCGAGGGCCTCGTGACCTTCCAGCTCGCGCTGCCACAGGTCCGCTACCCCAACCCGCCCGAGCAGGCGCGCTTCTTCGAGGAGCTGAGCGCGCGCATGCAGGCGCAGCCGGGGATCGAGGGGTTCGGCGCCAGCTTCCCGCTGCCCATGAGCGGCCGCTTCTGGACGAACGAGTACGCGTACGACGCGCGCACCGAGGAGAAGTGGGGCGTCGTGGAGTCGGACAACCACGTCGTGCTCCCGGGCTACTTCCACACGATGGGCGCGCGGCTGCTGAAGGGCCGCGACCTGAGCTGGGAGGACGTGAAGCAGGGGCGCAAGGTCGTGGTCATCGACGACCGGCTGGCGGAGAAGGCCTTCCCGGGCCAGGAGCCGGTCGGCCGCTACCTCCAGGTGCGCACGGCCGCGCAGGACCGCGACCGGGTCGAGGTGGTGGGCGTCGTCGAGCACGTGCGGCAGGACCACCCGGGCCGCGACGGGCGCGAGCAGACCTACGTGACGCTCGCGCAGTGGCCGTTTAGCGCGTTCTACTTCGCAGTGCGCTCGCCGCTTCCCGACGCGCGCGTCGTGGAGATCGCGCGGAGCGAGGTGCGGAGGATCGACCCCGAGCTGGCCCTCTACGACGTCCGCACGCTGCGCGGCTACATCGCCCAGGTCACGGCGGGCCAGCGCTTCGCGATGCAGCTGCTGGGCCTCTTCGCCGCCCTGGCCGCGCTCCTGGCCGCGGTCGGGCTCTACGGCACGATCGCGTACACGGTGAGCCAGCGCGACCGCGAGTTCGGGATCCGCATGGCCCTGGGCGCGGGGCCGCGCGACCTGCTCGGCCTCGTCGTGCGCCAGGGACTGAGCCTGGCCGCGCTCGGCATCGGGATCGGCATCGTGGCCGCGCTGGCACTGAGCCGCGTGCTCTCGTCGCTGCTCTTCGGCGTGAGCACGGCCGATCCGCTCACCTACGGCGCGATCGTGCTGGCGGTGGCCGCGCTGGCGCTGCTCGCGAGCTACGTGCCCGCGCGGCGCGCGTCCCGGCTGCATCCGGCACGCGTGCTGCGCTCGCAGTAGCAGGCCACGAGACGGCTCCGGAGGGATGGAGCCGGCGGGCGCGTCAGAAGAAGCTCGTCTCGGACCACTTGTACGAGATGATCCCCGACCGCTGACCGAACGTCACGTTGGGAACGATGCAGGTCAGGACGTAGGCGTGCTCGGGGTTCACCGCCCAGAGACCGGCGCTCAGCACCTTGGAGCCGAACCCGACGTCGATGATGATGTTCCCCGTCTCGTCGACGACGTTTCCCTGCTGGTCCACGATCTTCAGGTTGCAGGTGAATGCCTGCCCGGGCATCGACAGGGCGTTGAAGGTGTTGACGCGCAGCGACACCTCGACCGGGCCCGGGGCGGTGAGGTCGTCCCGGACCAGCGGGCACACGAACATGAGCGGCGGCCGCGGCGGCGCGGTGATGCTGGCTCCGGGCTGCGTGCTGAAACGACCGCCCGTGGGCGTGACCACGTTCGAGGTGGACGGAACTCCCGTCTCCGCGACCACCGGCACGCACGCCGCGCCGTTGGTCGTCTTGAGATCCGCGTTCTGGGCGGCCGCGCTCCCCGCCACCATGGCCAGCGCCGCGCACACCACTGCCATCCGGTGATTCATACGCTCTCTCCTCTCGATCCAGTGAAGGAGCCCGCGTCACGGCCCGACGCCCTGTCGAGTCCGAGCGGTTCCGAGCGGTGAGAGGGCGACCGCAGCCACGCGTTACCGGCGCCCGCGAGATTCGCGGAATCGCGTGAGGATCGTCACCGGCTTCGAGCAGGTGAGGGCGCGCTCGCGAACTTTGTAGCATTTGCACCCTGGCGCTCCTCGCCGACGAGTGCTCACGGAAGCTCCAATCGGCCGAAGTCTTTTCGGATCAATCCGGAGGGCGGCGGGCACGGGCTCTGCAATCGAGCGAGGCCAGCCCAGGGGGCCCGTTCGTCGCGCCGTCGCTTCGGCCACCCGGGAAGGAGCAACGATGAGCGACCCCCAACCCGCTTTCGAGCCCGGCCAGGAGCCCCTGCCGCGCTTCGTGGTCGGCATCGGGGCGTCCGCAGGTGGCCTGGATCCTCTCCTGCGGTTCTTCGACCACCTGCCGGCCGACACGGGCATGGCGTTCGTGATCGTCCAGCACCTCTCGCCGGACTTCCGCAGCCTCATGGACGAGCTGCTCGCGCGGCACACGCCGCTGCCGATCCACCTGGTCGAGGACGGCATGCCGGTGGCGGCCGACCACATCTACCTGATCCCGGCCAAGAAGGAGATGATCATCTCCAACGGGCGGCTGCTGCTGAGCGAGCGCGACCGCCAGCAGGAGCTCACGCTCCCCATCGACGTCTTCTTCCGCTCGCTGGCGCAGGACTGGGGCTCCCGCGCGGTCGCCATCGTCTTCTCCGGCGGCGGCAGCGACGGGTCGCGCGGCGTGCGGGACGTGCACGAGGCGGGAGGCCTGGTGCTCGTGCAGGACCTGGAGAGCGCGCAGTTCGACGGGATGCCGCGGGCGGCGCTCGACACCGGGATCGCGGACGCGGCGCTCCCGCCCGTCGACATGCCGGCCG
>JAICEW010000447.1 GCA_025923995.1 Vicinamibacteria bacterium | reverse complement strand
GCTCAAGAAGGCCGGCTTCCTGACGCGCGACGCGCGCATCAAGGAGCGCAAGAAGTACGGGCAGAAGGGCGCCCGTCGCCGGTTCCAGTTCAGCAAGCGTTAACCACGAGCCTCCCCGCCCTTCGGGGAGGCCGGAAAGCCGGACGCCAGGGGGCGGGCCGGCTGTGACCGTACCAGGCTAGGAGGCAGTACTTGTCCACGACCGTCAGCATCAAGGAGCTGCTCGAAGCGGGCGTCCACTTCGGGCACCAGACCAAGCGCTGGAACCCGAAGATGAAGGAGTACATCTTCGGCGAGCGCAACGGCATCTACATCGTCGACCTGCAGAAGACGCACCGGCTGCTGGAGGAAGCGCTCCAGTACGTGCAGGACCTGGCGGCGCAGGGCCGGACCCTGCTCTTCGTCGGGACCAAGCGGCAGGCCCAGGAGGCCGTCGTCGAGGAGGCGCAGCGCTGCGGCATGCCGTACGTGACCGAGCGCTGGCTGGGCGGCCTGCTCACCAACTTCGTGACCGTGCGCCGCAGCCTGGACCGCATCAAGGAGCTGGAGATGATGTCCAGCGACGGGCGGCACGAGCGGCTGACCAAGAAGGAAGTCGCGCGCCTCGAGAAGGAGCGCATGAAGCTGGAGAAGAACCTGGCCGGCATCAAGGGCATGAAGAACGTGCCCGACGCCGTCTTCGTGATCGACACCCGCAAGGAATCGATCGCGGTCCAGGAGGCGCGCAAGCTCAAGATCCCGGTGGTGGGCATCGTCGACACCAACTGCGACCCCGACGAGGTCGACTACGTGGTGCCCGGCAACGACGACGCGCTGCGGGCCATCCGGCTGTTCGCGGGCCGCATCGCGGATGCGGTGCTCGCCGGCCGCGGCCTGCGCGAGTCGCGCTCGGTCGACGCCGCCGCCGCCGACAAGGGCGCGGGCTCCGACGAGCCCGGTGACGGCGCGGGCCGCCGCCGGCCGAAGACGCGTCCGCTCTCGCCGGCCGCGGGCGCTCCGACGCCGACGCCGACGGCCTGACGTTTCGTTCCCGTCGCAACGGAACGGAGCCACAGAGCCACCGAGGACGCAGGGGACGGCAACGTCTCCTGCGTTCCTCCCCGTCGAGCGCGTGAGCACCTCGACGCGAACCTGACGGACTCATAAGGAAGGCACATGGACATCACGGCGGAGATGGTGCGCAAGCTCCGGGAGGAGACCGGGGCGGGGATGATGGACTGCAAGAGCGCCCTGGTCGAGGCCAAGGGCGAGATGGAGACGGCCCGCGAGGTCCTGCGCAAGAAGGGCCTGGCCAGCGCGGCCAAGAAGGCGGGCCGTGTCGCCAACGACGGCATGGTGGGCACCTACATCCATCCCGGGTCCAAGGTGGGCGTGCTGGTCGAGGTCAACTGCGAGACCGACTTCGTGGCCAAGACGCCGGACTTCCAGACGCTGGTGCGGGACGTGGCCATGCACATCGCGGCCGCTTCCCCGGCGGCGGCCCTGTACGTCTCGAAGGACGAGGTCCCGGCCGACGTGATCGAGAAGGAGAAGGAGATCTACAAGGCCCAGGCCGCGGCGTCCGGCAAGCCGCCCAACGTGGTCGAGAAGATCGCCGAGGGCAAGGTCAAGGAGTACTACGCCACCTTCTGCCTGCTCGAGCAGCCGTTCGTGAAGGATCCCAAGCTGAACGTCGGCCAGCTCATCCAGGAGAAGATCGCGCTCATCAAGGAGAACATCGTGGTGCGCCGGTTCGCGCGCTTCCGCGTGGGCGAGGAGATCGTGGCCCGCGGCGACGCCGCCGCGCCGGCAGCGGTCGCCTCGGAGTAGTATCGCGGGGCGGAGCCTCCCTCTCGGGCTCCGCCCCAACAGCCCGGAGGCCCCCAACGTGTCCGACGGACCCGTCTACAAGCGCGTCCTGCTCAAGCTCTCCGGCGAGGCGCTGCTCGGCGAGAAGTCGTTCGGAATCGACCGCGCCTTCACCTCCTACCTGGCCACGGAGATCGGCACCATCCACACCCTCGGCCTGGAGGTCGCCGTGGTGGTGGGAGGCGGCAACATCTTCCGCGGCGTGTCGGACAGCGCCAGGGGCATGGACCGCGTGTCCGCGGACCACATGGGGATGCTGGCCACGGTCATCAACGGCATCGCCCTGCAGGACGCGCTGGAGCGCGAGGGCCTGCAGACCCGCGTGCTGTCCGCGATCGAGATGCGCGAGGTGGCCGAGCCCTTCATCCGCCGGCGGGCGATGCGCCACCTGGAGAAGGGCCGCGTCGTCATCTTCGCCGGCGGCACCGGCAACCCCTACTTCTCGACCGACACCGCCGCCGCGCTGCGCGCCATGGAGATCAAGGCGGAGATCATCCTGAAGGGCACGAAGGTGGACGGCATCTACGACGCCGACCCCAAGGACAACCCCTCGGCCCGGCGCTTCGAGAGCCTGACCTTCCTGGACGTCCTCAAGCGGGAGCTGAAGGTGATGGACGCGACCGCCATCTCGCTCTGCAAGGACAACCGCCTCCCCATCATCGTGTACAACCTGCGGCAGGCCGGAAACCTGAAGCGCATCGTGACCGGCGAGGCCGTGGGGACCATCGTCAAGGAGTCCGTATGAACATGAAGGATCTGGTCGCGGACGCCAGGCAGCGCATGCACGCCACCGTCGAGACCGTGCGGCGCGAGCTCAGCACCATGCGAACGGGCCGCGCATCGCTGTCGATGCTGGACAACATCCGCGTCGACTACTACGGGACGCCCACGCCCCTCAACCAGGTCGGGAACCTGGGCACGCCCGATCCGACGCTCCTCACCATCCAGCCCTGGGACGCGAGCCTGCTGCCCGCCATCGAGAAGGCCATCCGCGGCTCCGACCTCGACCTCAACCCCCAGAACGACGGCAAGATCATCCGCATCCCGGTCCCCTCCCTCACCGAGGAGCGCCGCAAGACGCTGGTCAAGCACGCGCACAAGCACGCCGAGGACGGCCGTGTGGCCGTCCGCAACGTGCGGCGCGACGCCAACGAGCACCTCAAGAAGCTGCTCAAGGACCACACGGTCAGCGAGGACGACGAGAAGCACGCCGTGGCCGAGGTCCAGAAGCTGACCGACCAGCACGTCGAGCAGATCAACGACATCCTGAAGAAGAAGGAAGCGGAAATAATGGAGGTGTAGGGCCCGGCTGCGGCCCTCCCCCGCTCCGTGGCGTCCTATAATCGCCACCGGAGCCCCCATGACATTCCTTCGTCTCGACTGCACGCGCTGCGAGCGCACCTACCCGCCCTCCAGCCGGCGCAGCCTCTGCGAGTGCGGCGGGCCGCTCTTCGCCCGCTACGACCTCGAGCGCGCCGCCAAGGACATGCGCCCCGGCCACCTGGCCCTGCGCGAGCCCACGCTGTGGCGGTACGACGACGTGCTGCCGGTGGAGAACCCGGACCACCGGATCAGCCTGGGCGAGGGCTTCACTCCCCTGCTGACGACGCCGCGCCTGGGCGCGCAACTGGGCCTGCCGCTGCTCTCCGTGAAGGAGGAGGGCGCCAACCCGACCGGCTCCTTCAAGGCGCGCGGCCTCTGCCTGGCCGTCTCGATGGCGAAGGCCTTCGGTGTCACGGACGTCTGCCTGCCCTCGGCCGGCAACGCGGGCAGCGCGCTGGCCGCGTACGCCGCGCGGGGTGGCCTGCGCGCGCACGTCTTCATCCCGCGCGACGTCGCGCGCGTGTTCGTGATGGAGACGGCCGCCTACGGAGCGGAGGTGGTGCTGGTGGACGGGCTCATCAGCGATGCCGCGAAGGTCTGCGCGGAGCGGGCCTCCCAGGGCGGCTGGTACGACTGCAGCACGCTCAAGGAGCCGTACCGCGTCGAGGGCAAGAAGACGATGGGCTACGAGCTGGCCGAGCAGATGGGCTGGCGGCTGCCCGACGCCATCCTCTACCCCACCGGCGGCGGCACGGGGCTCATCGGCATGTGGAAGGCGTTCGACGAGCTCGAGCGCATGGGCTTCGTGGGACCGCAGCGCCCGCGCATGTACGCCGTCCAGGCCGAGGGCTGCGCGCCGATCGTGAAGGCCTTCGCGGAGGGGAAGGACTCGGCGGAGCTCTGGGAGGGCGCCTCGACGCACGCGCACGGCCTGCGCGTGCCCAAGCCCTTCGCGGACTTCCTGATCCTGCGCGCCCTGCGCCAGAGCCACGGCGCCGCGGTCGCGGTGTCCGAGGCCGAGATCGTCGACGGCGTGAAGGAGGCGGCCGCGACCGAGGGGCTCTTCATGTGCCCGGAGGGCGGCGCCTGCGTGGCCGCGCTGCGCAAGCTCAAGAGCAGCGGCCACCTCAGCGCCGACGACGTGATCGTGACGTTCAACACCGGGACCGGCTTCAAGTACGTCGACAACATGGCCCCGCTCTGGTGAGCGGGACGGCCCTCCTCTACCGCGACGACCCGTACCTGCTGGAGTTCGACGCCCGCGTCGTGTCGCGCCTCGAGCACGACGGGCAGCCGGCGCTCGTGCTGGACCGCACCGCGTTCTACGCCGAGAGCGGCGGGCAGCCGTGGGACACGGGCACGCTGGGCGACGCGCGGGTCCTGAAGGTGATCGAGCACGCCGGGCAGGTCCTGCACGTCGTCGACCGCCAGCCCGCCGCGGACGCGCTGCACGGCCGCGTGGACGCGCAGCGGCGGCGCG
>JAICEW010000446.1 GCA_025923995.1 Vicinamibacteria bacterium | reverse complement strand
GCCGATCTTCGACGTGCTCGCTTCATGTTCCACTCGAGACGAGCGGTTGCGCACCTCGACGTACGGGAACGTGTGCGCCCCGCACCGGTCGCCCAGCAGCAGCGAGTCGCACTGCGAGTAGTTGCGCGCGTTGTCGGCTCCCTTGCCGATGCGCACCAGCCCCCGGTACGTGTTCTGCCCGTGCCCGGCCGAGATGCCCTTGGACACGATGGTCGAGCGGGTGTTCTTGCCGATGTGGATCATCTTGGTGCCGGTGTCGGCCTGCTGGCGGTTGTTGGTGAGCGCCACCGAGTAGAACTCGCCCACCGAGTCGTCGCCCTGCAGGATGCAGCTCGGGTACTTCCACGTGATGGCGGAGCCCGTCTCCACCTGCGTCCACGAGATCTTCGAGCCGCGTCCCTGGCACTTCCCGCGCTTGGTCACGAAGTTGAAGATGCCGCCCTTGCCGTCCTTGTCGCCCGGGTACCAGTTCTGCACGGTCGAGTACTTGATCTGCGCGCCGTCCAGCGCGACCAGCTCGACGACCGCGGCGTGCAGCTGGTTCTCGTCCCGCACCGGCGCCGTGCAGCCCTCCAGGTAGCTGACGTACGCGCCTTCTTCCGCCACGATCAGCGTCCGCTCGAACTGCCCCGTGTTGGCCGCGTTGATGCGGAAGTAGGTCGACAGCTCCATGGGGCAGCGCACGCCCTTGGGGATGTAGCAGAACGAGCCGTCCGAGAAGACGGCCGAGTTGAGCGTCGCGAAGAAGTTGTCCGTGTACGGCACGACGGAGCCCAGCCACTTCTTCACCAGCTCCGGGTGCTTCTGCACCGCCTCCGAGAACGAGCAGAAGATCACGCCGACCTCTTCCAGCTTGCCCTTGAAGGTGGTGGCGACCGAGACGCTGTCGAACACCGCGTCCACCGCGACGCCCGCCAGCTTCGCGCGCTCGCGCAGCGGGATGCCCAGCTTCTCGTACGTCTCGAGCAGCTTGGGATCGACCTCGTCCAGGCTCTTGGGCGCGTCCTTCTTCTGCTTGGGCGCCGAGAAATACGAGATGGCCTGGTAGTCGATGGGCGGGTAGTGGACGTTCTGCCAGGTCGGCTCGGTCATCGTCAGCCAGTGGCGATAGGCCTTGAGCCGCCACTCGAGCAGGAACTCCGGCTCGTTCTTCTTGGCCGAGATGGCCCGGACGACATCTTCATTGAGTCCGGGGGGCAGCGACTCGGAGTCGATGTCCGTGACGAAACCGGCCTCGTACTGGCGGTCCGCGAGCTCCTGGATCGAGGGAGAAGTACTCATGTCTTCTTGAACATAGACAAAATGGACAAAAAAGTCAACAAAGCGGCCAGTGCCCGTGTTGACGCCGGGGCCGGCAACGGCGATCATCCGCGCCGAGGACCCCCCTCCTCCAGAAGGAGTCGATGCGCGCTCAGGCGTGGATCGTGACCCTTGCCGTCCTGTCCGCCGGCGCACCCGCGCCCGGCGGCGCCGACCCCGCCACGCTGGCCGACGTCGCGTTCATCGCGGGCCACTGGAAGGGCGACATGGGCGGGATGGTGTCCGAGGAGATCTGGGTGCCTCCCTCCGGCGACAACATGATGGGCATGTGGCGCCTGGTGGGCGACGGGAAGGTCAAGCTCTTCGAGTTCCTGAACATCGTCCAGGAGGCCGAGGGGCCCGTGTTCCGGCTGCGCCACTTCGATCGCCGCGGCGTCGGCTGGGAGGAGAAGGACAAGCCGATCGTCCTGAAGCTGGTCGTCTCGAAGCCGCGCGAGGCGGCGTTCGAGGGACCCGACAGCAGCGGCGCGGGCACGGTGCGCCTCACCTATCGAAGGCCGTCGGACGACGCGCTGTCCGTGACGCTCGAGAAGACGAACCAGCCGCCGCAGGAGTACACCTTCCGCCTGGCCGCCCCCCTGAAATGAAGACCGCCCGCGCGTGGTGACCAAGGGGCCGCTCCCCTACGACGCGGTGGTCGCGCAGGTGACCCGCCTGCTCGCTCCCGTCCTCGGCGAGAGCATGGCGATCGCGTCCACGAACGCGCACGGGCAGAAGCTCGCGATCCAGGACGGGCACGTGACGCCCGACCAGGTGGAGGCTCTCGTGACCAAGCTGGGCAGCGGCCTGGCGGTGTTCGTGGGGCGGGAGAAGGCGGCCGCCCTGGCCGCGGAGATGCGCGCCGCGGTGGCCCAGCTCGGGAGCGCGCCGTGACGCTGCGCCGCGTGCAGCTCGCGTTCATGGTCCTGGCGCTGGCCGTCACCGTGCTCTACGTGGGGCGCACGATCGCCGGGCCGGTCGGCATCTACCAGGCCGTCCTGACCGATGGCCTGCTCGTGCGCCTGGCGGGCCTGGCCAAGCTGGCCCTGCTGATCCTGGCCTACGTGCACGCCCAGGCCACGGCCGGCCGGCTCGAGGCCGACAACCCTGCCCGCGCGCCTTGGCGGCTGCTGGCGCTGGCCCTGGGCGGGTTCGCGCTCGGACAGGCCGTGCTCACGTCGTACCAGATGGTGCGGGGCCTGAGCCCCTTCCCTTCGCTGGGCGACGTGTTCTTCGTGGCGGGCTACCCGCTGCTGATCGCGTCCTTCTTCGGCTTCATCCGCACGTACCGCGAGGCCGGCTACCCGGTGGGCTCGGCCGGAGAGCACACGCTCATCGCGGCGGCGGTGGCGGTCCTGGCCGGCCTGGTCGCGGTGCCGATCCTGCGTCCCGTGATCGCGGCCGGGGGCACGCCGGTCCAGCTCTTCCTGAACGTGGCGTATCCCTCGTTCGACTTCGTGCTGCTGGTGCCGATGATCACGCTTGTCCGCGTGGCCTGGCCCTTCCGGGGCGGCGCCATCTTCAACGCCTGGGCCGCCATCCTGGGCGGCGTGGTCGCGATCTGCGCGGGCGACCTGCTCTTTGCCTGGTTCTCGATGCTGGGCTCGGTGCACCTCGACCCGCTCCTGCACGGCGCCTACCTCGTCGGCTACGTCTGCTTCGCGCTGGGCACGCGGCTCCACCGCGACCTGGTCAGCGCGTAGCCTCCCGCGCCGTCAGGTAGGGATACGACAGCGCCATCGCGCCGCCGAACAGCGCGAGCCCCGCGAACGCGGGCGCCAGGTGGAACGGGCTGTGGTACCCCACCGCGTAGTGCACGCCGATGGCGGCGCCGTAGCCGGCCAGCCCGGCGGCGAGCAGCGCCCACCACAGCCAGCGCTCGCCGCGCCGGTAGCCCCACAGCCCCGTCATCAGGAACACGAGGCCGCACACGAGCAGCATCCCCCCGAAGCTGGCGCGGTCGTGGGCCACCAGCGGGACGAGATGGGGACCCGCGGACGCGATGGCGCCTGCCGTCGTATTCATGAACTCGAGGTCCTCCCGCACGAAGACCTGCGTAGCCCCGATGAACGAGATGAAGAGCCCGGCCACGACGAAGCCCACGGCCTGGGCGATGAGGCCGAGCTGGCCCCACTGGGCCAGCCGCCACGCGCGGTCCTCGACCAGCATGGGCGGCGGCAGGCCGTGCGGCTCCGCCAGCCGGCCGTGGATGCCGAGCAGGAGGAACTGGAACAGCACGGCGGTCACGAACGCGTGGAAGGGGTCGAAGTACCCGAAGCCCAGGAACAGGAAGAAGCTGGCGAAGCCCGCCCCCGCGGACGAGAGCACCGTGACCTGGGCCCAATGCTCCCCCCGCCGGATCGCGAAGGCGCTGAGCGCGCTGTAGAGAACGCCGATCGTCACCATCGTGCCCGCGAGCGTCACGCGGTCGTGGGCCATGAACGGGAGCAACCGCTCGTTGATCGCGTGCAGCTGCGCCCGCGACAGGCCCACGAACTGCTCGTCGTAGGGCAGCACCACGCGCGTGGCCGCGATCACCAGGGCGAGCGCGCCGCCGAACAGCATCCCCAGGCCCATGAGCAGCGACCAGAACCAGCTCATCTCCGGCGCGCGCTCGTCCGGCGTTGCCTGCTGCGCGCGCGCGAAGCGGACGGCGTCATTCACGCGTTTGGGCAGGCCCGGCCCGGAGAACACGAGGCCGCTCTCGATCGCGACCAGGTCCGCGCCCGCGTCCAGCAGGCGGAGCGCGTCCTGCGGCTCGTGCACGCCCCCTCCGGCCAGGATGGCCGCGCCGGGGACCCGCGCGCGCAGGACGCCGACGGTTTCGAGGGCGGCGGCGCGGGCCGGCGTGCCCAGGCGCCTGGCTCCCGCCTCGGTCAGGACCGCGCCCTCGACCAGGAACCCGTCGAGGTCCCGTGCGGCCGCGGCGCGTCCGGCCAGCGCGCCCGGTGGGAGGCCCGCCGGCACGCAGGCGAAGAGCGGACGGGACGCGCGGCGCGCGGCGCCCGCCGCGGCCGCGTAGTGCGCCCGCCACTCGTCGGCCGTCCACGAATCGTGCCCGCCGTCGAGCGCGTACGCGTCCACGTG
Organism: Vicinamibacteria bacterium; assembly: GCA_025923995.1. Taxonomy (GTDB): domain Bacteria; phylum Acidobacteriota; class Vicinamibacteria; order Fen-336; family Fen-336; genus JAICEW01. The sequence goes on along the minus strand of JAICEW010000446.1, from coordinate 270 downwards.
CGGAGCCAGCGCCTCCACCAGACGCGGCGCCTCGTCCGCGGCGCTCGCCTCCAGCCGCGCGATCAACGGAACGCCGTCGCGCCGGCGGCCCGCGAGCCGCTCGACCGCGGCGGCCAGGCCGATCGAGTCGCACGGCCTGTCGAACGTGATCGCGGCCTGCGCGTCGTCGCGCGCGAGGCGGGAGCCGTTGCGGGCGATCAGCGCGATCGGCCCCACCTCCACGAACCCCACGCCGAACCGCGCGAACGCCTCGAACGCGCGGAGGTGCGG
>JAICEW010000445.1 GCA_025923995.1 Vicinamibacteria bacterium | reverse complement strand
TGCCCGCGCGTGGAGGGTCCGGCACCGGTGTGGTTGCGGGGAGCGCTATGACCTGATCTCCTTGCGCAGACACGCTTTAGCGTGCCGGGAGTGACCGGTAAGTATACGCCGGATCACCCGACTGCGGCAAGGCGACCGGAGTGTTCAGCCGCGGCGGCCGTATCCTGCGGGGTGGTCCCGGCGCCAGCGGAAGGCGCTGTCGACGATCGCGTCCAGCCCCATCGTCGTCTCGAAACCCAATCGTTGCTTGGCTTTGGCCGGAGCCGCCACCAGCTGCGGCGGATCGCCCGGGCGCCGCGGGCCCACCTGCGCGGGGACCGGCTGGCCCGCCACGCGGCCGACCGCGTCGATGACCTGCCGCACGGAGTAGCCCGTGCCGGTGCCCAGGTTGTAGGCCTGGCACGCCTCGTTCCGATCGACGGCAGCCAGCGCCAGCACGTGCGCGCGCGCCAGCTCCTGCACGTGGATGTAGTCGCGGATGCAGGTGCCGTCGGGCGTCTCGTAGTCCTCGCCGTAGATGGTCAGGCCGGGACGACGGCCGAGCACCGCGTCGATCGCGAGCGGGATCACGTGCTCCTCGGGATCGTGGTGCTCGCCCAGCGACCCGTCCGGATGGCAGCCGGCCGCGTTGAAGTAGCGCAGCGCCACCGCGCGGAGCCAGCCTGCCCGCGAGTAGTCGAGCAGGACGCGCTCGAAGGTCAGCTTCGACGCGCCATAGGGGTTGATGGGGTCCTTCGGATGCTCCTCGTCCATCGGGACGCGCACGGGCACGCCGTAGACCGCGCAGGTGGAACTGAACACGATCCGCCCGACGCCGTGCGCGCGCATCGCGTTCAGCAGCGCGAGGCCCTTCGAGACGTTCACGTGGTAGTAGGACGCCGGATCCTTCACGGACTGCCCGACGCTCAGCAGGCCCGCGAAGTGCAGCACGGCGTCGGCGCCGGCCAGCGCGCGGGAGAGCGCGTCCGCGTCGCCGAGATCGCCCTCGACGAGCGTGACGCCCGCGGGCACCGCCGCGCGATGGCCCGCGGAGAGGTCGTCCAGGATGGTGACGTCGTGGCCGGAGTCGCGCAGCTCGCGGACCGCGTGGCTTCCGATGTAGCCCGCTCCCCCGGTGACCAGGACCTTCACCGGCGGCCGATCCCCTCGTAGTGGAAGCCCAGCTCCTTGAGCGTCTGCGGGCTCCAGACGTTGCGCCCGTCGAAGACCGCGGGCTGCCGCATGAGCGACCGGATGCGCGGGAAGTCCGGCTCGCGGAACTCGTTCCACTCCGTGGCCAGCACCAGCGCGTCCGCGCCCTCCACCGCGTCGTAGCTGCGGCCGCAGTACGTCACCCGGTCGCCCAGCTCGCGGCGGGCCGCCTCCATCGCCTTCGGATCGTAGACGCGCACCGCCGCCCCGCCCGCGAGCATGGCCTCGATGATCGTGACCGCGGGCGCCTCGCGCATGTCGTCCGTGCGCGGCTTGAAGGCCAGGCCCCACACCGCGATCACCTTGCCGGACAGCGAGCCCAGGTGCGCCACGATGCGCGGGACGAGCAGGCCCTTCTGCGACTCGTTGACGCGGTCGACGGCGGCCACCACGTCCAGCGGCACCTTCGCGTCGTGCCCCATGCGCATGAGCGCCTTCACGTCCTTGGGGAAGCAGGAGCCGCCGTAGCCGATGCCGGGGAACAGGAACGACGACCCGATGCGCTCGTCGCTGCCCATGCCCAGCCGCACGTGGCGCACGTCGGCGCCCACGCGGTCGCACAGGTTCGCGATCTCGTTCATGAACGAGATGCGCGTGGCCAGCATGGCGTTGGCGGCGTACTTGGTGAGCTCGGCCGACGCGGGGTCCATGACCAGCACCGGGTTGCCGGTGCGCACGAAGGGCTCGTACAGCTCCTTCATCACCGACTCCACGTGCGCGTCGTCCGTGCCCACGATCACGCGGTCCGGCTTCAGGAAGTCGCCCACCGCCGCGCCTTCCTTCAAGAACTCGGGGTTGGACGCGACGGAGAACTTGTGCTGCGTGAGCCCCGCGACGACCTTGCGCACGCGCTCGGCCGTGCCCACCGGCACCGTCGACTTGTTGACGATGATCTTGTAGCCGTCCATGGCGCGGCCGATCGCGTCCGCGACCTCGAGCACGTGCGTCATGTCGGCCGAGCCGTCCTCGTCCTGCGGCGTGCCGACCGCGATGAACAGGACGTCCGAGGCGCGCACCGCCATGGGCAGGTCGGTGGTGAAGCGCAGCCGCTCCTCCGCGGTGTTCCGCGTGAGCAGCTCCTGCAGGCCGGGCTCGTAGATGGGCACCACGCCCCGCTCCAGCGCGGCGATCTTGGCCGCGTCCTTGTCGACGCAGATGACCGTGTTCCCGTTCTCGGCCAGCCCGGCGCCCACGACCAGGCCGACGTAGCCCGTCCCGACCACTCCGATCTTCAACGATGGACCTCCGTACGTCCGGGCGGCGAGGGCCGGTGCGGACGCGACCGGTGAGGGTATCACCGGCCGCGCGGCGCGCTCAAACGCCGCGCGGGATCAGTCGGCCCGGAGCGCGCGCACGGGGTCGACGCGGGACGCCCGGCGGGCGGGCAGCCAGCTCGCGAACAGGGCGATCCCGAGCAGGGCCAGGCCGACCGCGCCGTAGGTGGGCAGGTCCAGCGGCCGGACGCCGAACAGCAGGCCCGAGAGCGCGCGGCTGGCCAGCGCGGCGCCCAGGAGGCCCAGGACAACCCCGGCCAGCCCCAGGCGGCCGCCCTGCGACAGGATCAGGACGATCACCTCGCGGCGCGCGGCCCCCACGGCCATGCGGATCCCGATCTCGCGCGTCCGCTGCCCCACCGCCTGGGCCAGGACGCCGTAGAGCCCGAGAGCGGCCAGCAGCACCGCGGTGGCCGCGAAGACGGCCAGCAGGATCATGTACAGCCGCGGCTGCGCGACGACGTGCGCCGCCAGCTGGTCGAGCGTGCGCACCTGGAACATCGGCAGGTCGCGGTCCAGGGCGGCCAGCTCCGCGCGCAGCGAAGCCGCCAGGGCCGACGGATCGGACGAGGCGCGCACGACGACGGTCGCGAACCCGACGGGCACCTGGGCCTGGGCGAGGTACAGCGTCGGGCTGGCGTCCTGGCCGGGCCCCTTGTGGCGCACGTCGGGCACCACGCCCACCACCTCGCCGCCCACGCGCTTGCCCTCGCCCATGCCGAGCGTCGTGCCCAGCACGATCCGGCGGCCGAGCGGGTCGGCGTCCGGCCACAGCAAGCGGGCCGCGGACTCGCTGACGATCACGACCGGCCGCGCGCCGATGACGTCCCGCGGCTCGAACGCGCGCCCGCGCACGACCGGCATGCCCATCGTCCGGAAGTAGTCGGCCGAGGCCGCCCGCAGGTGCACGGTGAGGCGGGACTCCTCGCGCTCGTCGAGGCGGCGTCCGTCGAGCTCGTACGTCGAGATGTTGTAGGCGAAGCTCGACATCGGCAGGCCGAACACCGCGCCCGCCGACTCGACGCCGGCCTGCCGGCGGACGCGCGCGAGCAGCTCGTCGTAGAACGCCGCCCGCCGCGAGGGCTCGGCGTAGCGCGCGTCGGGCAGCGACACGGAGAAGGTCAGCCGCTGCGTGGTCTCGAAGCCCAGGTCCACCGACCGCAGGTGCGCGAAGCTGCGGGCCAGCAGGCCGGCGCCGACCAGCAGCACGACCGCCAGCGCCGTCTGGGTCACGACCAGCAGGCTGCGCGGGCCCCGGAGCCCGCCCGTCACCTGCGGGCCGTCCACGCGCATGCGGCCGGCCAGGTCGCGGCCCGCGCCCGCGCGCCAGGCGGGGAGGGCCCCGAACGCGGCCGCCGCCGCCAGCGAGAGCACGGTCGTGAAGAGGACGATCGAGGGGTCGACGCGCGCCTGGTCCAGCAGCGGGATCTGCAGCTCCTCCGCCCACACGGCCATGGCGCGTGTGGCGCCGAAGGCCAGGAGCAGCCCGCCCGCGCCGCCGACCAGCCCCAGGAGGGCGGACTCTGCCAGCGTGCCGGCGATCAGCCGCGCACGGCCCGCGCCCAGCGTGCGGCGGATCGCCAGGTCCCGGCCCCGGCCCACCGACTGTGCGAGCGCCAGGCCGGCGACGTTGACGCAGACGATGAGCAGCACGAAGCCCACCGCGCCCATGAGGACGAGGAGCGGGCCGCGCACGTGCCCCACCACCGCCTCGTGCAGCGGGTCGACCTGCGCCGCCTGGTTCCAGTTCGTCTTGGGGTGGTCCCGAGCCAGCCGCGCCGCCAGGCCCGACACCTCGGCCCGCGCGGAGTCGAGCGTCGCCGTGCGCGCCAGGCGCCCCACCACCGCCAGGTAGTGCGCGCCGCGCTGGGTGGCCAGCTCGTCGGGCGAGAAGCGCAGCGGCAGCCACAGCTCGGAGTCCAGCGGGTAGGCGAACCCTCCGGGCATGACGCCCACCACCTCGCGCGGCGTGCCGTCGATCATCACGGTGCGGCCGACGACGCGCTCGTCGCCTCCGAAGCGGCGCATCCACAGGGCGTGGCTCAGCACCACGACCTCGGCTTCGCCCACCGTCTCGTCGGACGCGCCCAGGCGGCGGCCCACCAACGCCGGGACGTCCAGCACGTCGAAGAACCGGCCCGTGACCGCCGCGCCCGGAAGCTGCTCGGCTGCCACGTCGCCGGTCAGCGCG
>JAICEW010000444.1 GCA_025923995.1 Vicinamibacteria bacterium | reverse complement strand
TGGTCGGGTCCGGGCGCACCGAGCTGATGGAGGCGGTGTTCGGCGCACGGCCCGCCCTGGGCGGCTCCATGCAGGTGGAGGGACGCACGTTCCGCCCGCGCCATCCGCAGGACGCGATCCGCCACGGCGTCTACCTGGCGCCCGAGGACCGCAAGCGGCACGGGCTGGTGCTGCCCATGAGCGTCGCCGCCAACGTGTCGCTGCCCGGGCTGGCGGGCCATGCGCGGCTGGGGTTCCTCGACCGCGGGCGCGAGCGCCGGACGGCGGCGGCCGAGGTCGCGCGCTTCCGCGTCAAGACGCCGTCCCTCGAGCGGCCCGTCGTGAACCTCTCGGGAGGAAACCAGCAGAAGGTCGTGCTGGGCAAGTGGCTGGCGATGACGCCGCGGGTGCTGATCCTGGACGAGCCCACGCGCGGCATCGACGTCGGAGCCAAGGCCGAGATCTACCGGCACATGGCCGAGCTGGCCTCGCAGGGCCTCGCCATCCTGATGGTGAGCTCGGAGATGGAGGAGGTGCTGGGGATGAGCGACCGCGTGGTCGTGATGCACGAGCGGCGCGTCCGCGGCATCCTTCCGCGCGCGGGCCTGACCGCGGAGCGCGTGGCTGCGCTCATGACGGGACAGAAGGAGGCGGCCGCCGTATGAGGCGCGAGCTGGGCATGTTCGTGGCGCTGCTGGCGCTGTGCCTGGGGCTGTGGGCCAGCAACCATGACTTCCTGGGCCCGTCCAACGTGGTCAACCTGACCCGCCAGATCGCGATGCTCGCGATCTTCGCGATCGGCATCTCCTTCGTGATCGTGACGGGCGGGATCGACCTGTCCGTGGGGTCGGTCATCGGCCTGACGGGCGTCATCATCGCGTACCTGTCCGGACAGCACTATCCCGACAACCCCGCCGCCGGCGGACGCGGGTACTCGCTGTGGATCGGCGTGCCGGTGGCGCTCGCGGTCGCGTCGCTGGTCGGCCTGGCGCAGGGCCTGCTGATCACGCGCCTCGACCTCCAGCCCTTCATCGTCACGCTGGGAGGGATGCTGCTGCTGCGCGGCATCTCGCAGACGATCGTCGGCGGCGGGACGCTCAGCCTCGGCGACGTGCCGCTCGCGAACCTCGCGAACGGAGGCCTGCTGGGCCCGCCGGGCAACCCGCTGATCCCGTACCCCGTCGTGATCCTGTGCCTGGTCGCGGTGGCCGCGGCCACGCTGCTGCACTTCACCGTCTTCGGCCGCTACGTCTACGCGATCGGAGGCAACCGCGAGGCGGCGGAGTACTCCGGCATCCCGGTGCGGCGCGTGGAGACCCTCACCTACGTGATCTCCGCCTTCACCGCCGGCGTCGCGGGCGTGTGCTACGCGGCGTACATCGGCCAGATGTCGCAGCAGGTGGGGATCGCGTACGAGCTGTACGCGATCGCGGCGGCGGTGCTGGGCGGCGTGTCGCTGCGCGGGGGCGAGGGCACCGTGATCGGGGCGGTCATCGGATCCTGCATCATGCGGGTCATCGACAACGGCATCAACATGTTCCAGTGGGCCTACCGGGACGCGGCCGGCGTGCGGCGCACGTTCCGGCTGGACAACAACTGGACCTTCATCATCATCGGCGCCGTGATCCTGGTGGCGGTGATCCTGGACCAGGTGGCGCACATCCTCCAGTCGAAGCGGCTCATGAAGGCAGCCGCCCCGCAGGCCTGATCGGCGGAGGCGAGGGCCGGCGCCTCCCGGACGCCGGGCCCTCCACGCAGACGTCAGGGGGTCGCCATGATGCCGGCCGGCACGCTCCGCCGCCAGCCGCTGTCGACCGTCCTCACGTCGAAGTAGTACGTCCCCGAAGGAATCCTCACGAAACGTGAGCGCGAGCTGCCCTGCTGCGACGCGCCCGCCGGATGGGCCCAGCTCAGCACCTGGTGGCCCTGCGGCGTGGTCCCGACGCGCAGCTCGTAGCCGAGCCCGGCGATGCGCGTCTCGTCCGTGTCGTTCGCGGGCGGAACCCAGGTGAACTGGTAGCCGCCGCGCACCGCGTCGTACGTGGCGCTCAGGTTGCCAGGCGGCGCGGGCGCGTCGTTCTGGCTGATGAAGTCGCCCAGCAGGCTCTCGTACTCGGCGGCGAAGAAGCCCACGTCGTTGTGGCCCACCTGGAACAGGTCCAGGTCCCCGTCCTGGTCGAAGTCCCCCCAGGCGCTGTCGGTGTTGCCCAGCGGCGCCATGCTGGGAGCGGCCGCGCTCTCCCTGAGCCCGACCACGTCGTCGTTGCGCAGGAACCAGCCGGCCGGATCGCCGACCGCGTTGAGACCCATCGCCACCACCTCGGACTTGGCGTCGTTCGCCGTATCGACGATGAAGCCGTCGCCCTGGGCGATGCGGAAGGAGCTTGCGGCCGACCGGAACGTCGCGAACGAGCCGCCGCCCTGGTTGCGCAGGAGGATCGTCTTGCGCGGCGTCGAGCCGACCACCATCGCGGGCTCCTCGTACATCACGAAGAGGTCCAGCCGGCCGTCCGCGTCGAAGTCGGCCACGTCGACGTCCGGATGATCGCAGCCGCTGCAGGCCGCGACGTTGGAGCGCACCCAGGCGGTGGCGGTGCCGCGGAAGACGGCGACCGATTCGTTGCCGTTGACGTCGCTGCCGATCGCGACCAGGTCCTGGTAGCCGTCGCCGTCCACGTCGCCCTGCTCCCAGTCCCCGTCGAACGGATCGAGGCCGGGCACGGGCAGTTGGGCCATGCCCGCCGAGAAGTCGAACGTGCGGATCTCCGGTACGCCCGTTGCCGCTCGCGCACCGAACACGTACGCCACCGGGACCTTGCGGTTGTGCGGCGTCAGGACGCGTACGGTCAGGCGCGTGAGCGTGCCGAGCGAGCGCGAGGGCAAGGCGTTGCCGAGCGTGCCGGTGCCGTCGTTGCGCAGGACGTCGAGCTGCGCGGGGGGCAGACTGGCGGTGAGCACGTCCAGGTCGCCGTCGCGGTCGACGTCGGCGGTCACCACGTCGTCCGCCGGCGGCCACGGCATGGACTGGGCGAACCGCAGGCCCGTCCCCGAGCCGTTGAACACGTAGAGCTGCCCCCACGTGCTGTCGGCGCAGACCGCCACCACGTCGTCGAACCCATCGCGGTTGAGGTCGCCGCTGGTGACCCGTCCGTCGTCGCACGGGGCGGCGTCGGTCGCCAGGTTGTGGGTTCGCGGACCCTCGAACTGCGGGACCACGTCCACCGGCAGCTCCGCCACCAGCTCGTTCCCGGCCAGGTCGGTGACCGTGATCCTGATCATCCCGGACTTGGTGGTCGGCACGGCGGTGACGAACCACTCGAACGTCTTGCTCTCCAGCGGGGTGACCAGCAGCTCCTTCACGAACGTACCCAGCCGGTCCTCGAAGACGACGCGCACCTCCGCGACGCCCGACGCGTCGTCGTGCGCGCCCCACGAGATCTTCGCGGGGTACTCGAGCACGAGCGTCTTGTCCGCGGCCGTGGCTCCAGGATCGATCCGGTAGGGCTCCACCCGTGGCGCGGCCGTCCAGTAGGGATCGACCGTGTCCACGTGGATGGGGCCGAAGTGCGTCACCCCGCTGGGGTGCCGGGCCATGTCGGCGGTGTTGACGTGCACGTACTGGAACATGCCGTCCGCCACCGGGGCCGCGTATTGCTCCACCGTGTCCTTGGACCTGAAGGTGGGCGGACCCGCCGTGCCGGGGTCGTTCCCGGAGCTGCCGTCGCTGGTCACGTAGTAGAAGTAGCTGCCGCTCACGTCGTCGTGGTCCTCGGGCGTCGAGTCCTGGCCGTCGGTGATGGTGAGCTGCACGAACGGGTTGTTCGACCACTGGTTCAGATCGTGCGACGTGCTCGTGAGCGTCGGGCGCTCCGGCGGCGTCACGTCGACGGCGTTCCCGCGGTCGGCGCCGTTGTAGGCGTACGCCGCGTACAGCTCGGGCACGATGACCCCCGCGCCTTCACGCTCGCGCCACGCGTCCCAGAACTCGTCGAGGCCCAGCACGTCCTGGGCGAAGATCTCCAGCACGTCCTTGACCTCCGCGTCCGCGATCTCCTCGATGCCGGTCGCGTTGGGTGCGTCCTGCACGTCGTCGACCAGGTCCCACAGGACCTCGGTCACCACCGACTCCACGGCGCGCGGGTCGTTCCACGACGCGATCGTCGGGGCGGCGCAGACGGTCGTCTCGACCGCGTAGTTGTTCTCGAGCGCGTTGTTGCCCTCGGTGGGTCCGCCGTACCTGTGGTTCGAGTTCGCCGTTCCCACGAAGTGGGCGAACCCCTCGAGCCAGGACCACTCCAGGTTGGACTGCTCGTTGTCGGCGAACCAGGAACACGCGAACCCGGGAATCAGCGGCAAGGCATTGCACAGGTCCTGCATTGTCGTGCCCGTCATCTCGCCGCAGGCGGAATGGCCGCCGTCCGTCGTGTAGGCCGGCAGGAGGTCGAAGGCGCCCATCTTGTCCTCGATGTAGTGGCCGTACTCGTGCCAGAAGGTCGCCGAGTCGATGTTGGCAAGGTAGATGGTCTCGGGCTCGATGACCTGCAGGTAGAAGGCGGTGCTCTTCAATCCCATGCGCACGACCAGGTCCCGCGGGACGGGGCTACCCTCCATGACGTCTTCCAGGTGGCTGCCGGACTCGTGCGCGGCCGAGGCCACGTAGAAGGCACGCGACACGATCTCGGGGATGCGCGCCGGATCGTCGATCTCGGTC
>JAICEW010000443.1 GCA_025923995.1 Vicinamibacteria bacterium | reverse complement strand
CGGGCTGGTGCGCTTCCGGATCCCGGAGACGTGGAGCGAGGAGTACGGCGCCGAGGGAGGCGCGGCGTTCTCCGATCCCGCGTCGAGGCAGCGCGTCCTGCGCCTCCACACGATCACGGCGGAGAAGCCCGGCCGCGCGGGGCGGGACGAGCTGGCCTTCCTGCTCGGCTCGCTGCGGCGGCCCGGCGAGTGCGTGCTGACGTCGCTGCCGGACGGCCAGCTCCTGCTCAAGCACGTGGACGCCGGCCGCGAGGCGGGCGCCGACGTGCTCCTGTACACCTGGCAGCTGGCGCGCTCCGTCTCCGCGGACAAGGCCCGGATTGCGGTCTTCACGCTGGCCGTCGCCGCCGAAGACGCGCTGTCGGCGCTCACGAGCGACGACCGGCGCCTCGTGGAGCGCATCGTGCGCGCGGCCCGGATCGCGGACGCGTGAGCTAGCGGGGCACCGGCGTCAGCGGGGTGTCGAAGGTGAAGCCGGTCGCGGGCTCGAGCGCGACCGCCTTGCCCGCCAGGTCGCCGTAGCGTCCGTCGTGCGACACCGTGATCGAGCCGCTCGCGCCGGCGGCGAACGCCAGCGAGGCGGTGTCCTGGACCAGCATCTTCCTGGGCTCCAGCTGGAAGGGCGCACTGCCCAGGAGCGCGCCCGAAGCCGACCAGAAGTGAACGCTGCCGGACACCGTGTGGGTGGCCGCGTTCTGGACGAGCAGCACCGTGCTCTGGGTGCCCACGTTGTTGAAGCGCGCGATGCGGTACGTCGTCTCGTACGCGCGGATGTGGTACCCCGCGCTCGAGGAGCGGCAGGAGAAGCACGGCTGCGTGGACGTCACCCGCAGGAACGCGCTGGGCAGGTTGCTGTTGAGCGTGTTCTGCCACCGCAGGCTCCGGCTGGCGCCGATGCCCGTGATGGGGAGCGAGTCCTGGACGACCTGGAGGCCCTCCAGGCGCTGGAGCACCATGGCGTGCGCGATCTGGTGCGACGTGCTGTCCACGACGACCTCGTACGAGGCGAGCGCCCGCTCGGCGATCTGGAAGTAGTCGACGTCGCGCCCGCCGGGGTCGTCGACGCCTCCCGGTCCCAGCTCGTGCGCCTGTTCGGTGCCGTGGACGAGCTCGTTCCCGCTGAGCAGGGCGTGGTCAGTCGGATCCCACACGTCCGCGAGCCCCATCCCGACGTATCCCAGGAGCCCGGCCGTCCACAGGAGGCTCGTCAGCCTCCGTCCCGACAGATGCCTTCCCATTCGCTGCCTCCCCTTCAATGTGCCCTCGCTGGGAAGACCTTTCGGTGCCAGGGGCCGCGCCGGACGCCCCTCCCGCGCCCGGCGCGGCACGAACCGACTAGTGCGGCACGGGCGCCAGCGCGGTGTCGAAGACGAACCCGGTCGCGGGCTCCAGCGCGACCGCCTTGCCCGACAGGTCGCCGTAGCGCCCGTCGTGCGAGATCGTGATCGACCCGCTCGTCCCCGCGGCGTAGGCCAGCGAGGCCGTGTTCTGGACGAGCGTCTGCTTGGTCGTCAGCGAGAACGGCATGGTGCCCAGCCGGGCGCCGGTCGGCGACCAGAAGTGCACGCTGCCCGAGACCGCCTGGGGCGCCATGTTCTGGACGATCAGCAGCGTGGTCTGGGTGCCGCTGTTGTTGAAGCGCGGCAGGCTGTACGTCGTCTCGTAGGCGCGGATGTGGTACGCCGCCCGCGCGGACGAGCAGGCGAAGCACTCGGTGAGGCTGGCGACGCGGACGTAGGAGCCGCCCACGCTGCTGTTCACGGAGTTCTCCCAGCGCAGGCTGCGGCTCCTCGCCACGCCGCTGCTGACGGACACGGAGCCCTGGATGGGGATGCCCTGGTTGTTCCAGCGCTCGAGCGTGAGGGGGAGGATCTCGTTCGAGATCCCGTCGACGACGACCTCGTACGAGGCTAGGGGCCGCTCGCCGATCCGGAAGAAGTCGATGTCGCGGCCGCCGGGATCGGAAGAGGCGCCCGGCCCGAGCTCGTGGATCTGCTCGCTGCCGTGCACCAGCTCGTTGCCCGTGAAGAACTGGTTGCGGTCGTACGGGTCCCACACGTCGGCGAGGGCGACTCCCACCCAGCCCAGGAGTGCGGCCGTCCACAGGTAGAGGCCGAGACGGCGCCTCCTCGAAACCGGCTTGGTCATGCTTCCCCCTCTCTTGGCCCGCAGGTTTGCGGGCTCCCAAGCAATCGCGGGGCCAGCACGCGGGGCGCGTGGATGGCCGCCCTTCGCGAGCGTGGGGCCCGCCACGTCGCAGGACCGACTCGCAGCCTTGCGAGACACATCGTTTTTCTTGGCACCGCGGGGTCGTGCTCGTATCGTTGCCCGGGGGTGCGGAGGTGTCCAGATGACGAAGACCCGATGCGCGATAGCACTCGCGCTGGTGCTGGGGACGGCTGGCGCCGTCCGCGCCCAGGACGCCGGGGCGCGCGCGCCTCTCGAGCTGTACCTGAAGGGCCACGCGACCGGCGACGGTGAGTACTACCGGCGCGCCTTCCATCCGGACGCGAAGATCCAGGGCATCCGCGACGGCAAGCTCGTCACCCGGACGCGGGAGGAGTTCGCGGCCGGCGCGGCCGGGAAGCCCGCCGAGGACGAGGCGCTGCGCAAGCGACGCATCGTGAGCGTCGACGTGGTGGACGACGCGGCCTTCGCGAAGATCGAGCTCGACTACCCGAAGATCAAGTTCACGGACTACTTCACGCTGCTCAAGGTGGACGGCGAGTGGAAGATCATGAGCAAGGTCTACCACGGCGAGGCGAAGCAGTAGGCTGCGGCCTCACTCGACGGCGAACGTCGTCAGCTCGACGGGCACGACCGTCGTGACCAGGCCCGACGCGACGTCCGCGGCGCACGCGGGCCGGAGCGGGATGTCGTGGTCCCGGTCCTCGGCCGCGCTGGCCGAGGGCCCGAGGCCCAGGTGGACCAGGCGGAACTGTCGCGGCTCGTGCGTGCTGGCGTCGGCCGTCAGCTCAACGACCACGAAGTACGTTCGCGTCGAACCCGTCGACAGCTGCACGGCCGTGTGTCCATCCGTGAACGGCAGGGTCAGCACGCCCGCGGCCGGCAGCAGGCGCCCTTCGCTGGCGACGAGCAGGTCGGTGCTCTCATCGAAGACACCGTTCGCGTTCGCGTCCAGGTAGACGCGCAGCGTCTCGATGATGGCGTTCGCCTGTGCCGAAGTGAGCGGCCCGGCGGGAGACTCCAGCCGGAGCCCGATTCGAGCCAGCTCCAGATCCCGATCGGCAGACCGTCCCAGGTGTGACGCGTCGACGCGCAGCATCGCGACCACCGACCCGTTGAGCACCGTGTCGGGGCTCTGGTTCAGGGCAGCCAGCGCGAACTGGCCGCCGCGGTTCGGATGCCACGCGACGCCAGAGGACGAGCCCGCCAGCACGTCCGTCCGCCCGTCGCGATCGAAGTCCACCGCGGTCGCGCTGGCGGCCCCCAGTGCTTGCGACGTGACGGTACGCGTGGTCCACGCGACGCCGTCGCCCGCGAGGTTCTCGTGCCACGCGACGCGGCTGTCACCGGTCGACGTCGACAGCACGTCGAGGTCGCCGTCGCGGTCGAGGTCGGCCGATGCCACCGAGGTGGCCCCGGCGGCGGCGGTCGATATGGTTCGGTCGGTCCAGGCGGTCCCGTTGCTCGCGGTGTTCTCGTGCCAGGCGATGCTGCCGGCGAGCGCCGCCGCGCTGACGAGGTCGGGATCACCGTCGTGATCCACGTCCCCGACGACGACGGACGCCGCGCCCGCGGCGGCGGTCGTGACCGTGTGCGGCAGCCAGGGGACGGGTCCGGGGAACGTGTTCTCGTACCAGGCCAGCTTGCCGTCGCCCGAGGACGCCGACACGACGTCGAGATCGCCGTCCCGATCCATGTCCGCTGCGGCCACGCATTGCGCGCCGTCCGCCGTCGTGGAGATGGCCTGGGTCGACCAGGCGCCGGGAAAGGCCTCGCGGTGCCACGTCACCCGGTCGTCGAGCGCAGACGCGGACACCACATCTGAGTGCCCGTCCTGGAGCAGGTCGGCGCCGATCACGAACGACGGGCCGTCCGTCGTCGTGGAGATCTCGTGCTCGACCCAGGCCGAGCCGCCCGCGCTGCTCTCGAACCAGGACACGCGATCCTGCGCGCGTGACGCGTGGACCACGTCGGTGTCGCCGTCGCGGTCGCGATCGACAGGGCGGGCCGACTCCCCGACCGCGCCGCGCAGGGGATGCTCCACCCACGACGCGCCGCCGCCTCCGACGTTCTCGTGCCAGACGACCGGCGGAGCCGAGAGCGCGTCGGGATCGCCATCCCTGTCGAAGTCCGCCGAGGAGACGCTGGTGACCGCCGCGCGGGCGATCGACTGGCCCGGCGCGAAGCACGCATTGCCGTGCAGGCTGACGTTCTTCAGCCAGCGCACGTCGCCGCCGTTCCACCCCGCCGCGAGGATGTCCACGTCACCGTCACCGTCCAGGTCCGGCGTCCAGAGGCTCAAGGCGTCGTCGACGAGGGTGCCGATCGTGTGAACGGCCCAGGAGCCGGCACCACCGTCGAGGTTCTCGTACCAGATGACCTGGTCGGAAGAACCCCGCTCGGCCGTGAGGCCATCCACGTCGCCGTCGCCGTCCAGGTCCACGACCGTGACCGCCCAGGTGAAGTTCGCGGTCCCGATGGTGTGGCGCGCCCACGAGCGGGCGCCGCCCAGGTTCTCCACCCACTCG
>JAICEW010000442.1 GCA_025923995.1 Vicinamibacteria bacterium | reverse complement strand
CGAGCGCGTCCGGCGCGACACCAGGGGCCAGGTGCGTATCGGGCCCGGCAGCCTCTACCCGGCCCTGCGTGCCCTGCAGCGTCGCGGTTGGATTCGGATGCGAACGGCCCCGCGCAAGTCGATGGGCAGACCGGGCCGATGCTTCGAGCTGACGCCCGAGGGCGTGGCCGCGTCGGCCGCGCAGCGAGAGGCGCTCGCCGCGTTCTTCGCGCCACGTCCTGGCAGCGGACCCTCGCCGATCGGCGTGCGGGCGATGCGAGAACGGCTCGCCCGCACGACGCGCGCCAGCTCCTTCGTCCTTCGCCTGCGACGCGCCGTGCAGGCGGCTGGCGCGGCCGGGCGATGAGCGACCGAGGCGCGCCCGACCTCGAGCGCGTGGCCCTGCTGCTGGCCGACGTGCTGGGGGCCGACGGGCTCCTGGTCGGAGGCCTGGCGGTCGGGGCACACGGCTACGTCCGGGCCACCGACGATGTCGATTTCGTCGTGAAGGTGCCCCTGGCCGAGGCCCACAAGCGACTCCGTGCCCGCGGGATCGACGCGACCCTGCGGCGGGGTGACCGCTCCGAGAGCGACTTCGACACGGTGCAGGGCACGATCGACGGCGTACGATTCGACATCCTGCCCCAGCTGGTGCCGATCGAGTGGCGGCACGCGATCGAGGTCAGGCTGGCCCGCCGCCGCCTTCGGGTCGTCGACCTGGACGGCCTGGTCCGCCTGAAGCTGCACGCCCAGGGCCCACGGGACCTGATGGACGTGGCCGCGCTCGTCCTCGCCCACCCGGAGGTGCGGGAACGCGCGCGGGAGGCCGCTCGCGCCTACGGCGCGCTCGACCGCCTGGACGGATGGCTGGCCGATCCGCGCCTCGCGCGGGGTGTGCGGAGACCCGCCCCGCTCGGAGGCGCGAAGCGAAGGCGGCGCCGTTGATCGTTCAGCGCATCTCCTCGAGCTTGCGGCGGACGGTGGCGGCATAGGACGCGCTGGGCGCCGCGTCCAGGTACTTCGCGAACGCGGCGCGCGCCTGCTCGGGCTTGCCGCCGGCCAGCAGCGCGTCGCCCAGGTTGGCCTGGGCGATCGCGCGCCGGGGATCGAGCGCGATCGTCTTCTCGAACCAGGCGGCAGCCTCGTCGTTCCGGCCGAGCTTGTAGCAGGCGAAGCCCGCGTTGTTCGCGAACAGCGCGACCGTCGGGCGCATCCGGGCCGCGGCCTCGAACTCCGCGAGCGCCTCCGCGTAGCGCTTCTCGCGGAAGTGCACCATGCCCGCGTCGTTGCGCTCGGCCGCGGTGGGCTCGCGGGGCCCCTCGGCCGCTTCGGCCCCGCCCAGCTGCGCCTGGGCCTTCGCCAGCTCCTCGCGCAGCTTCTCGTTGCGCGAGCGCTTCTCCGCGATCTGCCCGCGCACCTTGGCCAGCTCGGCGTTGAGCCGGATCGCCTCCTCGTCGAGCTGGTCCGTGAGCTCGTTCAGGAACTCGTTCTGGTGCCGCAGCTCGAACAGGAACTCGCCCCCCTCGCTGCCCACCAGGTTCCCGAAGGCCGGGGTCTGGCGCGAGAGCGAGGACACCGTCGGTCCGACGTACGCGGCCAGCTCGGTGGCGGTGATGTAGCCGTCGCCGGAGAGGTCGGCCTGGCCGTCCAGCCCCTGCATGAGCGCCCAGGTGAAGATCGAGTGGCCCTGCGGGCCGCCGTCGGCCACTTCCTCGTCCGCGCCGCCCGCGGTCAGCATCTGGCGCACCGACCGCCGCGTGACCTCGCGCAGGTAGGCCTGGCCGGCGCCGGCCGACCCCGCCCCGCGCGTGAGGCCGACGCCGCTGTAGCAGGCGTCCGTCACGAACAGCACGTGTTTGGCCGGGATGGCCTCGGACACGTCCTGGAAGTTCGTCATGGAGATGGCCTGGCTCTGGTAGTTGTCCCTGTCCGCGTCGACCGGCACCAGGTAGCCCAGGCTCTTGCCGCTGGGCAGCTTGCGGGTCACGCCGTGTCCCGCGAAGAACACGAACACGCGGTCGTCCCGCTTGACGCGCGCCGGGTCGGCCAGCGTGTCGCCGAGCGCCTTCAGGATGCCGGCCCGCGTGGCCTCCTCGTCCAGCAGCGTCACCACGTTCTCCGGCTTGAAGTGGTAGCGCTTGACCAGCAGATCGCGGACCCCCCGCGCATCGTTGACGGCGTAGTGCAGGCGGGGCCAGCTCTGGTAGGCGTCGATGCCGACCACCACCGCCCAGCTCTCGCGATAGAGCGCGGCGTCCGGCGCCGGCTCGTCGACCGCCGGCGCCTCCGAGCCCGACCGCGTGCCCTCGTCGACGAAGTCGCTCCCGTTCCACGCCAGGAACCGGTAGCCGCGCGCCTGCAGGGCCTCCAGCACGAGCGGGAGGGCCTCGACCGTGCGCTGCTGGATGTCGTGGAAGAGGACGATCCCGCGCTTCTCGGCCTCGACGATGCGTATCACGCGGTCCGCGATGGACGAGGGCACGGGATCGGCCCAGTCCTGCGAGTCCACGTTCCACATGATCGAGCGCAGCTTGTGCGCGGCGATGGCCTCCTTCACCTTCTCGTTGCGCGCGCCGTACGGCGCGCGGAACAGCGGCGACTCCGTCTTCGAGACCTCCCGCAGCATCCTGTCGGTCATCTCGATCTCGGACCTCAGCCGCTCGTCGTCCAGCTTGGGCAGGAACGAGTGCGTGAAGGAGTGGTTCGCGAGCGTGTGGCCCGCCTCCAGCAGGCGCTGGCTGGCCGGGGCCGCGCGGGTGGCGCGGACCTGGCTGTCCTTGCCCACCACTCCCAGGTTCTGGCCGACGTGGAAGAACACCGCCTTCGCGCCGTGCTGGGCCAGGATCTCCCGGATGCGGTCCGTGTGGCGCGCGTGCGGCCCGTCGTCGAACGTGAGCAGCACCGTCTTGTCCGGCAGCCGCCGGCCGAACGTCTCGAGGGCGCTCTCGCCGCCGCCCGACCCGCGCGTGCCCTCGCCGGACTCGAGGCCCTCGCCGCGCTCGCGCAGCAGCGCCGGCACGTCGACCCGCGTCCGGACGAAGGCGAGGTACGCCTCCCAGGACTCGCGCCGGTCGGTGAGAGCGCGGGTGGCCAGCCGCCCGAAGATCTTCTCCAGCTCCTTGTCGTAGCGCGCCTGGATCTGGCCCAGCACGGCCAGGTCCAACTGCAGCCGCGCGCGCAGCTCCTTGTCGGCGTCGCCCAGCTCGGACGCCAGGTCGGTCAGCAGGTCGCGGAACGCGAGCTTGTCGGCGTCGCGCAGGTCCGCGTCGCTCTCGATGTAGTCGAGCGCTCCGAGCAGGGTGGAGCGGTCGGCCAGGAGCCGGTCCTCGATCTCGTCCAGGCGCACGCGGTTCTCGTGGAAGAGGACGCGCGCCAGCACCTCCGCGCGCGTGCGCTCCGAGGGCGGGAGGCCGTTGCCCTCGTCGAGCAGCGCGATGACCTGGCGGTGGGCGCGCAGCGCCGCCACCAAAGGTGGTGGCGCAACGGGATCGGCCGCGGTCGCGACACCCGCGCACGCGAGTGCCAGCACTGTCGTCGCGAGCGTCCGCATCCTCACTCGCCCGCCGCCCGGCGCCACAGCGAGCGCACGGTGAAGGACACGGGCGGGCTGGGGAACCCGTCGAGGCCCGACGCTCCCTGCGCGTTGACGCGCCAGTGGAGCTCGCCCAACGGGAGGCCTCGCGGCGTCCAGGACGTTTCGCTCAGGCCCGTCGCGCGGTCCACGATCTGCCCGCACGACGGGTCCCGGCAGACCTCGACGACGTAGCCGGCCGCGCCCTCGACGGGCGCCCAGGTGAACAACGGGTTCGAGTGCTCGTACGCCGCGCCCTTCGCCGGATGGATGGGCGCGGGGGCGGGCAGCAGCTTCTCCGGGGGCTTCGGCGGCTTGCCCGCTTCGGCCGCGGTCCCCATGCCGGTCGCGACCGTGACCGACCGTCCCTCCGCCGCCAGCTCGGCTTCCCCGCCGAAGACCATGAGCTGCGCGGCGCCCGCGTGGGTCTTGCGCGTGCGCGCCTGGGCCGCGGTGCCAGGGGCCGCGCGCGTGCGGGCCTTGGCGTCGCCGAGGATCACCTCGATGTCGGGAGGCAGCGCGTCGACCGCGGCCCGGGCCTCGACGTCGGCCTGGCCCTCCACCACTTCCAGCGACTGGCGGGACGCGCCCGGGAGCTTCTGGCCGACCTCGCGCAGGAACACGAGCGACTCCTCGTTGATGCGCAGCTGCGAGCCGTCGTCGAACCCCAGCTCGGCGGACGACTGCCGGTAGGTGCGGATGCCGTCGCGCGCCTTGAGCTTGTCGCCGACCTTGGCCGGCACCCAGGAGGAGGGGTGCGGCTTCTCCTCGACCCGGCGGGACACGCCGCGGATCTCCGCGGAGGGCACGCGCGCGCTCCTGATGATGCGCAGGCGCGTGCCCGGGGAGATCCGGTGCGGGTTCTGGAGGTCCGGGTTGAGCTTCCAGTTCTCGCGCCAGCGGTCGGAGGTGCCAAGGTAGTGCGCGGTGATGCCCTCCAGCGTCTCTCCCTCGACGACCTCGTGCCATCCGACGTCCTGGCCCGCCGGCTCCGCGGGCTCCTGGGCCAGCGCCAGCCACGCCACCAGGAGCGCGAGCATCAGGCGCTCCCCTGGCGGCGCACGGTCGGCGTGTCGGGCGTGTAGCCGGTCAGCGGGTGCAGGCTGGCGTGCAGCGGCTCCACGTCCGGGTCGTCGCTGTCCGTGAGCGAGATCTCGGGCTCCCAGG
>JAICEW010000441.1 GCA_025923995.1 Vicinamibacteria bacterium | reverse complement strand
CTGCGGCGGTCCGGGTGCCACCAGGTCGCGATCGGCGCGGAGACCGGGTCGGACGACCTCCTGCGGCAGATCACGAACAAGACGACCGTGGAGCAGACGGTCGAGGCCGTGCGCATGCTCACACGCCACGGCATCAACCAGTACCTCTTCTTCATGGTCGGCTACCCGGACGAGCCGGCGGGGACGCTCCACGAGACGCTCGCGCTGGTCGCCCGGCTCAAGACCATCAACCCGGGGCTGGAGCTGCAGATGAACTTCTGCGTGCCGCTGCCGGGCTCGCGGATGTTCGAGATCGCGGTCGAGAAGGGGCTCTTCCCCCGGCCGCAGCGCTTCGAGGACTGGGGCGAGCTGGACGTCGCGCATCCCAACCTGCCTCACTTGACGCCGGACTACCTCGCGACCGTGCGCTCGTTCCTCCAGTACCTGCTGCTGGCCTACCCCTCCCGTTACCACCGCGACTCGGCGCTGGGCCGTGTCCTGGGCCATCCGCTGGGCCGGCTGCTCTACGAGCCCTGGCGCCGCGCCGCGCTGTGGCGCGTCGAGCGGCAGGCGTTCCGATTCCCGCTGGAGGCGCGGCTCTACCAGTCGATGCAGTCGCTGCGGGCCCGCCGCCTCGCGGCTTCGGCCCACGTGTGAGCCTTCGCTCCCGCGTCCTCACGGGCCTGCTGATCGCGGGCGTCCTCGCGTTCGCGCTCGTGCAGAGGAGCCCCGAGCTGTCGCTGCCGTACACGCCGCGCGGACCCGCGGTCGGTCAGCCGCTGCCGGCCTTCGAGCTGGCCGACCAGGCCGGGGTGGTGCGCAACTTCGAGTCCCTGCGTGGGCCGAGCGGGCTGGTGCTCGTCTTCTTCCAGTCCGCGGACTGGTGACCGTACTGCAAGACCCAGCTCGGCGAGCTGGAATCACAGCGACAGGCGTTCCGGGAGCGCGGCCTCGACGTGGCGGCCATCAGCTACGACGCGCCGGCGATCCTGCGCGAGTTCGCGGCACGCCGCGGCATCACGTTCCCGCTGCTGGCCGACCCGTCGTCCGCGGTGATCGCGCGCTTCGGCCTGCGGCAGGAGCACGGCCAGGCCTATGCGACCACGTTCGTGACGGACGCGGCCGGCCTCATCCGCGGGAAGGAGCAGGAAGACAGCATCGTGTACAGGCGCACCGGGGCCAGCCTCCTGCTGGGCGTCGGCGCGGACCCGGCCGGGAGCGCATCCTCCCTGACGTCGCCCTACTTCGCGCTACGCGTCACGCCCAGCAATGACGTCGTGGGCCCCGGCCAGCGGACGACACTCGCGCTCGACTTCGAGATGGGCCCGGGCCTGCACGCGTACGCGCCCGGCGCGCACGCGTATCGCCCGCTCTCGGTCGCGTTCGACGCGCACCCGCGCGTGCAAGCGTTCCCTCCGCCCCGGTTCCCCGAGCCCACTCCGTACCTCTTCCGCCCGCTGAACGAGACCGTGCCCGTCTACGCTGGACGCTTCCGGGTGCTCCAGGACGTGGTGATGAACGACGTGCCGGTCGGCTGGTCGCAGGAGCTGTTGGACGCGACGGCCGACCGCCTGGAACCGGTCGCGCTCACGGGCTCGCTGGCGTACCAGGTCTGCAGCGACACGACCTGTTACCCGCCCGTGACGATGCGGCTGGCGGTCTCGCTCAAGCTGCGCCCCAAGGACGAGATCCGCGCCCGGCCCGAGCTGCGCCGTCCGGAAGCGCCCTGATCGCAAGCGCGGAGACCGGCGCGGAGGAGGTATCCTTCTCGGTCTCCGTCGTGTTCGAGCTGAAGTGAGCGGGGCGAGAGGGAGGAGCATGCCGGCCTACCACCTGGTGCAGTTCAACGTCGCGCGCATGCGCGCGCCGATCGACAGCCCGGTCATGGAGGGCTTCGTGTCGCAGCTCGAGCGCATCAACGCCATTGCCGAGCAGACACCCGGGTTCGTGTGGCGCCTGCAGACCGCCGAGGGCGACGCGACCGCGCTGCGTCCGTACGACGACCCGATGCTGCTCGTGAACATGTCGGTCTGGGAGTCGCTCGCGGCGCTGCACGGATACGTCTACAAGAGCCCGCACGTGGGACCGCTGCGCGAGCGCAAGTCGTGGTTCGAGACGCCGACCGAGCCGATCCTGGTGCTCTGGTGGGTCCCGGCTGGTCACACGCCGACCGTGGACGAGGCGAAGACGCGGCTCGACCACCTGCGCGCGCACGGCCCGACCGCCCAGGCGTTCACGTTCCGCCACGCCTTCCCCGCTCGGGACCAGCCCGCGATCGACGCGCCCGAGGTGGACGCGGAGTTCTGCCTGCGCCCGGCGTAGCTCACGTGAAGAAACCCCGACCGGCCTCGCCGAAGGTGACGGCGCGCGACGTGGCGAAGGCCCGCGCGTTCGTGAAGGAGCACGGGATCGTGCTGCAGTCGGGCCGCGGTCCCGTGCCAAGCTTCGCCGCGTTCGTGGCCGGCGAGCCCATCCGCGGCAGCTGGTGGGCGCACCCGGCCGCGCATCGGATCTTCGCGCTGGCCGAGGCCGTGATCGACTCCGGCGACGTGCTTGTCTGCCGGCTCGTCGCGGGCAAGGTCACGTACGTGCACCGGCGGCTGTGGCCGGCGCTGGTGAAGCTCGCGCCGCGGTTCGACCGCGAGCAGCTCGCGAAGTCGTGGTCCGAGCACACGCCCACCGGCGCGCACGTGGCCAAGCGGCTCGCGTACCCGCGGTGGGTCCCGGCCGAGACGAAGGCCGCGGCGGCCCGCCTCACGTCCGAGCAGGCCGAAGCCGCCCTGGCCGCGATACTGTAGACCTGGGAGCGACCATGACCACGCCGTACATCCCAGCCGACCAGGCGCCGACGCGGGACGAGGTGAACGCGATGGCCGGGCCCGTGCTCGTCGAGTTCGGCACCGACTGGTGCGGCCACTGCCGCGCGCTCGCGCCCGAGGTGGCCCGCCACCTGGCCGCGCACCCGCAGGTGAAGCACGTCAAGGTCGAGGACGGCCCCGGCCGGCCGCTGGGGCGGTCGTTCCAGGTGCGGCTGTGGCCCAACCTCGTGTTCATGAACGGCGGCGCCGTGGTGCGCCAGCTCGCCCGCCCCAGCCACCAGCAGCTGCGCGAGGCCTTCGCGGCCGTGGAGTCAGCCTAGCCTCGCGCCCATCGCCCACGCGATCACGGTGACGGCTCGTGGTCTCACTCGATCGTCATCCACTGTCGTCCGCCGAACACCGATGGGACACGAATCCCCCACAAGATAGCACCGCAAACGCGCGCGCCGTTTGACGCTCTCCACCGGAGGTGGCACTGTTCGCCGCGCCTGCCCGATGCTGAACCTGATCGCCGGTCTGGGCTTCGCCGCGTTCCTGCTGGGCGCGATCCTCCTGCGGGTGACGGAGCGGCGCGCGCCGCCGTCCTCGCGCCGCCGGAACGTCAGCGTCTTCATCGCCCTGTTCCTGTCGCTCGGCTTCGCCTCGGGCCTTTCGCAGCGCGACCTGTGGCCGTTCTCGCACTGGCCGATCGTCTCGCTGGTCGCGCGGCCGTACATCGTCATCCCCAAGCTCGTCGGCGTGGACGCGGACGGCGTCGAGCACGACCTGGACTTCCGGGCGCTCCAGCCGCTGGGCGTGGACGAGCTGTCGCCCTGGCTCCTCTACAACTTCACGCGCCTGCCCGAGGACGGGCAACAGCGGGCCGCGAAGTACATCCTCGAGCGGGTCGAGGCGTCGCGACGTCGCGCCGCGGCCGGCGGGCGGGTGGGCGACTTCGAGCGCTACCTGGGCCCTTTCACCGCGCCCTACTTCCTGCTCCACCCGCGCCGCTGGACGAGCCCCGAGCGCACGCCCCAGCGGCCGTTCGTCCGCCTGCGCATCTACCACCTCACGTGGGAGCGCGGGACCGGCATCATCGCGCGCGACCTGGAATACGAGACGCATTGAGCGGCTGGCAGCGCGTCGCGCAGGGGTGGGACCGCTTCTGGTTCGCGGAAGGCTCGGCCACGAGCCTCGCGATGGCGCGCGTCCTGGTCACGAGCCACGCGCTGTGGATCCTCCTCTCGCGCGACCCGGCCGCGCTGACCGCGCTGCCCGCGGAGTTCTTCCGGTTCGTGCAGGACTCGGCGCGCTGGCGCTTCCTCATCTTCGAGGGCCATCCGCTGCTCGAGCGCGTCCTGCAGACGGGCGCGATCGTCGCGCTCATGGGTGCGCTCGTCGGGCTGTGGCCGCGCCTGCTGTGCCTGGTGGCGGGCGTCCTCGTCTACCACCTGGCCCCGTTCGAGACGATCCTCTACACGCCGAGCCCGTGGGTGAAGGGCTACACCATCACCACCCTGTCCCTGATCGTGCTGGGCGCTGGCCGCTGCGGCGACGCGCTCGCGCTGCGCCGCGGACGCGAGAGCGCGCCCGCATGGGAGTACCGCTGGCCGCTCCTGCTCATCCAGGCCGCGCTGGCCCAGGTCTACCTGTTCGCCGGCTACGCGAAGATGCTGCGCACGGGGCCGTCGTGGGTGCTGGACACCGTGCGCGGGTACACGCAGCTCTACACCCAGAACGAGGAGGTCGCGGTCTTCCGCGCGCTCGGGACGTGGCTGGTCGATCATCCCGCCCTCTGCGTGGCGGCGGGCGGCGTCGCGGTGGCGCTGAACCTGACGTTCTGGACCGCCCTGTTCTGGCCGGGCGCGCGGCGCGTGCTGGTGCCCTTCGCCATCGCGTGGCACCTCGCCATCCTGTTCACGATGAACATCGCGTTCCTCGAGGCCCCG
>JAICEW010000440.1 GCA_025923995.1 Vicinamibacteria bacterium | reverse complement strand
AGGCGCGACGCCCTTCGGGAGCTCGGACGTCACGGGCGGCGGTGTCGGCAGGGGCGCGCTCTCCGCCTT
The DNA here is from genome assembly GCA_025923995.1 of Vicinamibacteria bacterium. GTDB lineage: Bacteria > Acidobacteriota > Vicinamibacteria > Fen-336 > Fen-336 > JAICEW01. Next base: position 4,659 of record JAICEW010000440.1, on the reverse strand, counting down.
GCGCGCCCAGACGCGTCCCTGGAGCAGCTGGCTCTCCGGATCGTCCGGCGCTTCCTGGAGCCGGGCCAGGGCGGCGTCGAGCTGTCCCTGCTCGAGCAGGGCGCCGGCCTCCTCCACGGGGCCGCTCGCCCGCGGCGTCGCCGACCCCTCCGGAGCCTCGGTACGGGTGCACGCCGCGGCGACGCAGGCCACCACGGGCAGAAGCCACGCGACCCGGCTGGCGCGTGCCCTCATTGCGCGGGAGCGTTCCCCCGCCGCAGCCGCTCCACGGCGCGGTTGGCGCGATCGGCCACGCTGGCGCTCGGGTCTCCGACCAGGGGCTGGAGGCGGGTGATGGCCTCCGCATCGCCCATCAGCCCGATCAGGTCGCACAGCGCCGCCCGCACCTCGGCGTCGGGGTCGTTCAGGTACGGATACAGGTCGGACAGGATGGGCCGGCCCATCTCCAGGATGTACCCGCGGCTGCGCGTCCCCAGCGTGCGCGAGGGCAGGCTCAGCACGATGCTGTCCAGGAAGGCCCGATCGCCCATCCGCGTGATGGCGAAGGCGTACGCGAGCTTCACCTCGTCGCTGCGCTCGCGCTGGTAGTCCTTCTTGAAGGCGGGCAGCCGCGACGAGTCCGAGATGCGCCCCAGCCCCTCGACCGCGAGCCGCTTGCGTTCAGGGTCCGGGTCCTGGACGAGCTGCAGGAACAGCTCGGCCTGCGCGGGGTCGCCGATGCGCGACAGGGTCTCCAGGACGCGCAGCCCCCATTCGCGCCGGCGGTTCTGCTCGTAGAGCTCGCGCAGGGGCGGACCGGCCTCGGTCACGCGCAGGACGCTCAGCGCCTGCAGGACGCGGTTGCGCACCTCGATCGACTCGTCCGACAGGAGCGGGATCAGCGCACGGCCGTCCTCCTGCGCTCCCACCTTGCCCAGGGCCGTGGCCGCGGCCGCGCGCACGGCCGGGACCGGGTCCTGGAACGTGGCCACCAGCTCGCGCGTCTGCCCGCCCCCGCCCAGGATGCCCAGCGCCAGCGCGGCGGACTCCCGCACGTCCCCGTTCTCGTCGCGCAGGCACTTGGCGAGGCCCTCGTAGACGGACGCCTCGACCTTCACGTACGGCGGGATCGACGTGCGGTCGGCCTCGTCCGAGAAGATCTGCAGGAAGCGCCCGATGGTGCCCGTGCGCTCCTTGTCGGCGTAGATCTCGACGAGCGTCGCGATCGACTCCTGGCGGATGTCCGCCTCGCCGTCGCCCAGGAACGTGACCAGCGCCGGGACCGCGGAGGGGTCGCGCAGTTCCCGCAGCGCACGCACGACCTCCATGCGGACCTTGTACTCCGGGTCGCGCACCAGGGCCGCCAGCGGCGTCACGGCCTCGCGCCGCCGGGACTTGGCCAGCGCGGCCGCGGCCTCCTGCCGTGTCTTGGCGTTCGGGCTCTTGAGGTTCGCGACCTGGTCGTCGAAGGACGGCTTGGACGCGGCCGACAGCGGCGCGGCCAGCAACAGCGCGGCCAGGCCGAGGAGAGGACGCCTCATCATCCGTTCACCTGCTCGAAGTCACGCGAGAAACGGCCCATCGACGGATGTCGAAAGCCACGTCGGATGATAGCAGAGACGTGTCAGGCGTGAGTCGACGGCGGACGCACGGAGCCGTTGAGCGCGGAGCGCACGAACGGCGCGGTGCGCCCCACGCCGGAGCCGGCCAGCGCCTCCGGCGTGCCCTGGAAGAGGAGCTGGCCGCCGCCGTCTCCTCCGTCCGGGCCCAGGTCCAGGATCCAGTCGGCGTGCTTCACCACGTCCATGTTGTGCTCGATCACCAGCAGCGTGGCGCCCGCCTCCAGCAGCCGGCGGAAGCAGGCCAGCAGCTCGTCCACGTCCGAGAGGTGCAGCCCTGTCGTGGGCTCGTCGAGCACGTACAGCACGCGGTCGCCCGGACGCCGCGACAGGTGCGCGGCCAGCTTGATGCGCTGCGCCTCGCCGCCGGAGAGGCTGGTGGCGGCCTGGCCCAGCCGCAGGTAACCCAGGCCGATGTCCGCGAACAGGCGCAGCCGACGCGCGACCTTGGGCTGCCCGGCGAAGAAGTGGAGCGCCTCGCTGACGGTCAGGTCCAGCACCTGGTCGATGCCCTTGCCGCGGTAGCGCACCTCCAGCACGGGAGCGCGGTAGCGACGCCCCTGGCACGTCTCGCAGGGCAGGTGGACGTCCGCCAGGAACTGCATGTCCACCTTGACCTGCCCGTCGCCCGCGCACGCTTCGCAGCGTCCGCCCGGCACGTTGAACGAGAAGTGGCTGGCGGGGAGCCCCTGGGCCTTCGCTTCCGGCGTGGCCGCGAAGAGCTCGCGGATCCCGTCGAAGGCCTTCACGTAGGTCACGGGGTTCGACCGCGGCGTGCGCCCGATCGGCGACTGGTCCACCAGCACCACGTCGTCCACGAACGAAGCGCCCTCGATGGCGTCGTGCTCCCCCACCGCGCGATCCCAGCGTCCCAGCCGCTTGAGCAGGGCCGCGCACAGCACGTCGTGGACCAGCGTCGACTTGCCGGAGCCCGAGACGCCCGTGACGCAGGTGAGCGCGCCCAGCGGGATGCGCGCGTCGAACCCGCGCAGGTTGTGCGCGCGGGCTCCCTTCACGACGAGCGAGAGGCCGTTGCCCTTGCGCCGCGCCGCCGGGACGGGCGTCTTGACCTCGCCGCGCAGGCACTTGCCGGTGAGGCCGCGCCCGTCGCGCAGCAGCTCGCCGTAGGCGCCCTGGAAGACCACGCGGCCACCCTGCTCGCCCGCGCCCGGGCCCAGGTCGATGACGTGGTCGGCCTCGGCCATGATGGCCCGGTCGTGCTCGACGACCAGCACCGTGTTGCCCTGGTCGCGCAGCGCCTTCAGCATGCCGATGAGCCGGGTGGTGTCGCTGGGGTGCAGGCCGACCGAGGGCTCGTCGAGCACGTAGAGCGTGCCGCGCAGGCCGCTGCTGAGCGCGCCCGCCAGCGCGATGCGCTGGGCCTCGCCGCCGGAGAGGCTCGCGAAGGGACGGTCGAGCGTGAGGTAGCCCAGGCCCACGTCCTCCAGGAAGCCGAGGCGGCGGCTCAGCTCCGTACGCACCCGCGCCGAGACGGCCTGGTGGCGCTCCTCCGGCTGCCACGCCTCCAGGAACGCGCGCAACGCCGAGACCGAGAGCGCGCACAGCTCCTCGATCGTGCGTCCGCCCACCTGGACCGCGCGCGCCTCCGCCCGCAGCCGGCCGCCGTGGCAGGTCGGGCACACCTGGTAGCCCCGGTACCGGCTCAGGAAGACGCGGACCTGCACCTTGTACTTCTTCGCCTCGAGCGACCGGAAGAAGCCCACGACCCCGGGGAACTCCTCGTCGCCCTCCAGCAGCAGGCGCCGGTACTCCTCCGCCAGGTCGGACCAGGCCACGTCCATCGGGATCCCGCGCCGGCGCGCGAAGCGCTTCAGCTCCCCGCGCAGGGCGCGGTAGTGCGGCCGGTTCCAGGGCTCGATCGCGCCGTCCGCGAGCGTCCGCGAGGGGTCGGGGATCACGAGCCCCTGGTCCACCTCGATCAGGTTGCCGAACCCGTGACAGGTGGGGCACGCGCCACGCGGGCTGTTGAACGAGAACAGCTGGGGCTGCGGCTCCTCGAAGGAGCGGCCGCACCCGCCGCAGTCGAAGCGGTCGGAGAAGCGCAGCGCCGGCCCGCCGGTCACCTGCACCAGCGCCTGGCCCGCGCCCTCCGCGAACGCGGTCTCGAGCGCCTCGGTGAGCCGCGACGTGTCGTCCTCGCGCAGGCGCACGCGGTCGACCAGCACCACGCAGGGATCCGGCAGCGGCGTCGCCGGGTCCTCCAGGGACTCCAGCGCGACCACGTCCTCCCCCTGCAGCACGCGCCGGAAGCCCCGCTTCTGGAGCCGGTCCAGCAGGTCGGGACGCGGCATCCCTCCGACGGCCAGCGGGAACCCGACGAGCGCGTACGCGCCGTCGTCCTGGCCCCGCAGCCGATCGGCGGCCGACTCCGGCGTGTCCCGAACCACTTCGGCCCCGCAGGCCGTGCAGGTCACGCGCCCCGCCCGCGCGAACAGCACGCGCAGGTGGTCGTGCACCTCGGTCGAGGTGGCGACGGTCGACCGCGGATTGCGCGACGACGCCCGCTGGCGGATGGCCACCGCGGGGCACATGCCGTCGACCGAGTCGAGCGCCGGCTTCTCCAGCCGCTCCAGGAACTGCCGCGCGAAAGCGGACAGGCTCTCGACGTAGCGCCGCTGCCCCTCGGCGTAGAGCGTGTCGAAGGCCAGGCTGCTCTTGCCCGATCCCGACACGCCCGTCACCACCACCAGGCGCTCGGTGGGGATCGTGACGTCGATCCCCTTCAGGTTGTGGACGCGGATGCCCCGCGCGACGATCGCCGTCGGCATTTTCGGATCAGGGTCTCCAGGGCGCGCCCTCCGGGCACGCGACAAACCCCGATCATAACACCGCCTGGCGGTGCGCCCGGCGGGCGGGGGCTACTTCTCCTCGAAGGCCGAGGAGATCTTCTCCTTCTGGGAGGCCGCCGCGCTGGTGGAGGTGGTCTCGCCGCCGGCCAGGCGCGCCTTCAGGGCCTCCAGGGCGTCGTCGACCTCGGTCTTCTTGCTGATGGCCGAGAGCTGCCGGTCCAGATCCTCGCCCTCGGACACCGCGATCGTGT
>JAICEW010000439.1 GCA_025923995.1 Vicinamibacteria bacterium | reverse complement strand
GGTTGGGCGCCACGCTGATCAGGCGCACGCCGTTGGGCAGCGAGTCCTCCAGTACCGCGAACAGCCCGCTCCAGGAGAACAGGCGCCGGTCGACCAGGTCCTTGAGCCGCGTCCATTGCGCGAGCGTCCCCGGGTCGGGCCGTTCGACCTGCAGCCCCTTGGCCTCCGCGCGCAGCCGCGTGCTCTCCGCCTCCATCTCCTGCAGCTTGAGCGTCAGCGCCGACGTGCGGTCCGGCATCACGTCGCGGACCAGGAACACGTGGTACGCGGTCGCCGCCAGCGCGACTCCCAGCCCGACGAGCGTCAGCAGGTTGGGCAGGCGCTCGTTCCGGAACGGCCGGCTGGCGAGGTTGAGCGACCTCACCGGAAGCTCCCCCGGGCCGACGCGACCGCGCCCGCCAGCAGCTGCGAGGCCACGCCGCCCGCCTCCGCCCCCTTGAGCCCGACGAGGCCGTCCAGGATGGCCGGCGTCTCGCCCAGCGGACCCGCCAGCAGCGCGGCGGCCTCGGCCGCGGGCAGGAAGGCCGAGCGCAGGACGGTGGCCGCCAGGCCCGTGCCGCCCAGCCGCTCCCGGTAGTAGAGGACCGTGTTCGAGACCTCGCGCGAGACCTCCGTCGCCGACGCCGCGGGCGGACCCACGATCGTGCGCGCCAGCAGGGGCCAGCCGCCGCGCGCCAGCAGGAGCGAGACGTACCCGTCGTCCCAGTTGATCAGCAGGCGGTCCGCGGTCGGCAGCCCGTCGAAGGCGGCCGTCAGCAGCGCCGCGCCCGTCAGCTCCACCAGCCCCGGCTCCAGTCCGACCGCGCGGCAGGCGGCCTCGTACCCCTCGAGGACAGGCCGCGCGATGGCGGCCACCAGCGTCTGGTCGCTGCCCGCCGCGGTGCCGGGGACGTACGCGAGCCGGGCCTCGCGGATGTCGAAGGGCACGGACTTGCGCGCCTTGAAGCGGATCAGCTCCTCCACCTGGGGCCGCTTCTTCGCCGTGACCTCCGCGCTCGGGAACAGGGCCAGCCGCGCGACGGGGTCCGGGAGCACCAGCGCGGCCCGCGTGGTCCCCAGCACGCCCGCCTTCTCCAGCGCCGAGCCCAGCGTGCGCGTGAACGTGGGGACGTCCTTGACGTTCGTCTCCGTCATCGAGAGCGTCACGACGCCCGGCGGCAGCTCCACCAGCGCCGCCGCGCCCAGCGCGATCTGCCCGCCCTGTCCCGTCACGCGCACGACGCCGATCGAGCCCGCGCGCACCTCGATGGCGACCGCGGGGCGCTCGGGCTCCACGAAGCGCTGCTCCAGGTAGGCGCGGCCGCGCGCCAGGCGCTCGCGCAGGCCGGCGGCGTTCACAGCACCTCCACGAACGTCACCTTGTTGATCTCGTGCAGCGTGGTGTGGCCGTTCAGGGCCTTCTGCACCGCCGACTCGCGCAGGAAGACCATGCCCTCGTCGCGTGCGGCGCGCTTGATCTCGGCGGAGGAGCGCCGCGCCAGGATCAGCTCGCGCACGTGGTCGGACAGGTCCAGCAGCTCGGAGATGGCCATGCGGCCCTTGTAGCCCGTGCCGCCGCACTCCAGGCAGCCCGCCCCCTCCCAGAAGGGCGTGTCCTGGTACACCTTGGGGTCCAGCCCCGAGACCACCAGCAGGTCCTCGCCCGCCCGCGTCTCCCGCTTGCAGTGCTCGCAGATCATGCGCACCAGGCGCTGCGCCTGCACGCAGTTGAGCGCCGACACGAAGTTGTAGGGCTCGATCTTCATGTTGAGGAAGCGGCCCAGCACGTCGATCACGTTGTTGGCGTGGACGGTCGTGAAGACGAGGTGGCCGGTGAGCGCGGCCGCGATCGCGATGTCGGCCGTCTCCGCGTCGCGGATCTCCCCCACCATGATCTTGTCCGGGTCGTGGCGGAGGATCGAGCGCAGCCCGCGCGCGAAGGTGAGCCCCTTCTTCTCGTTCACGGGGATCTGCGTGATCCCGCGCAGCTGGTATTCGACCGGGTCCTCGATGGTGATGATCTTGTCCTCCTCGGACTTGATCTCGGACAGCGAGGCGTAGAGCGTCGTGGTCTTGCCGGAGCCGGTGGGCCCGGTGACCAGCACCATGCCGTAGGGCTCGCGGATGAAGCGGCGGAAGCGGGCCAGCTCCTTCTCGTCGAACCCCAGCACGTCCAGGCGCAGCGAGCTGAACTGCTTCGACAGCGACTCCTTGTCCAGGATTCGGATGACCGCGTCCTCGCCGTGCACGGACGGCATGATGGACACGCGGAAGTCGATGTTGCGCCCCTTGATGCGCACGCGGAAGCGGCCGTCCTGCGGGATCCGCTTCTCGGCGATGTCCAGCTCGGCCATGACCTTGATGCGGCTGATGATCGTCGCGTGGTGCTCCTTCGCGATCGGGTTCATGGCCGGCTGCAGCACGCCGTCGATGCGGTACTTGATCACCACCTCGGTGTCGCGCGTCTCGATGTGGATGTCCGAGGCCCGCCGGTTGAGCGCGTCGAACACCGCCGAGTCCACCAGCCGGATGATGGGCGACGAGTCGCTCTGGATCTTGTCGATCGAGAGGACCTCTTCCCCGTTCTCGTCACCGTGCAGGACCTGGATCTTGAAGGACTCGGAGGCCTGCTCCAGGACGCGCTGCGTGCCAGACCCGCGCTTCAGCGCCTCCTGGATGGCGGACGGCGTGCCCACCGCCGGCTGCACCGGGCGGCGCAGGAGCAGGCTCAGCTCGTCGACCACCGGGATGTCGGTGGGGTCCGCCATCACCAGCACCAGCCGGCCCCCCTCCACGCGGTAGGGCAGGAAGGTGTAGCGGAACATCAGCTCGACCGGGACGGACTGGAGGATCTCGGGGTCGGGCGCGAAACTGGCCACGTCCACGTAGTCGAGCTGGTAGCGCGCGGCCAGGCTGCGCGCCGCCGCCTCCTCGTCGGCCCCGCGGGCGCCGACCAGCCCGTCCGGTGGGGTCGGGATCGCGCTCATCGCTGCAACGCCGAGATGGCCTGGAAGAGGGGCACGTAGAACGCGAGCACCATGCCCGCCACCACGAAGGCCATGAGCACGAGCATCACCGGCTCCACCAGGGCCATCACGGTGGCCAGCCGGGTGTCGAGCTCCTCGTCGTAGAAGTCGGCGACGGCCGACAGCATGTCGGCCAGCGCGCCCGTCTGCTCGCCCACCTTGACCATCTCCAGCGCCAGGTTGTCAAGGAGCCCCGTGGACTCGAGCGCGGTGGTGAGGCTCCGCCCCTCGCGGATGAGCGGCGTCGCTCCCGCCACCGCCTTGGCCAGCGCCCGGTTGCCGATGGAGCTCGAGGCCACCTCCATCGCGTTCACGAGCGGCAGGCCGCCCTGCAGCAGCGCCGCCAGCGTGCGCGACAGCTGCCCCGTCGCGTACATGCTCATCAGGCGCCCGATGAACGGGATGCGCAGGAGGAGCCGGTCGATGACGGCCCCCGAGCCCGCGCGGCGGGTCCAGGTCAGCCACAGCGCGGCCGCGCCGCCGAAACCGCCCACCAGCCAGACGAGGTTCTCACGGATGAAGCGCGAGAGGGCCATCAGCGCGCGCGTGATGAGCGGCAGCTCGATGTCGAAGTCACGGTAGAAGTCCTGGAACGAGGGGATGACCTTCAGCACCATGATGCCGCCCAGGGCGATCATCATGACCGTCAGCATGATCGGATAGACCGCGGCCGAAACGGCCTTCTTCTTCATCGACAGGTTGAGCCGGAGGTACTGGACGAAGCGCCGCAGCACCCCTTCCAGGTTGCCGCTGCGCTCGCCGGCGACCAGGCTGGCCGAGAGGATCGGCGGGTAGAGCGCCCCCTCCTCGCGGAACGCGTCGGAGATCGCGATGCCGGACTTCACCTTGTCCCTCACGGTGGACAGCGACGCGCGGAAGACCGGGTGCCTCTGCCGCTCCAGCATCACCTCGATCGACTGGACGAGGGGCAGGCCGGCCTTGAGCAGCGCCGCCAGCTCCTGCCCGAAGAGCATGAGCAGGTCGATCGGCACCTTCTCGCGCTTGATGCCCAGACCCTTGAGGGTCAGGCCGCGCTTGATGTGGAAGAGGTAGTAGCCCTTCTGCTCCAGGTCCGCGCGCAGGGCGGTCTCGTCGGTCGCGGTGAAGGTCTGCTCCACCACGTCGCCGCCCGGCGTGCCGACCCTGCAGAGGTACTCCATGAACGTCTCTTTCCCCTTCGGCCAAAGACCTGATGATAGCAACCCCGGGGACTAACGTTCAACCCGTGAACGACTTATCAGGGCGTACCCCGGCCGCGTGCGTTGGCCTTGCGTCCTCCCTCTAAGACGAAGGCGGGCGGCCCGGCGCTTCAGGGGATCGAACGCCTTGCAAGAAAAGGGACGGGAAGGCCTTAGCGGACCTTGGCCACGATCAACGTCGTGTCGTCCTCGGGCGCCAGGCCGTCGGACCAGCCCTGCACTTCCCCCAGGATCGAGTACAGGGAGATGCGCGCGGGGTCGCGTCGGGTCCGGCGGGCGGCGTCCTTGAGCCTCTCGATGCCGTAGAGCTCTCCCGCGTGGTTGCTGCGCTCGGTGACCCCGTCGCTGTAGAAGACCACGGTGTCGCCGCGGTCCAGGGCCGCCCGGCCCACCTGGTAGCGGGCCTCCTCGACCAGGCCCAGCACGGCGCCGCCCGCCTCCAGGTCGTGGACCTCTCCGTCGGGCCGCAGCACGAACGGGTAGAAGTGCCCCGCGTTGACGTAGTCGAGCGTGCGCCCGGTGGCGTCGAACACGCCGAAGAAGAGGCTCGCGAACAGGCC
>JAICEW010000438.1 GCA_025923995.1 Vicinamibacteria bacterium | reverse complement strand
GGGAAGTTCGCCGACACCCTGCTCCAGGGCGTGCGCCTGCACGTCACCGACCGGGAGGCCTACGACCCGGTGGCGACGGCGGTCCACCTGCTCGCGGCGGTCGCGGCGCGACACCCGGGGCAGGTCGGCTGGCGCCCGGCGCACTTTGACCGGCTGGCCGGCACCGACCGGCTGCGGCTCGACCTCCTCGCCGGCCGGCCGGCGCCGGAGATCGTGGCCGCCTGGGTTCCCGCCCGGGAGGCGTGGCAGCGCCGGACGGCGTCCATCCGGCTGCCCTACTAGGACTTCCGGGCCGCGGGCCCGCGCCTTCCGCCGCCTCCGGCGGGCGGTTATCCTTGGCCCCGGCGCCGGGGCTCCGGCGCCGCCTCCCTGCATCCGGCCAGGAGTCGGACCGCACGTGAAGCTCGTGCCGCCCGGAGTCGAGCGCGCCTACTACGCCGCCCAGCAGCCGCTGGTCGGCTGGTTGCTCCGTACCGGCGTCCGGCCCAACACGCTGACGTCCGTCGGGGCGGGGGTGGTCCTCGCCTCGGCCGTGGCCTACGGGGTGGGGGGGATCCGGGTCGGGGGGCTGCTGCTGCTCCTGAGCGGGCTGGTGGATACCCTGGACGGGCAGGTGGCGCGCCACGGGGGGATGGTGTCGAAGTTCGGCGCCTTCTACGACTCGACGCTCGACCGGGTCGGCGACGGCGCCACCTTCATCGGCATCGCGGCCTTCCTGCTGACGGCCCCGGGGGTCTTCGCCCCGGTGCCGGCCGCGATCACCTGCATGGTCGCGATCCTCGCCTCGCTCATCGTCTCCTACGCCCGGGCCCGGGCCGAGGGGCTCGGCCTCGACTGCCGCGTGGGGATGGCCCAGCGGGCCGAGCGGATCATCGGCCTGGGGCTCCCGAGCCTCCTCGTGGGGGCCGGCCCGCGCGCCTTGGTGCTCGAGGGGATCGTCGCCCTCCTCGCGCTCCTGTCCGTGATCACCGTGGTCCAGCGCTTCATTCACGTCTACCGGCAGACCGAGGGCGCCCGGGCGCCCGAGCGGGTGATGCCCTCCCGCGCGGTCGACACCGTCCCGAAAGGACCCTGACTCGTGGTGACTCCCGCTCCCCGCCCGATCGCGCCTGCCTCCGGCACGCTGGGCGTGCTCTGTGTCGGCCTCGGCGCCGTGGCGTCCACCTTCATCGCGGGCGTCGAGAACGCCCGCCGGGGGCGCGCGGCGCCGATCGGCTCACTCACGCAGATGGGCACGATCCGGCTCGGCCGGCGCACCGAGAACCGGACGCCGCTCATCCGGGACTTCGTCCCGCTCGCCCCGCTGGAGAGCCTGGTCTTCGGCGCGTGGGACCCGATCCCGGACAACGCCTACGAGTCCGCCCTCAAGTGCGGGGTGCTGGACCGCCACGAGCACGTCGAGCCGATCGCGGCCTTCCTCAAGGGCATCACGCCGATGCCGGCGGTGTTCGACCAGCAGTACGTGAAGCGGCTGCAGGGGGTGAACGTGAAGGCGGGGAAGACCAAGCGGGACCTGGCCGAGCTGCTCCGCCAGGACATCCGCGCCTTCAAGGCCCGGCACGGCTGCGACCGCCTCGTGATGGTCTGGTGCGCCTCGACCGAGGTGTTCATCGCGCCCGGGCCCGCGCACCAGTCGCTGGCCGCCTTCGAGCGGGCGATGGAGGCGAACGACCCGTCGATCGCGCCGTCGATGCTCTACGCCTGGGCGGCGATCCAGGAAGGCGTGCCGTTCGCCAATGGCGCACCGAACCTGAGCTGCGACTTCCCGGCGCTCGAGGGCCTGGCGAAGGAGAAGGGCGTCCCGATCGGCGGCAAGGACTTCAAGACCGGCCAGACGCTGCTAAAGACCGTGATCGCGCCGATGCTCAAGGCGCGCATGCTCGGCGTCAACGGCTGGTACAGCACCAACATCCTCGGCAACCGCGACGGCGAGGTGCTGGACGACCCGGAGTCCTTCAAGACGAAGGAGGTCTCGAAGCTGGGCGTGCTCGACCACATCCTGCAGCCCAAGCTCTACCCCGACCTCTACGGCAACATCCACCACGTGGTGCGCATCAACTACTACCCGCCGCGCGGCGACAACAAAGAGGGCTGGGACAACATCGACATCTTCGGCTGGATGGGCTATCCCATGCAGATCAAGGTCGACTTCCTCTGCCGCGACTCGATCCTGGCCGCGCCCATCGTGCTGGACCTCGCGATCTTCTTCGACCTGGCCGCGCGCGCGGGGATGAGCGGCATCCAGGAGTGGCTCTCGTTCTACTTCAAGAGCCCGATGTCGGCGCCCGGCCTCTATCCGGAGCACGACCTGTTCATCCAGCTCATGAAGCTCAAGAACACGCTGCGCCACCTGCGGGGCGAGGACCTGATCACGCACCTGGGACTCGAGTATTACGACTAACTCCAACGGAGGCGGGATGACCAACGGGCTGGCGGTCGGGATCCGGCTGAGGGAAGTCGCCACCGCGCACACGCACTACCAGGACTGCTCCGTGCTCCACTCCGACTCGGTCGGGCTCGTGATCGAGGTGGAGCGGACCGTGGCCGAGGGCGGCAACGTGGAGACGGTAGTCAGCCAGGTCCTTGTCCCCTGGGGACAGATCCACTATGTTGTCCTCATGGAGGAACGCACGTGAGCCTGAAGCGCTTCTCTCTCGGTGCCGTCGCCGTCGTCGGCCTGTTGGCACTTCCCGGCCTGGCCAGCGCCGCCTGCGCGTCGAGCGGGCCGCGCGCGCGGGCCGCCGCACAGGGCCCGGACGCCCTCCAGGAGGGCATCGCGCTGTTCCAGCAGGGCAAGTACGCCGCGGCCGAGTCGGCGCTGCGTGGCGCTTCGGGTCCCGAGGCCAGCGCCTACCTCGCCGGCGCGCTGGCGAAGCAGCGCAAGTACGCCGAGGCGGAGGGACCGGCCAAGGCCGCGCTGGAGGCGAACGCCACGCACGAGGTGGCCGTGGCCGCGATCGGCGAGTCGCTGGTCGGCCAGAAGAAGTACGACGAGGCCGACGCGCGCCTGTCGGCCGCCATCGGCGCCCGGCCGGACCTCGCGTACGCGTACTTCTGGCGCGCCCAGGCGTATCACGGCCTCAAGAAGGCCGACCGCATGGTCGCGGACTACGAGACGTTCCTGAAGCTGGCCCCCAAGGCGCCCGAAGCGCCGAGCGTCCAGCAGCTCCTGTCCAGCCTCCGGTAGGACCCTGACGCGGCTCCTGCACTGGGCCGCACTGCTCGCCTGGCTGGGCGCGGCCCTGGCCGGCCAGGCCGTCTGGTGGACGGCCGGGCGCGCGTCGAGCGCGGCGGCGACGCGCCGGCGCCTGCTGCGCCTCTCCGCGTGGCAGCACGTCCTGTTCGCGATCGTCCTCGCCACCGGCGCCGCGCTGCTGGCGTTCGCCGCGCCCTTCGTCCTGCACGGGCGCTGGCTCCACCTGAAGCTGGGGCTGACCGCCTTCCTCCTGGTCCCGCTCGAGGCCTTCCACGCGTACGTGAACCACGTCTGGATCGCGCGGGCGCTGCGCGACGGGTCGGCGCGCCTGCTCGAGCGCGGCGTGGGGCTCGACGACATGGTGCGCACCCTGGCCATCCCGCTGCTGGGCGCGGCGGTGCCGCTGCTGTTCTGGCTCTCGCTGCGCCGCCCGTTCTGATTTCCCGCCGGGAGGGCCGCGCCGGCCAGGGGCCCGTCTAGACTGCATGCGTGAGGCTCGCGGGGACGAGCGCGCTCCGCATCGCGGCCGCGGCGAGCCTGCTGCTGTCGGCGGCGGGCTGCGATCGCTCGCGCGGTCACCCCGGGTCGCCGCACCTGCGCGTGCTGGTGCCTGCGGCGGAAGTCCCGATGTGGACGCGCATCGCCGGGTCCTTTCGCGACGCGCAGGGCGTCCCGGTCGACGTGGTCGAAGGGCCCAACGCCACCGACCTGCGCGAGAACCTCTACACCGCGTCCCTGCTGGGGCGCGACGACTCGTTCGACCTGGTGTACCTCGACGTCACGTGGACGGCCAAGTTCGCGGCCGCGGGCTGGCTGCGCCCGCTCGACGACGCGTTTCCCGCGGAGGCGCAGCAGGCCTTCCTGCCCGCGGCGCTCGAGGCGGGACGCTACCAGGGCGCGCTCTACCGCGTGCCCATGCGCACGGACCTGGGCCTGCTCTACTACCGCCGCGACCTGCTGGAGGCCGCGGGCCTGCCGCCGCCGGAGACGCTCGACGACCTCGTGCGCGTCGCGCGCGCCCTGCAGTCGCCGCCCCAGCGCTGGGGCTTCGTCTGGCAGGGGAGCCAGTACGAGGGGCTGGTCTGCAACTACCTCGAGGTGCTCCGGGGCCAGGGCGGTTTCTGGGTGGACCCGGCCACGCGGCGGATCGGCCTGGAGGACGCGGCCGCGGCGGCCGCCCTGCGGGCGATGCGGGCCACCCTGGCGGGGGAGGAGCCCATCAGCCCGCCCGGCGTGACCGCATACAAAGAAGATGAGAGCCGGCGGCTCTTCCAGGACGGGCGCGCGGTCTTCCTGAGGAACTGGTCGTATGTCTGGCGGCTGGTCCAGGCGGAGGGATCCCCCCTCGCCGGCAAGGTGGGCGTGCAGCCGATGGTGCGCGGTGCTCATGGCCCCGGCGCCGGCACGCTGGGAGGATGGGGCCTGGGCGTGTCCCGTTTCGGCCGCTTCCCGGACGACGCGGTCCGCTTCGTGCGTCACGCCGCGACGCTCTCCAGCCAGCGGGCGCTGTGCATCGGATCGGGGTACGCGCCGGCGCTGCGTGCGGCCTACGACGACCCGGACCTTCGACGCGCGAACCCCTTCCTGGCCGAGT
>JAICEW010000437.1 GCA_025923995.1 Vicinamibacteria bacterium | reverse complement strand
TCAGCACCAACCCCGCGCTGCAGGCCGTGATGCCGGGAGGCTTCATGACGTACTACGGCTACGGGGCGGGCATCGTGCGCGTGGCCATCGGCGACAACTGGGAGTCCGGCGGGACGAACCGCTCGCCCCAGGGGGAGATCCTGTTCTTCATGGACGGCGCGACGGTCGTCGCGGGCGACAAGACGCTCGTGCAGGACGGGAAGCTGGTGGAGAAGTAGTCGAGCGATTTCGCGGCAGGCCGCGAGGAATGCGCCGCACACGAGTCGTCGTCGGCATCGTCGTCACCGCCGGGCTCATCACGCTACTGGCGACGGTCGCGGCCGTCGTCCGCATCTCGCGGGGACCCGTGGGCCACAAGGTGGCGAACATCGCGCGAGGCGTGCTGGAGCGTCCGGCCCCTGCCGACGTCGCGCGGCCGCGGCGGTTGTCGTTCGCGGCGTACTCGGTCTCGATACCAGGCAACTGGCACCTGGAGGAGGACCCGCGATTCCACCGTCCGGAAGTCATGGCGGAGATCAACGCCCCCGGACGTGGCAGGGTCATTCTCTACATCCTCGACCCGGGCGGAGGCCCGGCCTACCTGCAGATGCGCGAGCGGCTGCGGATCTGGCGGCTGGACACGATGCGGGAGATGCCGTTTTCCACGTGGGGACGGTACGAAGGCGAAGGGATCGATCTGGCCGGATCGGTGGCGGGTTCCCAGGCGCACCTACGGCTCTTCACCCACGAAGCTCCTGAAGCGGCGTTCGGCGTGCTCGAGATCCGATGGAGCGAGCACGAGGAACGCAACGCCCCCGGTTTCGAGTTGATCGAATCGACGTTCGTCCTGCGCTAGGCCAGGTGAGTTGCGCAGACTGGGCGGGTGACGCTCCGCCAAGACGCCGTTCCGCGGCTCATTGAGTCTCGGACGCTCAACCGGCCGCGCGGCCTGTTGAGCGTCGGGCACTCAATCGGTCCCGGGGCGGATCGACTGCCGGTGACGGTCCGGATCGGGTTCGCCGATCGGGGACCGGCGCAGATAATAGAAGCTGCATGAACCCCGACCTCATCCGCCGGCTTCCCAAGACGGACCTCCACCTGCACCTCGACGGGTCGCTGCGCATCCCGTCGCTCATCGAGATGGCGCGCGAGCGCAAGGTCGCCCTGCCCTCCGAGACCGAGCCCGGCCTGCGCGAGACGGTGTTCCGCACGCACTACCGCAACCTGCCCGAGTACCTGGAGGGCTTCCGCTACACGACCGCGGTGCTCCAGGACGCGGAGGCGCTCGAGCGCGCCGCGTTCGAGCTGTGCGAGGACTGCCAGCGCGAGGGCGTCCGCTACACGGAGATCCGCTTCGCCCCGCAGCTCCACGTGCGGCCGGGCTTCGAGCTGGACGACGTGGTGCGCGCGGTGGACCGCGGCATCCGGCGCGCGGCCGCCGCGTTCAACGCGCGCCCCGAGGTCGCGAGCGGCGCCGAGCCGCGCTTCCTGGCCGGCATCATCCTGTGCGCGCTGCGCTTCTTCACCGGCGAGTTCGCGCCCGGGTTCCGCCGGCTGTTCGAGGCCATGCCGGAGTCGCCCGCGAAGGAGGTCTACGCCGCCGCCAGCACGCAGGTGGCGCGCCTGGCCTCGCGCCTCAAGCACGAGCAGGGCCTGCTGGTGGTGGGCCTGGACCTGGCCGGGCAGGAGCGCGGCTACCCGGCCGAGGACCACCGCGGCGGCTACCAGGTCGCGCACGAAGCGTTCCTGGGCAAGACCGTCCACGCGGGCGAGGACTACGGTCCCGAGTCGATCTTCCAGGCCATCGGCGACCTGCACGCCGACCGCATCGGGCACGGCACCTGGCTGCTGGACGAGTCGAAGATCCGGGACGAGCGCATCGTGGACCGCAAGGCCTACGTGGAGCGGCTCGCGCAGTTCATCGCCGACAAGCGCATCACGATCGAGGTCTGCCTCACGTCGAACCAGCAGACCGTGCCCGAGCTGGCGGGCGACCTCCGGCTCCACCCGTACGGCGAGATGCGCAAGCGCCGGCTGAGCACCACGTTCTGCACCGACAACCGGCTGGTCTCGAACACCGACGTCAGCACCGAGATCGCGCGGGCGGTCGATGCCTTCGGCCTGACCGAGCGCGAGGTGCGCGACAGCCTCATCTACGGCTTCAAGCGCAGCTTCTTCCCTGGCACGTACCTCGAGAAGCGCACGTACGTGCGCCAGGTGATCGACTTCGCGGACCGCGTGCTGTCGGGCTCGGCGGCCGCGCCGTCCTAGGAGGTCAGGACCCGAAGCAGTACAGCGCGCCGCGGGTGCGGATGAAGATGCGCCCGCCCGCGATGGCGGGCGTCGCGTACACCTCGTCGTCGAGCTGGCCGGTCGAGAGGACCTCCTGGTCGCGCGTCGCGTCGAGCACGGCCACGACCCCCGACTGGCTCACGATGTACACCTTGCCGTCCCCGCCCACCGGTGACGCGTAGTAGTGGTCGATCGCGCCGCGCAGGCGCGCCTGCTTGCGGACCGCGCCCGTGTCCGCGTCGAGCGTCGTCAGGATGCCGCCGTCGTTGACCATGTACACGACGCCGCGGTAGACGAGCGTCGTCGGCAGCTGCGGCACCGACCGCGGGTAGCGCCAGCGCAGGGCCTGGCCCGTCTGGTCGCCGCGCCCGCCGGCCCGGAACGCGAGCAGCCCGTTCTCGGAGGCCGAGCCGATCGTCCAGATGCGCCACTCGGCCGCGTCGGCCGCGCCGTCCTCGTCGAGGTCGATGAACACGAAGTACTTCTTCGTCCGCTCGTCCGGCGTCTCGGCGGGCGAGATCTTCCCGTCCTTGTTCGCGTCGAACTTCGCGAGGACGTCGGCGAACGGGAGCACGGCCACCTGGCGGCCGGCGTCGTTGTCGGGCGAGGAGAAGCCGTTGATGAAGATCGACTCCCCCACCAGCACGGGGCCCGACTTCATCTCGCCCGGCAGGCCGTTCACGTACGAGACGACCTCGCCCGTCGCGGCCGCGTACGAGTCCATGCGGAAGGAGCCCGGTGCGATGACCTGCATCGGCCCGCCCGCGGGCTCGAACAGGATGGGCGTCGAGTGGCCCGAGAGGGCCTCGGGCCGGGGCGTGCGCCAGACCTCCTTCCCGTCGCCCTGGCGGAAGCCGGCGGCGAACGAGCCGCGGTTCTGGTCGCAGACGAGCACCACCAGGTCGCCGGCCAGGATCGGCGACGCGCCCATGCCGTAGACGTTGTTGAAGGGGCCGAGCGGAGTGCGCCACCGCTCCTCGCCGGCGAACGTGTAGGACACGAGCCCGTAGTCGGCGAAGAAGACGTAGACGTTCCTCCCGTCCGCCGCCGGCGTGGGCGAGGCCGGCCCGTTCCGCCGGTCGAGCTTCTCCTGCCGGTCGCGCGGGCTCTCCCGCCGCCAGACCTCCTTGCCTGTCGCCCGGTCGAGGGCGATGGTCAACAGCTTGTCGCCCTCGTAGCCGGTCACGAAGATGCGGTCGCCGCTGACGATGGGCGACGAGTAGCCGGGCGGCAGCGCGGTCTTCCACACGACGTTGCGGGTCGCGCTCAGCTCCTTCGGCAGCGGTGCCGTGTCCTGGAGGCCCGTGCCGTTCGGGCCGCGAAACCGCGGCCAGTCGTCGGCCGGCGCCGCGGCGGCGAGCAGGGCGAGGGTGAGGACGATCATGGTGGCGGGAGCATACCTCTCGAACGGCGCCGGGGCCCCCTGTGACGTCCCGGCCTGGTCGGACACACGGGGGTAGAGCCATGTCGCGACGAGCGGTGCACGATTCTTGACACGTTCGCGCGCCACGGCTAGAGTCCCGGTCCGCCTGGCCGGGAAGGCCAGGCCCGTTGTTGCGCCCCGAGGCCTCTCCCCCTCGGGGAGAGCAGGCCGGGTGCGCAAGCGAACGGTGTCGGAGACCACGCCCAGGGCGCCGTTCCGGTAGAACCCAGCCGTCGAACAGATGTCGCGTGTCATGCAAGGAGCTGCCCTCCCATGAACGACCGCGTCCACTTCGCACGAGTCCTGACGCTGTTGACCGTCATCGCCCTCGCGGCGCCCCTGGCCGCCCAGGAGCCCGGCGAGCCCTACCTCGTCATGGACACGAACCCGGGTCCCGCCGACGGGGCGACGGGAAGCTTCAGCGCCACGATGGCCGACGTCCAGTACTTCGTCAGCCGCGACCCGGACCACGGGGAGGAGCTGTGGCGAACGGACGGCACCGCCGAGGGGACCTGGCTGGTGAAGGACATCAACCCCGGTCCCCCGGGCTCGAACGTGCGGTACGGGGCCGTGCTGGGCGACGTGTTCTACTTCTTCGCGGACAGCGCAGCGACGGGCAGCGAGCTGTGGCGGAGCGACGGAACGGAAGCGGGGACCGTGCTGGTCAAGGACGTGCGTCCCGGCCCCGGGTCGAGCGTCCCCAACACGCTCACCTTGGTCGGCACCCGGCTCTTCTTTCACGCCTGCGACGGCCCCACCGGCTGCGAGTTGTGGACGAGCGACGGCACCGAGGCCGGCACCACGCTGGTGAGGGACATCCGGCCCGGCCCCGCGTCGGGCGTTCCTCTGCCCTCCGCTCTCCCCGAGCTGGGCGGTCGCGTGTTCTTCCAGGCCGACAACGGCTCGGTCGGGGCCGAGCTGTGGGCGAGCGACGGCACCACGGCCGGCACGGTCCTGGTCAAGGACATCGACCCGCGGCCCGTCACCCTGACGCAGGGGAAGTCCTCCCCCAGCGGCCTCACCCGGGTGGGCGACGAGGTGCTGTTCTTCGCGAACGACGGCATCGCCGGCCGTGAGCTGTGGAAGACGAACGGCAC
>JAICEW010000436.1 GCA_025923995.1 Vicinamibacteria bacterium | reverse complement strand
TGGATGCGCCCGACGCGTCCGCGGCTGCGGCCGATCGCGAGCATCTTCTGGCGGATGCGCTCCGTGAGGTCGAGGATCGCCTCCACGTCCGCGTGCTCCTCCCAGGGCAGTCCGACCATGTAGTAGAGCTTCAGGTTCTGGATGCCGTTGCTGAAGATCCACTCGGCCTTCTCCAGGATCTCCTCGTTGCTGAACTGCTTGTTCAGGATCCGGCGCATGCGGTCGGAGCCGCACTCGGGGGCCAGCGTCAGCCCCTGCACGCCGGTGTCGGCCAGCTTGAACACGAAGTCGGGCGTCAGGTCGTCGAGGCGCAGCGACGCGACCGAGACCTCGTAGTCCATCGCCGCCAGGTCGTCCACGATCCCCTCGATCTCGGGGTGATCGCACACGGCCGTGGACACGAGCCCGATGCGGTCGGTCACCGCGCGCACCTCGCGCGCGCGGCCCACGATCTCGGCGCGCGAGAAGCCGCGCACCGGCAGGTAGTTGTACCCCGCCCAGCAGAAGCGGCACATGCAGGGGCAGCCGCGCGAGATCTCCACCATGAACTTCATGGACATCTCGGTGTTCGGCGTCAGGATGGCCGACTGCGGCATCGGCATCTTGCCGGGCCAGCTGCGCTGGCGGACGACCGGGCCCGGCCCGTCGTATCCCGCCACCGTGCCGTCGTCGTGGTAGCGCACCTCGTACCGCGACGGCACGTAGAAGCCGTCCTTGGCCTGGAGCGACTCGATGCCCTTCCGCGGGTCGGACGAGCCCAGGAGCGCGTCGAGGAGTCGCGGCACCATGGCCTCGCCCTCGCCCGCGGCGATCACGTCCGCGAAGGGTGCCAACGGCTCCGGGTTCAGGAACAGCGCGGCTCCGCCCATCAGGACGATCGGATCGCCGGGCCGGCGGTCGCGCGCGCGCAGCGGGAGGCCCGCCATGCGCATCATCTTGAGGACGTGGACGTAGTCGTTCTCGAACGAGACCGAGAAGGCCACCACGTCGAACCCGCCCAGGTCGGAGCCGGACTCGAAGCTCGTCAGCGGGCTTCCGCCGTGGCCCAGCTCGGCCGCGTCGACGTCGTCCGGGAGGAACGCCCGCTCGCACACGACGCCGGGGGCGTCGTTGAACATCCGGTAGACGCCCTGGAACCCGAGGTTCGACATCCCCACGAAGTAGAGGTTCGGGTAGCACAGGGCGATGCGGAAGCCGCCCGCGCGCGGGACGGCCCGGAGCAGGACCTCGTCCCGCTGCAGGTTGACGTGTCGTTCTCGGAGCCGCCGACTCATAGGTCCGCCCCTCGGGGGGAGGGGCGACCTTCCATTATACCGCCCCGGCGCCCTCCCGGACGAGAACCAGCTTGCCGATGTGGCGGCTGGACTCCATGACCCGGTGCGCCTCGGCCGCCTGGGCCAGCGGGAAACGCGCGTGGATCACCGGCCGCACGCGTCCGTCGCGCAGCAGCGGCCAGACCTCCTCCTCGAGCGCCTGCGCGATGCGCGCCTTCTCGCCGACCGGCCGGGCGCGCAGCGTCGAGCCGGTGACGACCAGCCGCTTCTGCATGATCGCCAGCAGGTCGGCCTCCGCCTTCGCGCCGCCCTGAACCGCGATCTGCACCAGGCGGCCCTCCAGGCCCAGGCACGAGAGGTTGCGGGCGAAGTAGGGCGCGCCGACCATGTCCAGGATCACGTCCACGCCGCGGCCCTGGGTGAGCTCCTGGACGACCGCCACGAAGTCCTGCTCGCGGTACGGGATGGCCCGCTCGGCGCCCAGGCGCACGCAGGCCTCGCACTTCTCCACCGAGCCCGCGGTCACGAACACGCGCGCGCCCCGGGCCTTCGCGAGCGCGATGGCCGCGGTGCCGATGCCGGACGAGCCGCCGTGCACGAGCAGCGTCTCCCCCGCCAGCAGCTTCCCGCGCTCGAACACGTTGTGCCAGACGGTGAAGAAGGTCTCCGGCAGCGCCGCCGCCTCGTCCATCGGGAAGTCGGGCGGGACCGGCAGGCACAGGTCCGTCGACGCCACCGCGTAGTCCGCGTAGCCGCCGCCGGGCAGCAGCGCGCAGACCCGGTCGCCCTCACTCCAGCGCTGGACGTCCGGCCCCACGGCCGCGATGCGCCCGGACACCTCGAGGCCGGGGATGTCGGACGCGCCCGGTGGCGGCGGGTACTTGCCCATCCGCTGCATCACGTCCGGGCGGTTGACTCCCGCCGCGGCCACCTCGATCAGCACCTCGCAACGCCCCGGGTCGGGACGGAGCCGCCGCGCGGGACGCAGGACTTCGGGACCGCCCGGCTGCGCGATCTCGATCGCGGTCATCTCGGATGGAAGCGGTGCCATGAGGCAACCGTACGTCCGGCTCCGCGCCGCGGTCAATGACCGCGCCGAATGTCGGCCGGGTCAGCTCTTGAAGATGGCGTCGATGCTGGCGGTCGCGATCGAGTGGTACCCGGGACGCGCCTTCTGGTAGAGCGCCTTGCCCCGCTCGAGCGTCTTCGGGTTGTCGTGCAGCGCCTGGTAGAGCGGCCGCAGGAACTTGCGGCGCCCCTGGCGCAGCAGGAAGTCCTCGAGCGCCGGATAGGCGGCCTCGTAGTCGTTGCGCACCGCGAGCATCAGCCAGGCGCTCAGGATCTCGGCGTTCCCCGACTTCGTGAGCGCGAACGCGCGGTCCAGCGCGTCCATCTGCGCGCGCGTCAGGTCCTTGGGCAGGGCGCCCAGGAAGTCCAGCCACTCGGCCGTCGCCCAGTCCTTGCGCACGCCGCCCAGCGAGCCGTCCTTGGCGAAGGCCTGCGCCGCGGCGCGCGTCTTCTCGAAGCGCTCGGACGCGAACACGACCGCGTTCGACGGCAGGCCCGTCCCGGTGACCCACTCGTCCACCTTCGCGTCCGCCCACGCGGCCGCGTCGCCCTTGAACAGGTCCCGCCGCAGGATCTCCAGGAACTGCGGCGTCGTCATGCCCTGGAAGCGGTGGGCGTCGAAGTAGCCGCGCAGGAACGCGTCGAACGCCGGCCGGCCGAAGCGGGTCTCCAGCATGTGCAGGAACGCGGCGCCCTTCTGGTAGACGATGGCGCCTTCGTAGTCGTCGGGGTCCTCGCCGGTCGTGTCGCGGTACATCGCCGTCCGCGCGGGCGCCGTCCGCGGGTTGGCGATCGTCTCCTGGATCTCGCGCAGGCTCAGCAGCGCCTCCATCTGCGCCCGGTCCTTGCCGTAGATCTCCTCGATGAGCCGGTTCTCGATGTAGCTCGTGAAGCCCTCGTTGAGCCAGAAGTCGGACCAGGTCGCGTTGGTGACCAGGTTGCCCGACCAGGAGTGCGCCAGCTCGTGCGCCATCACGTTCGTCAGGCTGCGGTCGCCCGCGATGATGGTCGGGGTCGCGAACGTCAGCCGCGGGTTCTCCATCCCCCCGAACGGGAAGCTGGGCGGCAGCACCAGCACGTCCCAGCGGCCCCACGCGTAGGGACCGTAGAGGCGCTCGGCGGCCTCCACCATCTCCTCCATCTTGGCGAACTCCCAGGCCGCCTTCTCCAGCACGGCCGGCTCGGCGTACACCGCCGTGCGACGGCCCACGTCCTTGCGCGCGATCTCGCCGGCCGCCAGCGCGAAGAGGTACGGAGGGATCGGCTGGGGCATGCGGAAGCGGAAGACGCCCTTCGCGGGGTCGTGCGAGCCGGCTTCGGCCGCCATCACGGCGGTGGTGCCGGCCGGCACGCGCACGACGGCCTCGTAGGTCAGCCGCGCGCCGGGGCCGTCGGCGCAGGGCACCCAGCTCCGCGCGTGGACCGACTGGCTCTGCGTGAACAGGAACGGCTGCTTGCCGGACGTGGTCTGTCGCGGCTCGAGCCACTGCAGCGCCGTGGCCTGGGGGCTCGTCCGGTAGGCGATGCGGACCTGCTTCGGGCGCGGCTCCGGCAGCGTGATGCGCAGCCGCTGGCCGAGCAGCTTCACGGGCGGCTCGAGCGCGAAGGCGAGCGTCTTCCCCGCTCCGTCCGTGACCGACTCGATCGCGAGACCGCGCGTGTCGAGATCGAGCGTCGCCGCCCTGGCCTCCCCCTGCGGGTACTCGAGCGTGAGGTCGGCGCGGCCGGCGATCGTCTTGTCGTCGAAGCGCACCGTCAGGTCGAGCGCCACGTGGGTGGCACGGGCGATCTGTGGGTTCGCGAGGCTGTGCGGGTCGGCGGCGGGCAGCGCAGCGGCCAGGATCAGGGGCAGGGGCGACATGGCACCTCCGCTCCGAATCCTAACGTGTCGCCGCGGCGACAGGGGACGCTGCCTCCAATCCCCTGGATGGGACGTCGGCCCTTGACTCGGCCCGCCGCGATATGTATGACTCACACATAAATGAGTGACACTGGAGACGTCGCCGCACTCAAGAAGGGCACCGCCGAGCTGCTCGTGCTCGCGCAGCTGGAGAGCCGCGCCCGCCACGGCTACGAGATCGGGCAGCGCATCACCGCTCGCGGCGCCGGCGCGGTCTCGTTCCAGCCCGCGTCGCTCTACCCCGTCCTCTACCGGCTGGAGCGCCGCGGCCTCATCGCCGGCCGCTGGGTCGAGAAGCCCGGCCAGCGCCGCCGCCGCTACTACCGCCTGACGACCGAAGGCCGCCGCGCGCTCGCGGAGCGGCGCCGGACCTGGCGGAGCTTCATCCAGGCCGTCCGGCGCGCCGCGGGGGTGGACTATGCGTGACTTCCAGGCCTTCGTCCGTGACCAGGTCGCGCGGCTCCACCTGCCCCCCGACCGCGAGCGGAAGATCGTCGAGGAATGGGCCGCCCAGCTCGAGGACGTCTACGACGCGTTGCGGGCGGGCGG
>JAICEW010000435.1 GCA_025923995.1 Vicinamibacteria bacterium | reverse complement strand
GGCCGCGGTGGCCGTCACGAAAACGGCCAGGCCCGCCAGGACGATGCGTCGCGTGAACCTGTTTCGTTGCGCACGGCTCTCGCTCATGCCGATGGAACGTCCGGAAGCGCCTGCGCGTTAACGCGTCGGCTTGTACTCGGTGATCTCGCCGAAGGGGCGGAACCCGACCCGCTCGTAGATCCCGACGCCCGCACGCGACGCCTGCAGCACGGCCGTGTCGTAGCCCCGCTCGCGGGCGTCGAGCAGCGGTTGCAGGGTCATCGCCGTACCGAAGCCCCTCCGCCGGTACGGTTCCAGGGTCGAGATGTTGTAGAGGCCCACGACGCCACCCGCAGCCGTCAGCTCCGCCGTCGCCACCGGCGCGTCACCCACGGACCCGAGGTACAGCCAGAGCGGTGAATCCGCGGACAGGATGGACGCCGACGTGATCTCGTAGAAGCGGTTCACCTGGGCGTCCGGCGGCGTCCAGTTGGCCGCGCTGACCGCGGCGAAGGCCCGCAGTGACTCCTTCGACCGCACGCGCTCGATCCGCAGCTCCGACGGCCGCGCGACGCGCAGGGGTGACAGATCGGCCGCCATCGCGAGCTCCGTCTCGGAAGGCTCGAGGCCGACCGCGCACAGGAGGTCGTGGAGATCGGCGGGCCGATCCGTCGGGCCCACCCACCATGAGAACGGCCGCTCCGCCTGCCGGAAGTAGTCGAGCGCCCAGCGAGCGCGGTCCCGCGCGTCGGAGCCGAGGCGTGCGCGGCAGACGAAGTTGAACGTGTCGCAGGGCAGCCCCGAGTCGATCAACGCCAGGTCGGGCCGTTCGACGACGGTCATTCCGGCATGGCGTCGCTGCAGCCAGGACGCGTGGGTCACGAAGTTAGCGTCGGCCGCCTCCGCGGGGCTCGAGCGTGACATCGGCCACGATGGTAACGCCTGACGGTCGGGAGGCAGCCGGCCGCGATCGCTCGCTGCCGGCTCGCCCGGGTCGGCTCGGGAAGGAGTGCTAGCGGAAGCGTCGCGCCGCCGCCGACGTGGGCGCGGGGGCGACGAGCGTGGACAGGAACGCGGAGTTGGACGGCGTCTTGTTGATCTTGTCGATCAGGAACTGCGCGGCCTCGATCGACGACAGGTCCGCCAGCGCACGGCGGAGCAGGTGGCGCTTGGCCAGCTCCTCCGGCGTGCACAGCAGCTCCTCGCGCCGCGTGCCCGACTTCAGCACGTCGACGGCCGGGAAGATCCGGCGGTCCGCGATCGAGCGGTCGAGGATGAGCTCCATGTTGCCGGTGCCCTTGAACTCCTGGAAGATCACCTCGTCCATGCGGCTGCCCGTGTCCACGAGCGCAGTCGCCAGGATGGTGAGGCTGCCGGAGTTCTCGCAGTTGCGGGCCGCGCCGAAGAACTGGCGCGGGAACTGCAGGGCGCGGTTGTCGACGCCGCCCGACATGGTGCGCCCGCCGGGGCCCATCTCACGGTTCGAAGCGCGTCCGAGCCGCGTGAGCGAGTCCAGCAGGATGACCACGTGCTTGCCCGACTCGACCATCCGCTTCGCACGCTCGATGGCCAGCTTGGCCAGCCGGATGTGCGCGTCGGCCTGCGAGTCGGCGGACGACGCCAGCACCTCGGCGGCGACGGCCCGCCGGAAGTGCGTGACCTCTTCCGGCCGCTCGTCGATGAGCAGCAGGATGAGGTGCACTTCCGGATGGTGCTTGACGATCGCCTTTCCGAGGTGCTCGAGCAGGGTCGTCTTGCCCGCCTTGGGCGGCGACACGATCAGCCCGCGCTGACCCCGTCCGATGGGCGCGATCAGGTCGATCACGCGCAGGCTCGTCTCCGCCCCTGGCTCGTCGCCGGCCAGGCGGAACGGCTCGTTGGGGTTGACCGAGATCAGGTCCTGGAAGTGAGGGAGCGCCCTGTACTGCTCAGGCGCGAGCCCGCTCGCCTTCGTAACCTCTACCAGGGTGCGGCGTCCGCCACCACCGTCACGGGTCAGGCCTTCGATCTCCGTTCCGTCGCGCAAGCCGAAATCCCGCGCAATCTGGGGCGGAATCACGACGTCATCACGAGACGGAAGGTAGTTTTGGGCTGCCTGCCTCAAGAACCCGCCGGCGCCCTCGTTCAGATCGACGACGCCCGCGACCTCTGTCGTCGGGCCGCTCGTCGGGATCGGAACCTGTCGCGGGTCCCTCGGTCGTCCTTGCCCCTGCTGATGCTGCGGATGGGGCGCGCCCGACCGGTCGTGTCTGTGGTGTCGATGGCGCCGCGGGTGCCGCGGGCCGTGCCTCACGGGCGGCCCGCCCTCCGCGAATTGTCCATCAACTCCTCCGAGGCCGACTATAACACGACCGGAAGGCCGCGCAAGCCTGCGAGCGTCAGGGAGTCTCGCCCGGCACGAGCGGTCGCAGGGTCACGATCCAGGACTTGTCGCCCTGGCAGACCGAGGCCGGCGCGGCGCCCGTGGGCCAGTACACCACCTGCGCCGCCGGCACCACGCGGGGCGAGAAGTCGGTGCCGGCCAGGGTCTCGTCGTAGGGCCAGGAGCGGCAACCGCCCGGCAGCCTGCCCTCGCGGGCCCGCAGCGCGTAGCTCTCCGGCCTGAAGGGGCGCAGGCTGGGATGGTCGAAGGACGACAGGTCCGCGAGCAGCGCGGCCAGCGGCCGCAGCGGCACGGGCGCGTCGGCCGGCTCGCCCGTGATCGTGACGTCGAGCGGCCGTCCCTTGCGGACGATCAGGTGGTGCCGCCGCGCGCCGCCACCCAGCGCGAGGGTGCTGGAGAGGCCCGGCACCTTGCGCACCTCCGTGAGGCGCTTCTCGAGCGCCTTCAGCTCCGAGGACGCGAGCTGACCCACCGCGATGCCGCTGGTGCCGCCGACGTAGACCTGCCCGCTCTCGAGGAGGACGAAGCGCAGGGGCGCGCCCTCCGGGACGTGCCCGGGGAGCATCGGGCCGGCCACCTCGAGGATCGCGATGGCCTTGGGGACGTCGCCGGCGTGGGCCGGAACCAGGGGAAGACAGCCGATCAGCGCGAGGAGGGCGAGCGGTCGCACGTCCTGTTTCTTACCACGAAGGCCGATCGCTGGCGATGCGGTACGAAATGGATCGCGCCCTCCACCCACCGTAGGCGAGGAGGTCGATCCATGAAGGCTCTTTCGATGCTGGCCGGAGGTCTGTCCGTGTTCCTTGCCGCGTCCTTCGTCCACGCCGACGTGTGGGACGAGGGAGGCGACCCCGACAACACCTGCGGGGGCACGCCGGACAACGACCTGATCCATGGCGTACGGCAGGTGCACGACCTGGGCGCGCTTCCCGGCCCGGCGGTCGACCAGGACTTCTACACGCTCGGCTCGCGCGCGTTCTCGTCCTATGAGGTCGTGGTGGACGGGACGACGGGCGATCTCAACAACGGCGGCAACCCCGACTTCAGCTTCGAGCGGCTGGACGCGACCTGCGCCCACGTGCAGGGGTTCGTGGACGCGGGGGGCTCGGGGTTCTCCCGCAGCATCCGTTGGCAGGCGGGAGGCGCGAGCACGTTCGGGCTCGTCCGCGTCGGCAGCGCGGCGTGCGGCACGTCCTGCACCGCCGCCGACCAGTACCACCTGCGCTTCTACGACACGACGTACAGCATCCCGCGGTTCAACAACTCGGCGAGCCAGCTGACGGTGCTCATCGTCCAGAACCCGACCCACTATGCGGCGGACGTCACCGCCTGGTTCTTCAACGGTGCCGGCACACTGCTGGCCACGCAGGCCTTCACGCTCGCGCCGCGCAGCACGAACGTGGTCAACACGTCGAGCATCCCGGCCCTCATCGGGCAGAGCGGGAGTATCGTCGTCTCCAACAACGCGCGCTACGGCGATCTCGCTGGCAAGGCGGTGGCCGTCGAGCCCGCCACCGGGTTCACGTTCGATACGGCCATGATGCCGCGGCCGCACTGATCGAGTGGAAGGGCCGGCCGTCGCTCCCCCGGCGGCCGGCCTGCTAGCGGACGGCCGGCCCACGCGCGACCGCGACTCCCTGGGCGGGCCGCGACGGCTCCGCGAGGTGCAGGACCTGCCGCGACAGGTCGCGCATCACCTGGTCCGTGGCCGCCGCGTTGAGATGGCCGTCCTTGGGGCTCACCCGCCAGTCGCGCGTCGTGACGCGCACGTAGGTGTAGGGCAGCCCGCGGTTCATGTAGCGCAGGTTCGCCCAGAACTGCGCGTTCGACACGCGGTAGTGGCGGCCGTCGAGCACGCGCACGACCTCATCCGCGCTCATGTTCACGATGTAGGGCGAGACCGGCCCGCCCTCGGGGCCGAGCGCGTGGTGGACGAGGCTGAAGCCCGCGCCGTGGCGCGCGCACTCGTCCGCGATCTCCGAGAGCAGCGCGTGCGTGAGGTCGAGGCCGTACTGCGCCCGGGCGCTGCGCGGCGTGAGCGAGAGCACGAAGTTGGTCTTCTCCGAGTCCACGCGCTCCTGGGACACCAGGGTGATGCCCTCCGCGCGCATCCGTTCCCACTGCAGGTCGACCGGGCCCGCGTAGCCGGCGAGCGCGTGGTACGGCTCCGGCAGGTAGCGGCGCTCCCACTCCGCGTCGCGGTCGACGGGGAACGCCTGCTCGAGCAGCGCCATGGTCCGGAAGCGCGTCACGCGCTGGCCCAGCTGCTCGCTGGGACCCCTGAGCCGGCCCCGCTCCAGCCAGAACGTGGGCTTGGGCGTCGTGTTCCACGGCCAGTGGGTCGGGAACATGTTGTTCGCGACGTCGTTCGTCGGCGTCTGCCAGAGCAGCACGAGGTCCGCGCTGTAGCGCGTGAAGTACTCGCGCAGCACCAGCAGCTGCTGG
>JAICEW010000434.1 GCA_025923995.1 Vicinamibacteria bacterium | reverse complement strand
CTCACCGATGCGGAACGACGGAGAGCATCGACGCGTGCGGGCCGGTAGAATGGCTCCTCGATGTCCCCACAGCCTGGAGCGGAGCCGTGAGCGGCCCGTGGCTTGCCTTGGTCCTGGTGGCCGTTCGCACCGTGACGGCCCCGGCGTCTCCCGACGGGCCGTGGCGCGTGCACTGCCCCGCAGGGGAGACGACTCGCATCCGGCTGCCGGAAGCGCTTCGCCAGCTCAAGGCGTCCGCGGAGGACCGGAAGCGGCTCGGCCTCGTGATCGAGCAGACGCGGCCGCAGGGCGTCGTGACCGTCCGTCCGGTGGCGCCGGGTGCGCCGGCGCGCATCGAGTTCCGCGGGCCTACGCTCGTGCTGGAGCTGGTGATCGAGCCTACGGTCGCGGCCACGCCCACTCCGGCGCGCGTCGCGCAACGCCCCGCGGCCGCCACACCGCCGCAGCCGCCGCCCGATCCGCCCACACCCACGCCCACACCCACGACCTCGCCCACCGTGGCTCCCACGGCGACCGCCCCCCCGCCCACACCGACGTACGAGCCTTCGCCTGCCGCCACGCCGGCGCCGACGGCCACGCCCACGTCCGACCGCAGCGAGCTGCTGTGGGCCAACGCGGTCGTGATCGGCCGGCGCGAAGGGCTCCCGGGCCAGCGCGCGATGATCCTGGTGGACGCCCTCAACGGCCGTGACTCGATCTGGCTGCGCTTCCGCCTCGAGGACGGCGCCGGCTCCCGCGTGAGCCGCGTGAGCTGGGAGCACGGGGAGGTGACCACGTTCCAGCAGGTGGCGGACGGGCAGGACCGGCGCGTGTTCGTGGAGCTTCCGCGCGCGCAGGTCACGTCCAAGACACGGGTATCGCTGGAGATCGCGGACGGCCCCACGTACCGCTTCCCCCTCACGGCCCCCACCCTGGCCCGGCTGCTGAGGTCCCTCTTTCAATGAAGATGCGGCCCGCCTGGCCGATGATGGCCGCGATCGGCCTGGCCGCCTGCGGGGACAAGGGCCCGGTGGGGCCCGAGAGCAACCGCGCGCCCGAGATCCGCGGCCTCTCGATCAGCCCGGCCGTCATCACGCTCGGGGGGACCGCCATCGTGAGCGTGGACGCGAGCGATCCCGACGGCGACCAGGTCTTCTACCGCTTCGAGGCCGCCGGCGGCTCGATCACTCCCGACGCGGCGCAGCCGGGGCGCGCGACGTACCGCAACGACGGCGTGGCCCGCCCCAGCGACCAGGTGCGGGTCACCGTCACCGACAGCAAGAACGCGTCCACCAGCGGCGTCGCCTCGGTGACGCTGCAGGGCAACCGCTCGCCCACCATCAACCTGCGCACGCTGGTGGCCGAGCGCGCCTGCCATCCGCAGTGCTCCCTCACCGTCGTGGCCAACGCGGACGATCCGGACGGCGACGCGCTCCGCTACACCTGGTCGGGCTGCACCTCCGGCAGCGAGCCGACGTCGCGGTGCACGATCGACGCGCCGGGACAACACACCGCGGCGCTGGCGGTCGAGGACGGGCGCGGCGGCCTCGCCACCGGGAGCATCACGCTCGAGGGGCGGAACGCGCCGCCCGTGGTCAGCGGCGGGCGGGTGTTCCCCGGCGCGGGGCCCGAGCGGTTCCTGATAGAGAGCGACGACGCCGATGGCGACGAGCTGCTCTGCGGCTGGTGGGGCAACTGCGCGTGCACCGGGAGCCACCAGAGCTTCAACCTCGTCTGCAGCCTGCCCTCCGGGCTCGACCGCTGCTTCATGCGCTTCAGCTGCTCCGACCCGTTCGGGGCGTCGGACGAGACGCGGTTCGAGCTGGTGCGATGAAGCTGGCGGCCGCGCTGCTGCTGGCGCTGGGGGCGACCGCCGCGTCCGCCCAGACCAACGACCACGTGTTCCGGTCGCTGCGCTGGTGGCCCGATCCGCTCGCCGCGCGCGTCGCCGGGCTGGGCGGGGCGGCGGTGGCGCTGCCCGACGACACGGGCGCCGCACGCGCGAACCCGGCGAACCTCACGAGCCTGACTCGCACCGAGGTCTCCGCGACGCTGCGTCACACGGCGGCGGGCGCGTCGGAGCCCGCGGCGGGCACCATCCCCTCCGACCCCCTCGAGTCCCACACCACGCTCGGGCACCTCGCGGGCGGTGGGCGCATCGGCACGCGCTGGGCGGTGAGCGCGTCGATCGCCGGAACGCGCCAGGCACGTCTCCGGCTCGACCCGCGGCCCCTTCCCGACGGCCTGACGGACGAGGGCGCGCTCGATCTCAAGGTCACGGGCGGCGGCGTGGCCGGCGCGTGGCACATCGGCCGCGCGGTCCACCTGGGCGCGCAGGTCGACGTCGTGCGCGCCTCCATCTCCGGCGAGTACCGCCGCGAGTCGCCGGGCCGTCCCGCGGAGCTGCGGGTCGGCGTCGGCGGAGCGGCCACGCGTCTCGCGGGCGGGCTCGGCGCCGTCTGGGAGGCGACGCCGGACGTGAGGCTCGGCCTCTCCGGGTTCACCGGCTCCGGCTGGGACCTCGAGCGCACCGCGGTCAGCCCGGCCCTGAACGTGACGCTCGACCCCGGCAGCGCGTTCCGGCTGCGCCAGCCGGCGGTCGTCTCGGCGGGCGCGTGCGTGAGGCTCACGCACCAGGTCACCGTGGCGGCGCAGCTGGACCGGGTCCGCTACGGCGAGATCCAGGACGTGCTCACCATCCGCCTCGGCGCGCACACGCGCGACGACTACGCGCTCCCGGACGCCTGGGAGCCGCGCGCCGGCGTCGAGGTCTCCCTTCCCTTCACCCGCGCGAGCCTCCAGCTCCGCGGCGGCTACCACCACGCCGCCGACGGGGCGCTGCGCTACGCCGGCGCGGACGCGGTCGAGGCCGCGTCGTTCCTGGGCACGGCGCCCGAGCACGTCTTCTCCGCGGGCGCGTCCGTGGCCACGCGCGGCTTCCGCCTGGACGTCGCCGCGGCCTTCAGCGCTCCAGGCACGCAGCTGCTGGTCGGAGTGAGCGGGCGGTTCTAGGCGCTCGTCCGACTTGCCGTCGTCACACGCGGGCTCCATACTCGCGCGAATGCGCCGCACCAAGATCGTCGCCACCATCGGCCCGTCCTCGAGGGACCCGCGCGTGCTGCGGCGGCTCGTCGAGGCGGGCGTCGACGTCGTGAGGCTCAACTTCTCGCACGGCGAGCACCAGGACCACCTCACGGTCCTGCAGGCCGTGCGCGAGATCGCGGCCAGCCGGCGCGCGCCGATCGCGATCCTCCAGGACCTGTCGGGGCCCAAGATGCGCACCGGCAAGCTCAAGCACGGCGGGCCGGTCGATCTGGTGTCCGGCGCGCGGATCGCGATCACGACCGACGAGACGATCGAGGGCGACGCGGCCCTCATCTCCACCACCTACGACCCGCTGCCGCAGGACGTCCGCCAGGGCGACCGCATCCTGCTCGACGACGGGAACCTCGAGCTGCGCGTGGAGTCGACGCACGGCCCGATCGTCGAGGCCACGGTCGTGCACGGCGGCCCGCTCAAGCCGAACAAGGGCATGAACCTGCCCGGCGCCCGCCTGTCGGCCCCGGCCCTCACCGAGAAGGACCGCCGCGACCTCGCCTTCGGCATCAAGCACGGCGTCGACTACGTCGCGCTCTCCTTCGTGCGCCAGGCGTCGGACGTCGAGGAGGCCAAGGCGCTCATCCGCTCGCTGGGTGGCACGGCGCCGCTCATCGCGAAGATCGAGAAGCGCGAGGCGGTGAACGACCTGCCGCAGATCCTGGAGGCGGCGGACGGCGTCATGGTCGCCCGCGGCGACCTGGGCGTCGAGCTGTCGACCGAAGAGGTGCCGACGCTGCAGAAGCGGATCATCGAGATGGCCAACGGCGCCGCCAAGGTGGTGATCACCGCCACGCAGATGCTGGAGAGCATGATCGAGCACGCGCGGCCGACGCGCGCCGAGGCGTCCGACGTCGCGAACGCGATCCTGGACGGCACGGACGGCATCATGCTCTCGGCCGAGACGGCTTCGGGGAGGTTCCCGGTCGAGGCGGTGGAGACGATGGCCCGCATCGCGCACTACACGGAGCAGCACTACGGGCTGCGCGGCCCCTCGCGCGTCCAGGTGGGCGGCGGGTCGGCCGTCGCGAGCAGCCTGGCCCGAGTCGCGAACACGGTGGCGGAGGAGCTGGACTGCAAGCTGATCGTGGCCTTCACCGAGTCCGGCGCCACGGCGCGGATGGTGTCCGCCTTCCGGCCGCGGCCGCCGATCGCCGCCATCACGCACAACTCCGACACCTACCGCCGCCTGGCCCTGTGGTGGGGGGTCGTCCCGCTGCATTCGACGTTCGTGGCGACGACGGACGAGATGCTGCTCCAGGGCGAGGCCATCCTGAAGCGCGAGGGCATGGTGCAGTCGGGGGACACGGTGCTCATGCTCGCCGGGCACAGCCACACGACCGGCGCGACAAATATGCTGAGGGTGCACACGATCTCGTGAGGCACCGCGCGGGCGTGGTGGCCTGGCTGCTGCTCCTGACCGCCTGCTCGAGCGCGAAGCACTATCGCTTCCCCCCCGCGTACCAGCCCAAGGTCGGCGACGTGCAGACGGGCATCGCGTCCTGGTACGGCCCGGGCTACCACGGCAAGCGCACCTCCAGCGGCGAGCGGTTCGACCAGGACGCGCTCACGGCCGCGCACGAGCGGTACGCCTTCGGCACGCGGGTGAAGGTCACGCTGCTCTCGAACCAGCGCAGCGTGGTGGTCCGCATCAACGACCGGCTGCCCCGCCGGGACCGCGTCATCGACCTCTCGCGGGGCGCCGCTCGGCAGATCGGGCTCATCGGGCCCGGCACCGG
>JAICEW010000433.1 GCA_025923995.1 Vicinamibacteria bacterium | reverse complement strand
TCGGGCGTCAACATCTCCGTCGCCGGCTCGACCACGATCGGCGGCGCGTCGCCCTGCGTCGGAGGGACCGCGACGGTCACCGAGACCAACGGCACGGGCGCCGCGCACCAGTGGGGCTTGCGCACGGCCTCCGGCGGCGCCATCACGAACCTGACCGGGCAGACGGGCACCAGCTACCAGCTCAACTGCACGCACTTCCCGGTGGCGGGGAGCTACTTCCTCGTCGAGCGCACGACGCCGCTGTGCGGCGCGCCGATCGTGTCGAACGAGATCCCGATCACCGTCCAGGGCGTCCCCGTGGAGCTGCAGCGCTTCACCATCGAGTAGCGCGGTCGGGCCGGCGGTCGGCGCCGGCCCGTTCGTGGCTTCAGCGAAGGGTGAACGCCTCCGTCAGCCCGCCCTCGCTGCTGGTCGCGGCCGTGATGCGGAACTCTCCCGGCTCCACGGTCCAGCGGAAGCGCGCGTCGAGCAGGCCCAGGTCCCGCGGGCCCAGCGTGAACGCGAGCGTCTTCGACTCGCCGGGGGCGAGGCTCACGCGCTCGAACGCGCGGAGCTGCTTGACGGGACGCGTGACGCTGGCCGCGACGTCGGTCACGTAGACCTGCACCACCTCGTCGCCCGCGCG
Source organism: Vicinamibacteria bacterium (assembly GCA_025923995.1). GTDB lineage: Bacteria > Acidobacteriota > Vicinamibacteria > Fen-336 > Fen-336 > JAICEW01. The sequence continues at coordinate 4,190 of JAICEW010000433.1, read as the reverse complement.
CGAGCCCGTGTTGCGGACGGTCACCTGGACCGGCAGCGTGCCGCTGGCGGTGATGCCAGTCCCGCCCAGCGTGAGGCCGGAGAGCTCGAACGTCGTGTAGCTCAGCCCGTGGCCGAACGGGAACTGCGGCGTGACCGGCACGTCCAGGTACTTCGAGTTCCACTTGTCCTCGGCCGGCGGCCGGCCGGTGCGCTTGTGCGCGTAGTAGATCGGGACCTGGCCGACCGAGCGTGGGAACGTGATCGGCAGCTTGCCGCCCGGGTTCGTGTCGCCGAACAGGACGTCCGCCGCCGCGCTTCCGGCCTCCGTTCCGCCCTGCCAGGCGAGGAGGACCGCGGGCACGTTCTCCGCGATCCACGGGAAGGTCAACGGCCGGCCCGTGACGAGCAGCACGACGGTCGGCTTGCCCGCCGCGTGGACGGCGCGCACCAGGTCCAGCTGCCGGCCGGGCAGGTCGATCACGCTGCGCGACGCGGCTTCGCCGCTCATCTCGGCCGCCTCGCCCACGACCAGCACGACCGCGTCCGCCTGCTTCGCGGCCTCCACGGCGGCGGCGAACCCTTCGTCGCCGCCCCCTTCGATCTCGCAGCCCTTCGCGTGCACGACCGGCACGGAGGCGCCCAGCGCGGCCTGGATGCCGGCCAGGATGCTGACGGCGTCCTCCGCCTTCCCGTCCCCCGACCAGGCGCCGATGACGGCCTTGCGGTCGTCCGCGAGCGGGCCGACCACGGCGAGCGTCCGCAGGTCCTTGCGCAGCGGAAGCAGGCCGCCCTCGTTCCTCAGCAGCACCATCGAGCGCGCCGCCGCACGGCGCGCGAGCTGCCGCGACTCCGGAGTGAGCAGCGCCGTCTGCTCGCGGCCGGCGTCGACGTAGGGACGCTCGAAGATCCCCGCGCGGATCTTCAGGCGGAGGATGCGCCGCACCGCCTGGTCGATGGTCGCCACGGGAACGCCCCCGCTGCGCACGAGGTCCGGCAGGCGCTGGGCGAACGTGCGGCTCACCATCTCCACGTCCACGCCCGCCGTCAGCGCCTTGCGCGCTGCCTCGGCCTCGTCCGCCGCGATGCCGTGCTTGATGAGCTCCAGCACGGACGTGTAGTCGCTCACCACGAACCCGTCGAAGCCCCACTCCTCCCGCAGGACGCGCGTGAGCGTGAACCGGTTGGCGGTGGCAGGCGTCCCGTCGACGTCGTTGAAGGCGCTCATGAAGGTGCCGACGCCCGCGTCGACCGCGGCCTCGAAGGGCGGGAAGTGGATCTCGCGCAGCGCGCGCTCGCTCACGTCGGTCGTGTTGTAGTCGCGCCCGGCCTCGGCCGCGCCGTAGGCCACCCAGTGCTTCGCGGTCGCGATCACGCGGTCCTCGCGGGAGACGTCGTCGCCCTGGAACCCGCGCACGCGCGCCCGGGCCATCACGCTGCCCAGGTACGGGTCCTCGCCCGCGCCTTCCGAGACGCGGCCCCAGCGCGGGTCGCGCGCGACGTCCACCATGGGCGCGAACGTCCACTTGAGCCCGACCGCGGCGGACTCGGCGGCGGCGGCGCGCGCCGTGGCCTCCGCCAGCTCGGGGTCGAAGCTGGCCGCCTCGGCCAGCGGGATGGGGAAGACGGTGCGATAGCCGTGGATGACGTCGAACCCGAACAGTACGGGCACCTTGAGGCGCGAGCCCTCGACCGCGGCCTTCTGCAGCTCGTTCACCTGGGCGGCGCCGCGCACGTTCAGGGTCGACCCCAGCCGCCCTGCCCGCGCCAGCTCGAGGTGTTCGGGCCGGAAGCGCCCGTCCGCCTCGCCGTCGAGCTGCTGGAGCTGGCCCAGCTTCTCCTCCAGCGTCATCCGCCGCAGCAGCGCGTCGACCCGCGCCTCGAGCGCGGCGTCGCGGACGACGCGGGGCGCCGCGGTCCGACGCTCGTCCTTGGCGGGCGCGGGCGACTGCGCCCAGGCCGCGCTCGCCAGCCACGCCGAGACGGCCAGGACACACGCTCGTTTCATCGCTCGCCTCCCCTGGTCACGCGGCCGGCCTGCGCCGCAGCGCCTCCAGCCACCCGCCGCGGAAGCCGGCGCGCAGGAGCCCGCGCTGGACGTGCGGGTTGCGCTTCATCACGCGCCAGACCAGGCCGCTGCGGTGGTTCTCGATCATGGCCAGGATCGGGCCCTGGTCGATGCCGAGGTAGTCCGTGTCGAACCATCCTGCGCCCGGCACGACGCGTCCGGCGCGCACGGCGGTGCCGTCGGGCACGGACGGGTTGAACGCGTCGAGGAACCCGTACTCGCCGTAGAGGTACGCGCCGTACCGTTTCCGCATCTCGAGCGCCGCCGGCACCACGATCTCGGGCGCGAAGGGCAGCGACGCGATCGCCGCCGTGGGCGCGATCGTGCCGTCGTCGCGCTCCTCGCCGAAGGCCGCGCCGCGGGCCGCGTAGCCCCAGAACTCCACCTCCCGGCCGTCCACGATCGCCTTGCCGTCGGGCCCGTCGCAGGCCGTGAGGCCCCACACGTCCCGGCCGTAGCCGCGGAACCCGCGCGGGTTCGCGATCGCGTACGCGCGCTGCGCCAGCGTGGCCCGCCGCGAGTTCTCGAAGTAGTCGAGCCCCTTCGCCGCCATCGAGTCGTCCAGGAGGGCACGGAAGTCGATCCAGACGTGCGAGTACTGGTGCCCGAACAGCGGGGCGAAGTTCACGTGCGTCTGCCCGCGGTACTCGTGGAGCTCGCGCTTCGCCGTATACGCCGCCCAGGCGTCGTCGGGCAGGGGATGCGTGGGCGAGCCGAGCCCGAGGACGTAGAGGATCATGGACTCGTCGTAGATGCGCCACTCGGACGGGTAGTGCCCGACCTCGGGCCGCCAGCCCATGCTGACGATCGGAGGCCGCGGCGCGGCCCAGTTCCATTCCACCCGGCCGTAGATGCGCTCGGCCAGCTCGCGGATGGCCGTCTCGCCGGCGTCGGGTCGGTCGAAGTAGGACTGGCAGAACAGCATCCCCGCCAGCAGCAGCGTCGTGTCGATCGTGGACAGCTCGACGTCGGGCGCGGACCTCAAGCCCGTCCGCATGTCGAGGAAGTGGTAAAAGAACCCGCGGTGGCCGGTGCGGCCGCCGGGCTCCGGGCCCTGCGGCGCGGCGTCGAAGAAGCGCAGGACCTTGAGCACGCGCTCCGCCGCCGCGGCCCGGCTCACGTAGCCACGCTCCACGCCGATCGGGTACGCGGTGAGCGCGAACCCGACCGCCGCGATGCTGGACGCGGAGCGGCTGGGCCAGCGGTCGGGCACGAGCCCCGTCCGCTCGTCGTACCGCTCCCAGAAGAACCGGAACGTGCGCGCCTGGACGTCGTCGAAGAGCGCCGGCAGCGCGACGGGTGGGCGCGCGTCGGGCGCGGTCCGCGGGGCGCACGCGAGCGCCGCCGCGACCAGCGCCGCGGCGGCGACGCGCCTCAGCATCGCCCGCTCAGAAGCGATAGGACACGCCGAACTGGAAGCGGCGCTTGGGGTCCTCGCGCGTGGGCTCGCCGAAGTTCGCGTTCACCTCGGGCAGCGGCGGGATGAACTGCTGGTAGCCCGTGTAGTTGTCCGAGTTGAACAGGTTGAACACCTGGGCCGACAGCTCCAGCACCTGCAGGCCCGCGATGCGGATCTGCTTGTCCAGCCGCAGGTCGACGCTCTTGTAGTTGAAGGTCCCCTCGGGCCGGCCGGTGTAGAGCAGGATGCGCTTCTCGTTGATGCCGAAGCCCTGCGAGAAGTCCTCGATGGTGAACCCGACGCCGGAGGCGAGCTGGATGAACGCGCTCACGCGGAACGCGGCCGGGAGCTGGTAGACGCCCGCGGCCACGATGCGGTGCCGCTCGTCCGTGGCCGTCGGGTGCCGCGGGTAGTCGGTGACGCGGATGTAGTCGAGGCTGAACAGGTCGCCGCCGATCTCCTCCGCGCGCCCGAGCGTGTAGGTGACCTGCGCGCTCCACTTCGAGGTGGCGGTGAACGGCTTCTCGAGCGTCAGGAACATCGCGTCGTACCAGGCCTCCTTCTCGTCCGTCGAGAGCAGCACGTTCGAGAAGCCCGGGATCGGGAAGCAGCACTCGCCGTTGGGGTTGCGGTTGCCGAAGACGAACGTGAAGCCGTTGCGGCTGCGGGCGCCCGCGTAGGCGATGGACGAGATCACGTCGCCGAACTGGTGGCGAAGGCCGACCGTGAAGTGGTCGGACAGCGG
>JAICEW010000432.1 GCA_025923995.1 Vicinamibacteria bacterium | reverse complement strand
GCTGGAGATCCAGTTCGACCTCAAGCGCGCGCGGCGGACCTTGAACGCACGAACGCTGGCCAAGCGTCCGCGCGACATCTGGCGCTACGGCGAGCTGCTGCCGGTGCCCGCGAACGCGAGACGCCCGCCGCTCACGGTCGGCTGGACGCCGGTGGTGGAGGCGCCGCGGCTCGCGGAATGGGCGGGCGTGAGGCGGCTGCGCCTGAAGGACGAGGGACGCAACCCCACCGCGTCGTTCAAGGACCGCGCGAGCGTCGTTGGCGTGACGCGCGCGCTGGCGCGCAAGGCACGTGTCGTCGCCTGCGCGTCGACCGGGAACGCCGCGTCGTCGCTGGCGGGCGCCGCGGCCAGCGTCGGCCTGTCCGCCGTGATCTTCGTGCCGGAGACGGCGCCGGAGCCCAAGGTCGCGCAGCTGCTGGTGTTCGGAGCACGCGTGATCCGCGTGCGCGCCAGCTACGACGCGACCTGGGAGCTGTGCCAGCGGGCCTGCGAGCGGCACGGGTGGTACAACCGCAACGCGGCCGTGAACCCGTCGCTGGTCGAGGGGAAGAAGACCTGCGGGCTGGAGATCGCCGAGCAGTGCGCCGGCGACGTGCCCGACTGGGTGGCGGTCTCGGTCGGCGACGGCTGCACGATCGCGGGGATCGGGAAGGGGCTCGAGGAGATGCGCGCGCTGGGCTTCATCCCGCGCGTGCCGAAGCTGCTCGGCGTGCAGGCGGAGGGCGCGCGGCCGCTGGTGGACGCGTTCCGCGAGGGCCGCGACACCGGCACGGGGCCGGCGCAGACGGTGGCGGACAGCATCTGCGTCGGGCACCCGCGGAACGCGCGCAAGGCGCTGCGGGCCGTGCGCGCGTCGCAGGGCGCGATGGTCGCGGTGAGCGACGATGCGATCGTGGAGGCGCTGCGCGAGACGGGCCGGCGCGCGGGCGTGTTCGGCGAGCCCGCCGGCGTCGCGGGCATCGCGGGCCTGAGGCAAGCCGTGAAGGACGGGATCGTGGGACGCAGGGACACGGTGTGGGCCGTCGTCACCGGCAACGGCCTCAAGGACGCGAAGACGGCGCTGCGGGCGGTGGGCCGGCCGTTCGACCTGCCGGCGGACGACGCCGCGCTGGACGAACTGCTCGCGGAGCACCCGCCCGCATGACCGCCATGGCCGTCGGCGAGACGTTCTCGCACTACCGGATCATGGAGCTCCTGGGGCGCGGCGGCATGGGCCAGGTGTTCCTGGCCGAGGACCTGCGCCTGCACCGGCCGGTGGCCCTCAAGGTGCTGGCCGAGGACGCCCGCGGCGACGGCGAGGCCCGCGCCCGCCTGGTGCGGGAGGCGCGGGCGGCCTCGGCGCTCAACCATCCCGGCATCGCGGTCATCTACGAGATCGACGAGGTCGAGCGGGACGGCGCCCCGGTCTCCTTCATCGCCATGGAGTACGTGGCCGGCTCCACCCTGGCGCAGCTCAAGAGCACGCTGGACGTGGACGCGGTGCTCGAGATCGCCGTCCAGCTCTCGGACGCGCTGGCCGCGGCGCACGCGCGCGGCGTCGTGCACCGCGACGTGAAGCCCTCCAACGTCATCGTGAGCGAGGGCCGTCGCGTGAAGGTGCTCGACTTCGGCCTGGCCCAGTTCACGCCGCCGGTGGACGAGGCGGCTTCCACCTGGAGCCGCCCGGCCGTCGAGGCCGCGGGGGCGCTCGCGGGCACCGTGGCCTACATGTCGCCCGAGCAGGCGCTGGGGAAGGAGCTGGACGCGCGCACCGACATCTTCTCGTTCGGCATCGTGCTGCACGAGCTGCTGGCGGGCGAGCCGCCCTTCCGCGGCGCGAACGTGGTGCAGGTGCTGGACGCCATCCTGCGCGCGGACCCGCCGCCGCTGCCGCCGGAGATGACGGACCCGCGGCGCGGCGAGCTACAGCGGATCCTGCGCCGCATGATGGCGAAGGACCGCGGGCAGCGGTATCCCAACCTGGAGGAGCTGCGGCGGGACCTGGACGCGGTGCGAGCGGGCAGCGCGCTGCCTCTCCCGGCCGAGTGCGTGCCCGGCAGCGTCGCGGTGATCGGCTTCTCGAACATCAGCGGCAGCGGGGAGGACCACTGGCTCGGGACCGGCATCGCGGAGACGGTGACGGCCGACCTGAAGCTGGTGGAGGGCCTGACGGTGGTCGGGCGCGAGCGCGTGGCGGAGCAGCTGCGCAAGCTCGGCTCGGCCGAGGGCCTGCCCGACGACCAGATCGCGGTCCGCGTCGGCCGCGAGCTGTGCGCGCGGTGGGTGATCTCCGGCGGGCTGCAGCGGGTGGGGGACCGGCTGCGCATCACCGCGGTCCTCACGGACGTGGCCACGGGGACGCTCGTCGAGACCGTGAAGGCGGACGGCTCGGTCGAGGACGTGTTCGCGCTGCAGGACCGGATCGTGAAGGAGCTGGCTCCCGTCCTGCGCGTCTCGGAGCGCCCGCCGCGTGAGAGCCCGTTCGACGTGTCCGCGCAGCGGACCGTCGTCGATGAGCGACGCGGGGCTTCGCCCCGAGGAGCGGATGACGAGACGGCGGTCCTGGCTGCCTACGAGGCGTTCGCGAAGGGCGTGCTCAACCTGCGCGCGGAGACGTACGACTCGCTCGACCGCGCGGTGATCCTGCTCGAGCGGGCGGTGGAGCTCGACCCCGCGTACGCGCGCGCCCACCTGGAGCTGGGGATCGCGTACTCGACCAAGGCCGACTACCTGGTCCTCCCGGAGATGCACGAGCGGGCGATCGTGCGCCTGCGCCGCGCGCTCGACATCGATCCCGGCCTCGTGCGCGCCTGGCGCGAGCTGGGCGGGTCGCTGGTCGCGCGCGGCCGGGTGGACGAGGGCATCGAGGCCATCCGGCGAGGACTGGCGCTCGACCCCAGGGACGAGGGCGCGCTGCGCGCGATGGGTCGCGCGCTGATGCTGGGCCGCGGGGCCTTCCGGGAGGCGGCCGCGTACCACGAGGAGGCGCTGGCCCTCAATCCCATGGGCGGCTGGTCCGCGCTGCAGCTCGCGCACTGCGCCGCGTACCTGGGTGAGTACGCGCGCGGCGAGGCGGCCGCCCGCCGCGCGGTCGCGCTGCAGGAGGAGTTCCTCTCCGGCCACGAGCGCGTCCTCGTCATCGGCGCCTACATGCGCCTGGGCCACCTGGCCGGCCTGCAGGGGCGGCAGGAGGAGGCGCTGCGCCACTTCCAGGAGGAGCTCGCGTTCCTGCACCGCGTGGACCACGCGCTGCGTGGGCGCATCCAGGTGGAGCTGCACCTGCGCCTGGGCGGCGCGCACCTGCGCCTGGGGCACCAGGAGGAGGCGGCCGCCGCGCTGGCCGTCGCCCGCGAGAACTTCGAGAAGCGCGTGCGCCTGGGCGCCGACGACCCGTTCACCCGCTACTACGCCGCCTGCGTCTACGCGCTGCGCGGGGAGCGCGAGCTGGCGCTCGACAGCCTGCAGAAGTCGGCCCAGGAGCGGCGGCCGTTCACGGTGGAGCGGGCGAAGCGGGAGCCGGACCTCGACTCGCTCCGCGAGGAGCCTCGCTTCCGCGACATCCTGGAGGGCCGCGCGTGATCCTGAGGGGCGGGCTGCTCGGGTCGTTCGACCCGCCCCGCGTCGAGCGCGCGGACCTGCGCGTCGACCAGGGGCGCATCGTCGAGCGGGGCGCCAGCCTGCCGTCCGTCCCCGGCGAGCCGGAGCTGGACGTCACCAGCCGCCTGATCCTCCCCGGGCTGGTCAACGCGCACACGCACCTCTACAGCGCGATGGCGCGCGGCATGCCCGGCCCCCCGGTGCCGACGCGGAACTTCATCGAGGTGCTGGAGCGCGTGTGGTGGCGCCTGGACCGGGCCCTGGACGACGAGTCGATCTACCTCTCGGGCCTGCTGGGCGCGATGGAGGCGGCCCGCTCGGGCACGACGCTGCTGGTGGACCATCACTCGTCGCCGTCCTTCATCCGAGGATCGCTGGGCCTGCTGCGCCGCGCGATCGAGGACGTGGGGCTGCGCTCGGTGCTCTGCTACGAGGTCACGGACCGCAACGGCACCGCCGGGCGCGACGAGGGCCTGGCCGAGAACGCCTCGTTCGTGGCGGAGGCGACGGGAGACCTGACGCGCGCGATGGTGGGCGCGCACGCCAGCTTCACCCTCAGCGAGGAGAGCCTCGCGCACATCGGCGCCCTGGCGCAGGCGTCCGGCAGCGGCGTCCACATCCACGTGGCCGAGGACAGGGCCGACGTGGAGGACTGCCTGGCGCGCCACGGCGAGACCCTGCCCCAGCGGCTGGCGCGGCACGGCCTGCGCGGGCCGCGCGCGCTGTGGGCGCACTGCGTGCACCTCTCGGCCGGCGACGCGACGGAAGCCGCCGCGGCGGGCGGCTGGATCGCGCACAACCCGCGATCCAACATGAACAACGCGGTCGGCTACGCGGGCTTCGGGCAGACGGGCCGCCTCGCGCTGGGCACGGACGGGATGGACCAGGACGTGCTGGCGGAGATGCGGGCGGCCTTCCTGCGGATGCGCGACGCGAACCGCGCCGACGCCTACGGCGCCGCCATGGCCCTGCTGGCGGGCGGGCATCGCCTGGCGGCCGCCCTGTTCGGCCTGCCGTTCGGGGGGCTGGCGCCCGGCAGCCCCGCCGACCTGGTCATCTGCGACTACGATCCGCCGACCGAGCTGCACGCCGAGAACCTGGCTGGCCACCTGCTGTTCGGCCTGGACCGCAGCCACGTCTCGTCGGTGCTGGTGGCCGGGCGTTTCGTGCTGCGCGACCGGCGTCTCGCCAACGTGGACGAGCGCATCGTCCACGAGCGCGTGCGCCGGGCCGCGAGCGCGCTCTGGC
>JAICEW010000431.1 GCA_025923995.1 Vicinamibacteria bacterium | reverse complement strand
GGAGCGGCGGTGGCCGCGCAGCTCGCGCTGGATCGGCCGGCCGGGGCGCTCATCCTCGAGTCGGCCTTCACCTCGATCCCGGACATGGCGCGCGAGGCCTACCCGTTCCTGCCGCCTGTCGGGCCGCTGATCCGCACGCGATACGAGACCGTGGACAAGGTTCGCCGGCTGGCGCTGCCCCTGCTCGTCCTCCACGGCGATCGCGACGACATCGTCCCGGCCGCGCAGGGACGGCGCGTGTTCGAGGCGGCAGCGGGGCCGAAGCGGTTCGTGGCCATCCCCGGCGCGGGCCACAACGACACGTATGCCGTGGGCGGCGATGGCTACTGGGCGGCGGTCGCCGCCTTCCTCGAATCGCTCGACGAACGGCCGGGATCGTAGCCCGGAATCCGGGCAGGGCTTCCGCGACCAGGGCGTCAGGCCGGCGAATCCACGCCGAGCAGGGTCTCGCCGCCGGCCGATCGGAACGCTTCGAGCGCCCGGGAACGCGCCTCCGAGGCGCGCCGCAGGACGTCCGCGAAGCCCGGCTGTTCGCGAACCGACTCCATCCACGGATGGCCCGCGAGCGCATCGCGCGCGGCGTAGCCGCCGTCCACGGCCCGGGCGAGGATCTCCGTGGCCTCGGGCATGCCGAGCCGCGCGGCCTGGGTGCCGACGAAGAAGATCTCCTCGGGATCGTAGGCGCCGTCGAGGTTCTTGAAGACGGCCGCGCGGCTCACCTCGGACAGCGTCAGGAACTCGCGTACACCATCGAGCCAGTCCTGGACCGGCGGAGTCCGGGGGCTGAGGGTGCTCGCGAGCCGGTCCCACGCGGCGATGGCCTCGGCCTGGCGGCCCAGCGCGAGCAGGGCGAAGGCGTGCGACGCCTCCCCCTCGTTGCCCCCCTGCTCGAGCACGCCCTCGAAGTCGCCCTGTTGCCAGAGCGTGTGGACGACGCCGGTGGCCAGGTGGGGATCCAGGCGCTGGGTCTCGCGATGGGCGGCCACCGACGCCTCGTACAGGCCCGAGTAGCGGCACACGTGCACGAGGCCCGCGAACAGCTCCGGGTCGTTGCGCGTCTCCCGGGCCAGGCGCAGCAGGCGGACCATGGCCTCCTGCGAACGGCCGATCTCCGACTCCAGCTGGGCGTAGAGCTTCTGGACGAGCGGCAGCCCGGGGCTGAGCTCCAGCGCCCGCCGCAGTGCCTCCTCGGCCCGCGTCAGGTGGGCGGCCAGGTCGGGAATCTCCAGGTACTTCCCGATCATCCGCTCCACCCGGCCCAGCCGCGCCCAGGCGGGGGCGAACCCGGGATCTTCGGCCACGCACCGCAGGTAGAGGTCCCGCGCCACCGGTAGCAGGACTATGTCGCGAGCCACCTCGTTCGCGCGCAGGTAGAACTCGTACGCGTGCGCGCTGGCCGGCGTCTCGCCCGGGCGATCGGTGCGCGCGGACGCGCCCAGGGTCCGCGAGAGCGCCGCGACGATTCCGTCGGCCAGCTCGTCCTGCAGGCGGAAGATGTCGCCCGTCTGCGCCTCGGCGGTGTGCGACCAGGTGAGCGTGCCCGCCGGCGCCTGCACGAGCTGGGTCGAGACGCGCAGGCGCTCTCCCGAGCGCAGCAGCGTGCCCAGCAGCACCAGGTCCACGTCCACCTGCGCGGCGATGGCCTGCAGGTCCGGGGCCTCGACGGCGAAGCGCGAGCTGGCCGCGCTCGAACGCACGACCAGCGTGCCCAGGCCGCCGAGGGACCCCGACACGGCGTCCGCGAGCGCGGGCCCCAGGAACTCGATCTCCGGATCCGCGCGCAGCAGGCGGAACGGGAGGACCACGAGGCGCGTGAGCGGGCGCGCCGTCGCGGCCGAGGAGCTCGAGTCGCCGAGGACGACGCTCGCGAGCTCCTGCGACATCGCTTCCGCGGTGGGGAAACGCTCCGCGGGCCCCTTGGCCAGCGCGCGCCGGATCACCCGGTCGAAGGCCACGACCGCGGGCGCGCCCGCGAGCGCGGGCGGCTGCTCGTGCAGGGTCGCGTGCATGACCTCGACCGCCGTCGCTCCCGGGAAGGCCGGCCGCCCCGCGAGCGCCTCGAACAGGACCGCGCCCGCCGCGAACACGTCGGTGCGCGCGTCGATCGGGTCGCCCAGGATCTGCTCGGGAGCCATGTAGCGCGGCGTGCCCACCAGCAGGCCCGAGCGCGTCAGGTCGCTCTCCTCCGACAGCGGGCCCGAGTCGATGGTGACGGGCCGGGCCAGACCGAAGTCGAGCAGCTTCGTGCCGTGGGGCGTGAGGAACACGTTCGACGGCTTGAGGTCGCGGTGCACCACGCCCTGCGCGTGGAGCGCGCCGAGGGCGGACAGCATCTCGCGCGCCAGGCGCAACGCCTCGGCCACGGCCAGCGGCCCGCGCTTCAGCCGCTCCGACAACGGCTCGCCCTCGAGCAGCTCCATCGCGATGAAGAGGCGCCCCGCGTCCTCGCCGATCTCGAAGATGTGGCAGGCATGCGGATGGCTGACGCTGGCCGCCGCGCGCGCCTCGCGCCGGAACCGCTTGCGGCTCTCGTCGTCGGGGTGCGTGATGGTCTTGAGCGCCACGCGCCGGCCCAGCGTCGGATCTTCGGCGGCGTAGACGATGCCCATGCCGCCCTGTCCCAGCCGGTGCAGGATGCGGTAGCGGCCGATGTGGTCGGGAGGGGACCCGTCGCTCGTGACCGTCGGGGCCGGCGAGCGGAGCCCGCCGAGCAGGCGCTCGAGCCAGCCCACGCGGCGCAGGCGAGTGGGCGTCGGCGGGTCGGCGGAGTCGTCCTGGGGATCGGACATGGAGTCGACCCCTAAGTTAACCCGGCTGGCCGCGGCAACCTTCGGCTCTGAGTTATTGCGGCGCTCCATCCAGTTGAGCGCGCTAGAGTGGAGATCACCCGGAAGGAGGCGCGCATGCAGGCTTGGCCGGAGCTCCCACTCGACGCCTGGTCGGACACCTACGCGACCCTGCATCGCTGGACGCAGATCGTCGGCAAGGTCCGCCTCTCCCAGGGTCCGTGGCTGAACCACTGCTGGGACTCGACCCTCTACGTGACGACCCGCGGTCTCGGCACGTCCTCCGTCCCTCACGGGCCGCGGACATTCCAGATCGACTTCGACTTCGTCGAACATCGGCTCCGGATCGAGTCGAGCGACGGCCGCGCCTCGGGCTTTCCGCTGCGCGCGGAGTCGGTCGCGACCTTCTACCGCCGGCTCATGGGCGAGATGCGCGACCTCGACCTGCCGGTCCGGATCCACAAGCGGCCGAACGAGGTCGCGGACCCGATCCCGTTCGACCAGGACGAGGCCCATGCCGCCTACGATCCGGAGTACGCGAACCGCTTCTGGCGCGTGCTCACGCAGTGCGACCGCGTCTTCCGCACGTTCCGCGGCCGATTCATCGGGAAGGCGAGCCCCGTGCACTACTTCTGGGGCGCACCGGACCTGGCCGTCACGCGGTTCTCGGGACGCGTGGCCCCGGAGCACCCGGGCGGCATTCCCAACCTGCCCGACCGGGTGACGCGCGAGGCCTACTCGCACGAGGTCAGCAGCGCCGGGTTCTGGCCGGGCGGCGGTCCGGTGCCGTATGCGGTGTTCTACTCGTACGCCTACCCCGAGCCCGCCGGGTTCGCGGCGGCACCCGTGCAGCCGCGCGAGGCGCACTGGAGCGCCGACCTCAAGGAGTTCCTGCTGCCCTACGACGTCGTCCGCACGTCGGAGGACCCGGACCGCGTCCTGCTCGACTTCCTGCAGTCGACGTACGAAGCCGCCGCGACGCTGGGGAAGTGGGATCGCGAGAGCCTGGAGCGCCGCTAACGGGCGGTGCGGACCGGAATGGGGACGTTGCACACCTCGATCCGCCCCGCGGGCTGCTTGAACCACTCTTCGGCCCGGTTCCGGCGCGACTCGACGAGCGCGTCGAACGTCGCCGTGTCCGTGCGCAGGACCTCGAGGTTCACGCGCTCGGAGGCGGGCACGTCCGCGGCCACGCGCATCCCGCGGATGGGGATTCGCTGCTCGGCCTTCTCGTACACGCCGAGCGCGCCGGTGCCGCGGGCAGCGCGGACAGCAGGTCCATGCCGCGCACGACGCGGCCCAGCAGCGTCACGTTGCGGTCGAGGTGGCGCGGGCCGTGGCCGATCACGACGTAGAGCTCGCGTCCGCTGCCGGAGTCCGCGCCGTTCTCGCGCGCCGAGCCGACCATGCCGTAGCAGTGCGCGAGCCACGCGGTGCCGCTCTTCGGATCGCGCGCGGCGGGCAGGCCGGAGGCGAAGCCGGCCTCGGGCGCGTACACGTCGCCGTCGCGCAGGGGCGTGAACGGCAGGCCCGCGGCCGGACGCGAGAACTCGGCCGCCAGCGTGCGCTTGCCGGTCTTGACCGCGCGCGCCTTCGAGGAGTCGCCGTCGCGATCGTCGCTGTCGGGATCGCCCCACTGCGTGACGTAGTTGTCCTGGACGCGATTGATGGTGAGCCCGTCGAAGAACCCCTCGCGCGCGAGCGCCTTGACGTTGGCCACGTGGTTCGGCGCGAAGGCGGGGCTCAGCTCGATCACGACACGCCCGGCCGCGAGGTCGAGGTAGACCGTGTTCTCCGGGTCGAGCGGCCTCCAGTCCGAGGGCATGCTGGCCTCCAGCACCTGCGGCATCGTCCGCGGGGGCTCGGCCGCCACCGCGGGCGACGCGAGCACGAGCAGGAGGAGGGCGCGCACTACTTGATGAGCGCGGCCGCGCGCGACACCAGGTCCTTCTTGATGTCGTCCTGGATCGGCTTCTCGCCCAGCCAGATCCCGAACACCGCGGCCGCGAAGTCCTTGTCCGCGATGGGCGGCTTGGCCGC
>JAICEW010000430.1 GCA_025923995.1 Vicinamibacteria bacterium | reverse complement strand
GCGGCCCTCGAGCGAGGCGGTCTGGAACCGCTTGCGGTAGTTGAGCTCCGCGCACTCGGGGCACAGCGCGTCGTAGAAGTGGTGCAGCCGCGTGAAGTCGACCTTGCAGACGTAGCAGGTCTTCGGCTTCTTGAGCTCGCGGGCCGGCGGGGCGGGCGCCGGCCCGGGGAGCGCGGGCGCGGGGGCGACGAAGACGGCCGCCTCGCGGGCCGCGCGGATGCCCGTGGCCGCGCGGGTCTGCCGGTCCTCCGCCTCGTCGCGCCGGCGGCGCGCCCGACGCAGGGCCTTGACCAGCCGCTTCTCCTGGAACGACTCGGGGCGCGACGCGCGGCCGGCCGCGATCAGCAGGGCCTGGCGCATCGCCAGGGGCACGGACGCCAGCAGCCCCCGATCGCCGATCACGGCCTCGAGCAGCTCGGTCGCGCGGCGGACCTCCTCCAGGTCCAGGCCGGGCGCGGTCAGGGAGCCCCTGGGGCGGGCCTTCGCGTCGCTCATGAACCGTCGATTGTCGCCCGGTCCGGGCGCCGTGTCGACCGGGCCGCCTGTCACAGGATCGTCACACGGGGGCGCGATATCCTTCACGACGAGATGCGCCGCGCCCTGGTGGCCGAGGACGACCCCGACATCGTCGAGCTGCTCACCCACTACCTGGCCACCGACGGCTGGGCGGTGGACGCGCGCGCGGACGGCCGTCAGGCCCTGGAGCTGCTGCGCCAGGGCCCCTACGAGCTGCTGATCCTGGACCTGCAGCTGCCGGGCATGGACGGCCTCGCCGTCTGCGCGGAGGCGCGGCGCGACCCCAAGACGCGCCCGATCCCGATCGTGATGCTCACGGCGCGCGGTGACGAGGCCGACCGCATCGTGGGGCTCGAGATGGGCGCGGACGACTACGTCGTGAAGCCGTTCAGCCCGAAGGAGCTGGTGGCGCGCGTGCGCGCGCTGTTCCGGCGGATCGACCGCAACGGCGAGGAGCAGGCCGTCCTGACGTTCGCCGGCCTCGTGGTCGATCCCACGCGGCACACCGTGACCTGGGACGGCGAGGCCGTGCACCTCACGGCCAAGGAGTTCGCGCTGCTGGTCGCGCTGCTCGAGGCCAAGGGGCGCGTCCTGTCGCGGCAGGCGCTGCTGGAGAACGTCTGGGGCTACTCCTACGCGGAGGGCACGCGCACGGTGGACGTCCACGTGCGGCGCCTGCGCGAGAAGATCCCCGGGCTGGCGCCCTTCATCCTGACCGTGAAGTCCATGGGCTATCGGCTGGCGGAGGCCTGACGCCATGATGGGCCTGCGCGCGCGCATCGGCATCACCGCGGTCGCGGCCTCCGCGGCCGCGCTGCTGGCGGTGCTCGCGATCGCGCTGCCCGGGCTGCGCCAGCGCACGACGCAGCAGGTCGCCACCAGCCTGGAGGCGCAGGCCCGCCTGGTCGCGCGGCTCGTGCAGCCCGCGCTCGCCCAGGGCGCCGACGCGCGGACGCTCGACGCGCTGGTGGACTCGGCCAGCGGCGACCTCCACGCGCGCGTCACGGTGGTCGCTCCGGACGGGCGCGTGGTGGCCGACTCGGCCGCTTCGGGAGAGGCGCTGGACGCCCTCGAGAACCACGGGAACCGCCCGGAGGTCCAGGCCGCGCTGCGCGCGGGACGCGGCACCTCGGTCCGTCACAGCGCGACCGTGGAGGACGACCTCGTCTACTCCGCGGTCGCCATCCGCGACGGCGCGCGCACCCTGGGCGTCGCGCGCGTGGCGCTGCCGCTGCGCGGCGTGCGCGAGCAGGCGCGCCACCTGGCGGGCGCGGTCGTGATCGCGCTGGTGCTCGCGTTCGTCATCACCGCGCTGCTCTCGGTGATGCTGTCCTCGTCGCTGGCCGGCCCCCTCGAGAGCGTGATGGAGGCCGCGCGCCAGTTCGCGGCCGGCAACCTGGACGCGCGCAGCACCGTCTCGCGCCGGGACGAGGTGGGCGAGCTGGCCCGCATCCTGAACCGCTCGGCCGACCAGCTGCAGGAGCGCATCACCGAGATCGCGCGCGACCGGGCGCGCATCGACGCCATCCTCTCCGCGATGGAGGACGGCGTGCTGGCGGTCGACCACCAGGGCGTGGTGCTGCTGGCCAACCAGGCGCTGCGCGCGAGCCTGGGACTGCGCGATCCCGTCGGCCATCCCTACGTCGAGGCCGTGCGCCAGCGCGAGGTGGGCCTGGTGCTCGAACACGTGCTGAAGACGGGCGAGCGCAAGGTGATGGAGGCGGAGCTGCACCACCTGCGCCGCGTCTACGCGCTCACCGGCGTCCCCTTCCCCGGCTCGGAGGGCACGCCGCACGGCGCCGTGCTCACGTTCCACGACGTGACCGAGCGCCGCCGCCTCGACCAGGTCCGGCGCGACTTCGTGGCCAACGCGTCGCACGAGCTGCGCACGCCGCTCACGTCGATCCGCGGGTTCGTGGAGGCGCTGGAGGACGGCGCGGCGGCCGACCCGCTCACGGCCGAGCGCTTCCTGGGCAAGATCCACACCCACGCCGACCGCATGGGCGCGCTGGTGGAGGACCTGCTGGAGCTGTCTCGGCTGGAGTCGGGCGAGCGCCCGCCGGTGCTCGAGCCGGTGGACGTGGCCGAGGTGGCCGACGACGTCGCGGCCAGCTTCGCCGAGCTGGCCGAGCGCAAGGGGCTGAAGCTGGCCTGCCGGCACGACCCGGCGCCGACCGTGACCACGGACGGCGACCGGCTCCGGCGCATCCTGGAGAACCTGGTCGAGAACGCCGTGAAGTACACGCCGACGGGCGGCTCGGTGCGGATCGAGACGGGCCGCCACGACGGCGCCGCGCAGGTGTCCGTCAGCGACGACGGGCCCGGGATTCCGGCCGAGCACCTGCCGCGGATCTTCGAGCGCTTCTACCGCGTCGACAAGGCGCGCAGCCGCGACCTGGGCGGCACCGGGCTGGGCCTTTCGATCGTGAAGCACCTGGCCGAGAGCATCGGGGCCACGGTGGGCGTCACCAGCGAGGCGGGCCGCGGCACCCGCTTCAGGGTGGTCGTCCCCGTGGTAGCATCCCCTCTCGCGTCACCGTAGGATCACACAAAAGTCACCTGTTCATCGAACCAGACGAGGGGTGCGCCATGCGCAAGGCCGACAGCCTCATCCGCCGACTCCTGCCCAAGGAGGAACGCTTCCACGAGCTGCTGGGTCGCGATACGGAGAACCTGGTGCGGGCCGTGAAGCTGTTCTCCGACATCGCACGCAGCTCCGACCTGGAGGACCGCCGCGTGAAGGCGGTCGAGCTGAAGGCGATCGAGCACGAGGGCGACTCGGTCACGCGGCAGGTCTTCGAAGCGCTCAACTCCAGCTTCATCACGCCGTTCGACCGCGACGACATCCGGTCGCTGGCCATGGACCTGGACGACATCCTGGACTACCTGGAGAGCGTCGCGCAGTACCTGGTGATCCTGGAGCTGAACGAGTCGACGCCGGCGCTGCAGCAGTTCGCGGGCATCCTGGTGCAGATGGTCGAGGAGATCCACAAGGCGACCGGCCTCATCTGGGACATGTCGCACGAGAGGCCGATCCACGACGCGATCGTGCACATCTCCGAGCTGGAGAACCAGGCGGACGCGCTCTACACGACGGTCATCGCCGACCTGTTCAAGAAGGAGGGCCGCGGGCCGGTCGAGATCATGAAGTGGAAGGAGGTCTACGACCAGCTCGAGGACGCCTGCGACGCCTGCAAGGACTACACGCACATCCTGGGCAACGTGGTCGTCAAGAATGCTTGATCTCGCCCACCTGATGCCGCTGGCGCCGTGGCTGCTGCTGATCCTGGCCGCGGAGTTCGTGAACGGCTGGACCGACGCGCCGAACGCGATCGCCACCGTGGTGTCCACGCGCGTCATGCGCCCCCACCATGCCGTGTTCATGGCCGCGGTGCTCAACCTGGCCGGCACGTTCGCCGGGACCGCGGTGGCCGCGACCATCGGCAAGGGCATCATCAACCCGGACCTGGTGGACATCCAGACCGTGGGCGCCGCCATGATGGGCATCGTGGTCTGGAGCACCATCGCCTGGTACTACGGCCTGCCCACCAGCGAGAGCCACGGGCTGGTGGCGGGACTGGCCGGCGCGGGTCTCGCGACCGCGGGCTGGGACGCGCTGCTGTGGGAGGGTTGGAGGAAGGTCCTGATCGGGATCTTCTACTCCAGCTTCCTCGGCTTCTTCATCGGCCTCTTCTTCATGATCGCGATCCTCTGGATCTGCAGGAAGTGGGCGCCGGCCACGGTGAAGAAGGTCTTCTCGCGACTGCAGATCGCGTCGGCCGCGTTCATGGCGTTCAGCCACGGCAGCAACGACGGCCAGAAGTTCATGGGCGTGTTCACCCTCGCCCTCATGCTGGGCGGCGCGCTCCCCAAGGCGGAGGGCGACGCGTTCCCGATCCCGCTGTGGGTCATCATCCTGTGCGCGGTGACGATGGGCATCGGGACCGCGACGGGCGGATGGCGCATCATCAAGACCATGGGCCTGCGCCTCACCAAGCTGGAGCCCATCCACGGCTTCGCGGCCGAGACCGCCGCCGGCATGACCATCATGATCGCGGGCCACGCAGGCGTGCCGCTGTCGACCACGCACACCATCAGCACCACGATCATGGGCGTCGGCTCCACGCGCGGCCTTTCCGCCGTGAAGTGGGGCGTCGCCGGCAGCATCGTGGCCGCCTGGATCCTGACCTTCCCCATCTGCGGCCTCATCGCCTACGTCACGACCAAGCTCGTCCGTTGACGCCCTTTCTTCGCCGGTGGTCTTGACTGTGCGCTGGATCACGGTTGACGCCGGGCCTGCTGCTGCTAGAATCCGCCAGCGT
>JAICEW010000429.1 GCA_025923995.1 Vicinamibacteria bacterium | reverse complement strand
GTTCGCCATCAGGCTCAGCTTGCTCGTCGCGGCGACGGTCGCGGTGGTGTCGAAGAGGTTGCGGAAGTCGCCCCCCTCCACTTCGCGTCCGCCCATGTAGGTCGCGTTCCAGGTGAGCGACGGATGTGGCTTCAGGACGGCGCCCAGGGCGACAGTCTTGTCGCCGGAGAGGTCGGTGCCGTTGTTCCAGCCGTTCAGCAGGAAGCCGGTGACGGAGAGCGCGTCGCTCACGGGCACCGTCGCGCGCACGCCGGTGTGGTTGAACGGGATCGCGTACCCGAAGAGGATCGAGCGCGTGTAGTTCCAGTTGTCCTGCGACTCGATCACCTCGGCGCCGATCGGCGTGACGAAGCGGCCCGCGTCCCACTGCACCTTGCCGGTGAGCAGGCTCATGTAGGCCTGCTGGAAGTGCTTGTAGATCTCCTGGCCGTTCTCCTCGGGCTCGAGCGCGGCCACCAGGTCGGCCGTCTCGCCGAAGTTGAGGTCGACGCGGAACCCGAGACGGTTCTGCGGGTTCACGGCCTCGGCGAACGTCACCTCCGCCAGGCTGAGCGAGAAGGTGTTGTGGTGGATGTCGAACGTGCGGAAGGCCGGGTCGGCCCGGTTGACGTTGTACTCGTAGTACACGTCCACGAACGCGTTGATGTCGAGCACGGGCGGCGCCGGCGAGGATTCGACCGTGGGAGGAGCGGCGGGATCGGCGGGCGCAGGAGAGGGATCGGCCGGCGGCGGTGCCGGCTCAGGCGAAGGAGAGGCGGAATCGGCGGCCGGCGTCGCCGCGTCTTCCGCGCCGGCGCGCGCGGTGGACACGGCCAGCAGGCCCAGGGCGAGCACGGACACACTTCGGGTGAGGCTTCGAGCGCATCTCATCATCGAGTCTCCACAGTGTCGGTTCACGGGGAGTCGAGCAAGGCGCGTTCCCGGCACTCCGCGGGCGGCCGCGGCGGTGGAAGCGGCCTGGAATCAGCAGGTTGTCCGCCCTTGGTGAGCCATGATCAGTGGCGACGTTTATGTCGTCACACGCTCGTATCGGGACAAATGTGTGGATCGGCGGGTTCCTGCGGGCCGGCCACGGGATGGAGTCCCCGCCCCGGGGCCCGTGCGGAACCCACGGGCCCGGGGACTCGCGCCCCCGAAGCCGGTCACGGCGACAGACGGCCCAGGTTCCCGGAGGTTTGCTCACGGTGCAACAGCCGCGGTACGATCCGGCCTGCCTTGGCGAGCATCGACGAGTTCCTGTCGCTCGACGTGCGCGTGGGCACGATCACCTCCGCCGAGGTCCTGAAGGGCGCCCGCCGGCCGGCCTTCGCGCTGCGCATCGACTTCGGGGCACTGGGCGTGCGGCGCTCCAGCGCACAGATCAGCGACCTGTACGAGCCGGCCGACCTGGTCGGACTGCAGGTCGTCGCGGTCACGAACTTCCCGTCCAAGCGCGTCGCCGGGTTCGAGTCGGAGGTGCTGGTGCTGGCGGTCGACAACGGCAAGGGCGAGCAGGTGCTGCTGATGCCGGAGCGGCCGATCCCGGACGGCGGGAAGGTGAGCTAGGCGTGGCGGGGCTCGGCGGCTTCCGCGTGCGCCAGGAGCTGATGGACGCCGGACGGCTCCATCGCGCGCTGGTGCGCATGGCCCACGAGATCGTGGAGAAGCACCCCGACACGGGACGCACGGTGCTGGTCGGCATCCGCACGCGGGGCGTGCCCCTCGCGCAGCGCCTCGCGCGCTTCATCGAGGACGCCGGCGGCCAGGCCCCGGCGGTGGGGGCGCTCGACATCACGCTCTACCGCGACGACCTGACCACGATCGCGCCCAACCCCGTCATCCAGGGCACGGAGATCCCTTGCTCGATCGACGGGCGCACGGTCGTGCTGCTGGACGACGTCCTCTACACCGGACGCACCGTGCGCGCCGCGCTCGACGAGCTGATCGACTTCGGCCGGCCCGACCGCATCCAGCTGGCGGTGCTGGTGGACCGCGGGCACCGCGAGCTGCCCATCCGCGCCGACTTCGTGGGCAAGCAGCTGACCACGCGCCGCGACGAGGTCGTGCAGGTGCGCCTCCAGGAAACGGACGGCGAGGACCGTGTCCTGCTGCTGGAGAAGGACGGCGCGCCCGCCCCCGCACGGCGCAAGGCCAAGGGCCGCCGGTGACGCGCTTCCGCCACCGCCACCTCCTCGGCATCGAGCCGCTGTCGCGGGAGGACGTCCTGGCGATCCTGGACACGGCCGACGGGCTGCGCGAGGTGCTCGACCGTCCGATCAAGAAGGTCCCGGCGCTGCGCGGCAAGACCGTCGTGAACCTCTTCTACGAAGCCTCCACCCGCACCCGCGCGTCCTTCGAGGTGGCGGAGAAGGTGCTCTCGGCGGACAGCCTCACCATCGCGACCGCGACCTCGAGCGTCACCAAGGGCGAGACGCTGCTCGACACGGCACGCAACCTGGAGGCGATGAACCCGGACATGATCGTGGTCCGGCACGCCTCGTCGGGGGCGCCGCACTTCCTGGCCCGCCACTGCAAGTCCGCCATCGTCAACGCCGGCGACGGCGCGCACGAGCACCCCACCCAGGCCCTGCTGGACGCGCTCACGCTGCGCCAGAAGAAGGGGCGCCTCGAGGGGCTCACGGTCGCGATCGTGGGCGACCTCCTGCACAGCCGCGTGGCCCGCTCGAACCTCTGGCTGCTGACGAAGCTGGGCGCGTCGGTGCGGCTGTGCGCGCCACCCACGCTCGTCCCGCCGGGCCTGGGCGCGCTGGCCCCGGTGACGCACGACATCGACGAGGCGGTGCGCGGAGCGGACGCGATCATGATGCTGAGGATCCAGTCGGAGCGGATGGCGGGCGGGTTCGTGCCCAGCCTGCGCGAGTACCACGCGCGCTACGGCCTGACCGCGGCGCGCATGCGCCACGCGAAGAAGGACGCGCTCATCATGCACCCCGGGCCCATGAACCGCGGGGTCGAGATCGCGAGCGAGGTGGCCGACGGGCCCTGGTCCGTGATCCTGGACCAGGTCACGAACGGCGTGGCCGTGCGCATGGCGGTCCTCTACCTGCTGCTGGGCGGCGCGCCGGAGGCCTCGCTGTGAGCGCGATCGTCGTCAAGGGCGGGCGCGTGGTCGATCCCGCGCACGACATCGACGGCCCGGCCGACGTGCGGATCGAGAACGGCCGGATCGTCGCCGTGGGAAAGCGGATCCCCACCAGGGGCGCGACGGTCCTCGAGGCCCGCGGCCGCGTGGTGTGCCCGGGCTTCATCGACCTGCACACGCACCTGCGCGAGCCGGGGCGCGAGGACAAGGAGACGATCGCGACCGGCACGCGCGCCGCCGCCGCGGGCGGCTTCACGGCCGTGTGCGCGATGCCGAACACCGAGCCGGTGAACGACACCGCGGGCATCACGCGCGCGATCCTGGAGCGCGCGCGCACGGACGGCGCGGTGCGCGTCTACCCGATCGGGGCCATCACGCGCGGCTCGAAGGGCGAGGAGCTGGCCGAGTACGGGGACCTGCGCGAGGCGGGCTGCGTCGCGGTCTCGGACGACGGGCGGCCGGTGGCCAGCGCACGCGTGATGCGCCGCGCGCTCGAGTACGCGCAGGCCTTCGGCCTCACGGTGATCGACCACTGCGAGGAGCCGAGCCTCACCGAGAAGGCGCCCATGAACGAGGGCCCGGTCGCGACGCTGCTGGGCCTGCGCGGATGGCCGGGCGCGGCCGAGGCGGTCATGGTCGAGCGTGACGTGCTGCTGGCGGAGCTGACCGGCGGGAAGGTGCACATCGCGCACATCTCGACCGCGGCGTCGGTGGACGCGGTGCGGCGGGGCAAGCGGCGCGGCGTGCGCGTGACGGCCGAGGCGACGCCTCACCACCTGCTGCTCACGGACCAGGTGGTGAGGGACACGGAGTACGACACCGCGACCAAGATGAACCCGCCGCTGCGCGCCGAGGCCGACCGGCTGGCGGTGATCGAGGGGCTCCGCGACGGCACCATCGACTGCATCGCGACGGACCACGCCCCGCACACGGTGGACGACAAGAAGGTCGAGTTCGACCAGGCCGCGTTCGGCATCGTGGGCCTCGAGACCGCGGTCGCGCTGTGCCTGGACCGGCTGGTGCGCACGGGCATCGTGTCGGTCCCGCGTCTGGTCGAGCTGCTCTCGACTCACCCCGCGCGCGTGCTCGGCCTGCCGGGAGGGTCGCTGGCGCTCGGCGCTCCCGGGGACCTCACGATCCTCGATCTCGACCGGGAGCGCACGGTCGATCCCGCGCGCTTCCAGTCCAAGGGGCGCAACACGCCCTACGGCGGCTGGACGCTCCGCGGCTGGCCGGTCGCGACCATCGTGGGCGGCACGGTCGCGTGGCAGGACACCGCGGTCGGGGCGCCCAGGCGGCGGTCGGATCGCAGGCGAGCGCCGTCGCGCCGGCGTGCGGGCGGGTCGTGACCGGGGGCCCGGAGCCGGTCCCGCCGATCCCCCTGCCGGACTGGATGACGGGAGCCGCTGCCTCCGGCGCCGCGCCACCCGCGGCCGGGCCGCGCGAGCATCTCGGGGTGCTGATCGTCGGCGAAGGGGTGGATCCCAAGGCCCTGGCGGCCTGCGAGGTGTTCATCACCCAGCTCATCGGCAACAACCCGGCGGCCCAGGAGGCCTTGAAGAAGGCCAACGTCGCGATCGTGATCATCCCCCACGACAAGAAGATGACCGACCTGCCGCAGTTCGCGGCCCTGAAGGGCACCAATACCTTCGATGGACGGCTCTGGGACAACGTTCGCGGCTCGGGAGGGATGGCCGCTCCCGACGGCACCTTCGCCCTGGCGGTGGGGGAAGAGAACCTCATCACCGGGACGGGCACTCC
>JAICEW010000428.1 GCA_025923995.1 Vicinamibacteria bacterium | reverse complement strand
CGGCGTCCAGCGCGACTCGAACATCTGCACGAGGTCGGCCGAGCTCACGACCTTCACCGCGGCGGCCGACTCCACCATCTCGATGGTGCCCGCGTCCACCCGCGCCACGTAGGGAATGGCCGCGCCGGGGCTGTACTCCATGGCCACCCGCTTCATGCCACCCAGGTGGGTCTTGAGCAGCGCCTCCAGATCGCGCCAGGAGCGGTAGAGGACGGGCTTCCCCGGCCGGCCCTTGAGCGCGTTGGGCTCGATGACGTGCTGGATGGCGACCGGCTCGCCGGCGCGCGGGATGAGATAGAACCAGCGGCGCGTCGCGATCTGGTGGTCGTCGAAGCCGATCACGCTGCGTGCGATGGGGTTGCTGCCGCGGAAGTCGTAGAGCAGCCAGCCGTCGATCTGCTCCTGCGACAAGGCGGCCTGGATGGCGTCGATGTCCATGTTCCCTACCGGCGGTCCTTGCTGCCCATGATCTTGGCCAGCAGGCGCAGGATCTCGAGGTACAGCCAGATGAGCGTGACCAGCAGGCCGAACGCCGCGTACCACTCCATGTACTTGGGCGCGCCCATCGCGGAGCCGCGCTCGATGAAGTCGAAATCCAGCACCAGGTTGAGCGCCGCGATCGTCACCACGACCACGCTGAACCCGATGCCGACGATGCCGGCCTCGTGGATGAGCGGGATGCGGATGCCGAAGAAGCCCAGCACCATCGAGACCAGGTACAGCAGCGCGATGCCGCCGGTGGCCGCGAACAGGCCCAGGCGGAAGTTCTCGGTGACCTTGATCAGCCGCGAGGTGTAGGCGAGCAGGAGCGCGCCCAGCGTCCCCATCGTGCACCCCACCGCGAGCGGCACGATGCCCTCGACCTGCTGGTCGTACATCCGCGAGACGGCGCCCAGCACCAGCCCCTCGAGCAGGGCGTAGATGGGTGTGGTCACCGGGGCCCAGGTCTTCTTGAAGACGGTGACGAAGCCCAGGATCGCCCCGCCGATGGCGCCCAGGACGAGGAGCAGGATCGGTTGCTCCATGTTCCAGGTGACGACGGCCCCGGCCGCCACGATCAGGATGCCGATGCCCGTCTTGTTGACGGTGCCCTGCAGCGTCATGACCCCGTCGCCGGTGCGGGCCAGGTCGCGGAAGGTCTTCTCCGACAGCGCCGGATTCCCGGTTCTGAACAGCGCCATTCTCGCTTTTCCTCCGAAGCCTCGATCATACCGCAGCCGGCCGGCGCCCCGCCGTGGTTTGACCGCGATGCGCGCGCACATTAGCCTCGCGCTGCCTTGAGCTCCGTGCGGGATCCTTCGGCCGACGGCCCGCCGATCGCGGTGGGCCCCACGTGTCCCCTCTGCCACGTGACGGGCGCCGTCGCCGAGCCCGCGATCGGCCTCCCCGCGCAGGTGGTCGCGCTGGTGGCCGTGAACACGCCAGGATGGCGGCCCGACTTCGGCCTCTGCCGCGAGTGCGCCGAGCGCTTCGCGGGCGCGCTCGCAGCCCTCTCGGCGCACGAGGACTCGTTCGCCGCCGGCTCCATCCTGCCCACGCCCGTCCGGCTGGGAGCGCCCGACCGGTACCGCGGCAGGGGGGTGACGATCGCGTTCCTCGACTCCGGGTTCTACGCGCACCCGGACCTGGTCGAGCCGCGGGACCGCATCCTGAAGTACGTGGACATCACCAACCCCGGGGCCCGGGCCGAGGTGCTCAAGCGTCCGGACGCGTCGAGCTGGCACGGGATGATGACGTCGGTCGTGGCCTGCGGGAACGGCCGCCTCTCGGGCGGCCTGTACCGCGGGATCGCGTCGGAGGCGGACCTGGTGCTCGTCAAGTGCGGCTCCATGCGCCGCATCAAGCACGACGACATCCGCCGCGGCCTCGACTGGGTGGTGCGCAACCGCAGGCGCTACGGCATCCGCATCGTGAACGTCAGCTGCGGCGGCGACTACGAGGCGTCGTACCTCAAGGACGCGCTCTCGCAGGCGGCGGAGCGGGCCGCGCGGGAGGGACTGCTCGTCTGCGCGGCGGCCGGCAATGCCGGGCACCTCCCGGGACATCCCGTCCTGCCGCCCGCGTCCGCGCCCTCCGTGCTGACCGTGGGCGGGCTCGACGACCAGAACCGGCTGGCCTTCTCGGCCTACGGCATGTACCACTCGAGCTACGGGCCCACCGTGGACGGGCTGCAGAAGCCCGAGGTGATCGCGCCGGGCATCTGGGTGCCCGCGCCCATCCTCCCCGGCACGCCGACCGCGGACCAGGCCGAGCTGCTGAGCCGCCTGGAGGACGCGCCCGACGACACCTTGCGCGCGACGCTCGCGGCCCAGCCCGGCGTCGACACCGACCTCGACGCGGCCCTGGCCGCCGACCTGTCCTTCCTGCGCCAGCTGGTCGCGCTGAAGATCCGCAGCCACAACGTGATCTCGGGGGCCTACAAGCACGTGGACGGCACCAGCTTCGCCGCGCCCATCGTCTCCTCCGTCGCGGCGGTCATGCTGGAGGCGAACCCGTCGCTGCAGCCGGTCGAGCTCAAGCGCCTGCTCGTCGGGACCGCGCGGCGCATCGCCGGCATCGACGCGGATCGGCAGGGCTGGGGCGCAGTAGACGCCGCGCGAGCGGTCGCCGCGGCGGGGGCGCAGACGCGACCGCGCCAGCGGGGGCGCGCCTGACGCCCGCGGTGTCGGCGATCGCGGTCGAGGAGGTGCGCAAGGCGTTCGGCACGGCCGAGGCGCTGGCGGGCGTCACGCTCGAGGTCGCGCGGGGCGAGGTGTTCGGCTACGTGGGGCCCAACGGAGCGGGCAAGACCACCACGCTGAAGATCGTGGCCGGGCTCATCCGCCCCACCAGCGGCCGGGTGCGCGTGGCGGGCATCGACGTGGTCGAGCGCCCGCTGGAGGCCAAGGCGCGCGTGGGCTACCTGCCGGAGTCGGGCGCCCTGTTCGACAAGCTCTCGCCGCACGAGTACCTGACGCTGACCGGCCGGCTCTACGGGCTGGCGGAGGAGCGCGTCGCCGAGCGGGTCGCGCACTGGCTGCGCTTCTTCGACCTGGCCGCGCGGGCGGGCGAGCCCATCGCGGCGCTCTCGAAGGGCCTCAAGCAGCGCGTGTGCTGGATGGCGGCGCTGCTCCACGATCCCGACGTGCTCATCCTGGACGAGCCGCTCAACGGGCTCGACGTCGAGACGGTGGCCCGCGTGAAGGACCTGATGGCGGCGCTGGCCGCCGAGGGCCGCACCATCCTGTACTCGTCGCACCTCATCGACATCGTGGAGCTGGTCTGCACGCGCGTGGCGGTGCTGCACCGCGGCCGGGTGCTGGCCACGGGGACCGTCGACGAGGTCCAGGCGGCGCTGGGCGCGCCCTCGCTCGAGGAGGCGCTGCTCTCGCTGACGCGCGAGGGCGCGTGACCGCCGGCGTGCGGCCCGGCGGCCGCGCGATCCCCTTCGTCCCGCACGAGGGACGCATCGACTTCCGCCAGCTGAGGGCGCTGGTGCGCCTGCTCTCCGCCCAGATGATGCGGCGCGGGACGGACGGCTCGAGCGGCATGCGCGGCCACCCGCTGCTGCAGACGCTGTTCTCGATGGGCTTCCTCGGCCTGCTGGCGGCCGGCGGCGCCCTGCGGACGGTGGACCTCGACACCTACCTGGCGCGGACGTTCGCCTCCGCCCTGGTGATCGTCGCGCTCATGATCACGGCCGAGGCGGACGACGTGCGGATGCGCCGCGCCGAGATCCTGCTGCCCAAGCCGATCTCGAGCGCCACGCACCTGGCCGCGATGGCGGTGCTGCTGTTCTGCACGGCCGCGATCATCGTGCTCGCCTATGCGCTGCTGCCCCTGCTGGCCGCGACCTGGCGGCTGGGCCTCCATCCGCTGCAGGTCCCGGCGCTGCTGATCGTGCTGGCCGCGGGCGCCTTCGCGCTGGTGCTGCTCTGGGTCCTGGTGCTGCGGGCGGGCGTGCAGCGCTTCGGCGCCGACCGCATCCGCATGGCGACGCAGCTGGGGATCGTCGTGCTCATCGGCCTCGTGAGCTGGTCCACGCTGGCCGCGGTCACCGAGGCGAGCGGTCCTCCGCCGCTGCCGGCGGCCGTCCTGGAGGCGCTGCCGTCCACCTGGCTCGCGCGGTTCTGCACCGACGACTGGGGCCTCGCGTCCAACCTGAAGCGCGCCGGCGTGCTCGCGCTGCTCGGCTCGTGCGTGCTGCTGTTCGCGCGCTACGCACGGAGCGCCTCCGCCGACTCGATCTTCGAGACCACCACGCGCGCGCGGCTGGCCCGCGCTCCGCTGCTGGCGCGGATGCTGACCGCGGCCGCGCGCCTCCCCGTCCTGCGCGTCCTGCTGCCGATGCCGGCGGCGGCGCTCACCGCGTGCATCCTGACCGTCGGACGGCGCGAGGAGGTGTCGCGCATGCGCGGCGTGGTGACCACGATCCTGGCGGTCGGGTTCGCCGCCTGGGGGTTCTGGAGCGACGCCGGCGTCCTGCCGATGGCCGTGCTCTCTTCCATCCTGGTGTCGATCACGCTCGAGGGGCTGGCGGTCGCGCGCCAGAGCGCCAGCGCGCCCGCCGCCTGGGCGATCGCCAAGGCCCCGCTGGCCGGCCGGCACGTCGTGCGGGCGATGCAGTGGGTCGTGATGACGCGGTTCGTGCTGGTGCCGCTCGCCCTGTTCGCGGGGCTCGCCTTCCGGAGCCACGGCTCCGGCCTGGCGGTGGTCCTGGCGGTCGGGGCACTTCTGACCACCCGCCTCATCGTCGCCGCCTCGCTGGCCATCCGGCCCTCGTATCCGCTGGACGATGCGCCGGTCGTGGCCGGCATGCTGGGGCAGGTCGTCTCGTACGGCTGCGGGATGGCGGGAGCGATCGCCTACGTCATGGCCGCGACGCTGTCACAGCTCCT
>JAICEW010000427.1 GCA_025923995.1 Vicinamibacteria bacterium | reverse complement strand
GGCGCGGGTCGGTCCCCGTGGCGATCGTCGCGTGACCCGCGGTCGTGATCGAGGGCGCGTGCGTCACGCGCGCCTGAACGAAGGAGGCGCCCTCGCGTCTCAGGCGAGTGAGCTCGGGCAGATCAGCCGCACGCCGATCGACGTAGTCCGCGCGCATGCCGTCGAGCACGATCAGCAGCATCACTCGCGGAGGGCGCGCGCCGGTGACCAGAGCGCGACCGCCTCAGCTCGATTCGAGCCGAGGACGAGCCTGGAGCAGGCCGCGCGCTGGCGGCATCAAGCCGCCGGTGCGTCCGCGGACCGCTCGATGTCGCCCTCCCACAGGTAGTGCCGCGTCTCGGCCGCGGCCACGCCGCTGAGCGCGATGAGGGAGACGAGGTTCGGCACGGCCATCAGGCCGTTCGCGATGTCGGCAAAGGCCCACACGGCGGGCATGGTGGCCACGGACCCGACCATCACGGCGACGACCCAGAGAAGGCGGTAGGGCTTCACCGCACGCTCGCCGATCAGGTATTCCGCCGCTTTCTCCCCGTAATACGACCAGCCGAGGATCGTCGAGAAGACGAACGTGAGCAGGCCGATGCTGAGGATGACGGGACCGACGAAGCCCAGATCGTTGAAGGCGGCCTTGGTCAGCGCCGCGCCCTTGAGGCCCTCGGTCCAGCGCAGCGAGTTGACGACGACCAGGCCGGTCAGCGCGCACACCACGACCGTGTCCCAGAACGTGCCCGTGGACGACACCAGCGCTTGCCGTACAGGGTTCTTCGTCTGCGCGGCCGCGGCCACGATCGGTGCGCTGCCCAGCCCGGACTCGTTGGAGAAGAGCCCCCGCGCGACGCCGTAGCGGATGGCCTCGCGCACGCCCGCGCCCAGGAAGCCACCCATCGCCGCCTGGCCGGTGAACGCGGACGCCAGGATCAGGCGCAAGGTCTCCGGCAGGCGTTCGGCGTGGACGACGAGCAGGACCAGGCAGCCCAGCACGTAGAACACCGCCATGAACGGCACCAGCTTCTCGCACACCGTCGCGATCGACTTGATGCCCCCGAGGATGACCACCGCTGTGAGCACCGTCATGACCAGCCCGCTGACCCAGGTGGGCACCGCGTAGCTCTCGTGCAGCAGCGAGCTGATCGAGTTCGCCTGCACCATGCATCCGATCCCGAAGGCCGCGACCGCGGTGAGCACCGCAAACACGACGCCCAGCCAACGCATCCCGAGCCCGCGCTCGAGCACGTACATGGGGCCGCCCCCCATGTCTCCGCTCGGCGTCTTGATGCGGTACTTCACGGCCAGCACGGCCTCCGCGTACTTGGTCGCGATGCCGAAGACGCCGGTCAGCCACATCCAGAGCACGGCGCCGGGGCCGCCGGCCGCCACGGCGGTGGACACGCCGACGATGTTGCCGGTGCCGATGGTGGCGGCCAGCGCCGTCGTGAGCGCGCCGAACTGGCTGATGTCGCCGGCGCCCTCGCGTTCCCGACGGAACGAGATGCGGATGGCCGTGGGCAGGTAGCGCTGGATGAAGCGCAGGCGGACGGTCAGGAAGAGGTGCGTGCCGAACAGCAGGACGAGGAGCGGCGGTCCCCAGACGAAGTCACTGATCCGGCCGAGCAGCGTTTCGATGGACTGCAGGGGAGACCTCCAGAGCCGTCTTCACCGTCGTTGCCGCCAAGCATAGCAGGTGGCACCTGCGCCAGCCGAGGCGGCGAACGGGACCGGACCTCCTCCTCGTCGCCGGGTCCGCGGGGCCGTCGCGACGACTTCGGCCTGGCCCGAACGTCGCCACCACGCTCCGTCGAGTGTCGCGCGTTCTCGCTCGATCAGAGGTCGATTCCGAGACCGAGCCGTCACACTCGCTGGCCGGGACGGAAGACGAGACATTCACTGGGTTGGAACGCGGCTTGCTCTGCCTGTGAGTGGAGTACGACCATGTCCATCAATTTGCGCGTGCAGACACTGCTCGAGGAGAAGCACGTTCCCTTCCGCACCCTTCCTCACGCCTACGCGACGACGGCCCAGCGCGTCGCCCAGGTGACACGCGTCCCGGGGCGGGATGTCGCCAAGGTCGTCGTGGTGCGCGCGGCTCGGGGCCAGTACCTGATGGCCGTGCTGCCCGCCTCGTGCCGCCTCGACCTCGACGCCTTGCGCGGGCTGGCCCAGTCCGACCGCCTCAGGCTGGCCGGCGAAGACGAGGTCCAGCAGCTGTTTCCGGACTGCGAACTGGGAGCCATGCCGCCCCTGGGCCGTCTCTACGACATGCCGCTCTACGTTGACGCCTGCTTCCATCCTGACGAGCCCGTGTTCTTCGAGGCCGGCACGCACCGGGAGCTGGTGGAGATGTCGTGGGGGGACTTCGTGCGGCTGGCCGGGCCAGTCGTGGGCGAGTTCTGTACCCACGAGCGGGAAGCGAAGGGACCCTAGGCTCGAGCCGGAGCGGGCGATCGGTCGGGGCACCAAGATCTCGACCACCGCAGTTCGAGGTCCGCCGGGCGGCAACATTCGCGCCGCCGGCCCCGGACACGCGAACGTTCTGCGGTGGTGACCCTCTTGGCGACAGCCCCGGGCTGTGCGGCCGTCGGCGCGATCATGCGCCCGATCGGACTCGTCCCGGACCGCCGCGGGTGCACGATGAGATCGGAGGACGCGTGCATCCCCTCAACGCAGCGGTGGCCGGCCGTTTGGACGAGGTGGCCCAGATCCTCCAGGAGCAGGGCGCTAACCGCTTCCGCGTCCAGGCCTACCGCCGCGGCGCCGCCGTGGTGCGCAACCTGGACCGGCCGGTGTCCGAGTTCGTGCGGGAGGGCGGGCTGGCTTCGCTGGACGGGCTCCCCGAGATCGGTCCCAGCTTGGCGCGCACCATCCGCCAGGTCGTCCTCACCGGTCGGCTGCCCATGCTGGAGCGCCTGCGTGGTGCGGCCGAGCCGTCGGCGCTGCTGGCCACCGTGCCCGGTATCGGCCGCCGCACCGCCGCGCGCCTGCACGACGAGCTGGGCATCGAGAGCCTCGAGGAGCTGGAAAGCGCTGCGCACGACGGTCGGCTCGAATCCCTCGCGGGCATCGGACCCAAGCGCCTGGCCGGGATCCGCGAGTCGCTCGCCGAGCGCCTGGGACGCCTGCGTCAGCCGTGCGCGCTCGACGTTGCCGAGCCGTCCGTGGCGGAGTTACTGAGCGTCGACGCCGAGTACCGCGCCCAGGCGGCCGCGGGCCGGCTGCCGCGCATCGCGCCCCGCCGCTTCAACCCCCGCGCCGAGGCGTGGCTGCCCATCCTGCACACGCAGCGTGGCCCGCGGCACTACACCGCGCTCTTCAGCAACACACCGCGCGCGCCCACCGGCTGGGCACCACGCGGGACTGGGTGATCCTGTATGTCGAAGAGGAAGGTGGAGAGAGGCGCTACACCGTGATCACCTCACGGCGGGGACCGCTGGTGGGTCGCCGGCTGGTGGCCGGGCGTGAGCCGGAGTGCGAGACGTTGGCCGCCCGAGCCTGCTGAGGCGCCGAACGAAGCCGCACACGCGCGGCGGTCGCCTCGGCAGCTTCCGCCGGCAGGCTCAGCGCGGGCAGTTCGAGCTCAAGACCACGGCGAACAAGTAGTCCCACGCGCGCATCCTCTCCCGCCACCAGGCGAAGTGGCTGTCCCTGACCATTCTCAGACCGGCCCCACGCAGACGGAGGCCATGAGGTGACTGCCCCGGGGCCACCGAGGAGGCAGCTCTGCCGCTGGGCAAGAACCGGCCTCAGAAATCGACCGAGATCTGCCTGAACCAGTTGCGTGGAGGGGCTCGGTTCTCTCGGCGTAGCCGACCGTGGCGGCCGAGGCATTGCCCTGGACGAGGTAACGCCTCCGCGGTCCGCAGGTCATGAAGGCATACCTGAACAATCCCGAGGTGACGCGCCGGGTGCTCGACGAAGAAGGCTGGCTCCACACGGGAGACATCGGATACGAGGACGCCGACCGTACATCTACGTTGTCGATCGCGCGCACGACCTGGCCGAGTTCAGGGGCATGCGCCGGACTCGCCGGGGACATGGGACAGTTGAGGGACATTCGTGCGAAGGGGCGCCGGCAAGTCGTTGACACGTCAGAGAGGGGTTGGCTCCTCAGGTAGGATTCGAACCTACAACCCTCCGGTTAACAGCCGGATGCTCTACCCTTGAGCTACTGAGGACCAGGGCGGGTCGAACGGCAAACTCGGATTATAGGAACCGGCTCGCGCGGGTGTCAAACTGAGCCCGTCGCGGCGCACGGGCGGCGACTGGCTCTGGATCGCGGCCGCGGTCTCGCTGGCCGTGAGCCTCACGCCGTGGGCTCCGATCCTGCTCTACCCCTTCAAGCTCTTCACGACCTGGGTCCACGAGTGCAGCCACGCGCTGGCGGCCGTCCTGGTCGGCGGCAGCGTGCGCTCGATCGTCATCCAGCCCGACACCAGCGGCCTCACGCAGAGCCTGGTGCCGACCAACCGCCTGGCTCGGGGCATCGTGAGCTCGGCCGGGTATCTCGGCGCCGCGGTGGTCGGCTGCGTGCTCATGGCGGCGACGCGCGTCGAGCGCTGGGCTCACGCCATCCTGCTCGGCATCGGGAGCTGCCTGCTCCTGACACTCGTCCTCTGGATGCGCAACCTCTTCGGCGCTGCGGTCGTGCTCGCGCTGGGCGTCGCGGTGATCGCGCTGGCGCGCCAGGGCCTGGCCGGTGCGGTCCGCTTCGTGCTGGGCCTGCTCGCGGTCCAGGTCGCGCTGAACGCGGTCTTCGACATCCGCGTCCTGGTCCTCGCCGACGGACCGTCCGACGCCGCGACGATGGCCCGGCTCTTCCTGCTGCCCGCCTGGGTCTGGGCGTCGGGGTGGATGCTCGCGAGCCTCGCGATGCTGGGCGCCACGCTGTGG
>JAICEW010000426.1 GCA_025923995.1 Vicinamibacteria bacterium | reverse complement strand
CCGAGGCGCCGGGCCTGCCCTCCCTGGCGGGAAGTCGCCGCGAGGTGGCCGCCCTCCGGGACGCGTTCCCGCGTGCCCAGGTCTTCCTGGGTGCCGCCGCCTCGAAGCCGCAGATGGAGGCCGTGGCGGGACGTTTCCGCTATGTGCACTTCGCCGGCCATGGCCTGCTCGAGGAGCGCCTGCCCCTGGAGTCGGCTCTCGCCTTGAGCCCCGGTCCGGCCCCCGACGACGACGGGCGGCTGCGCGTCTGGGAGGTCTTCGAACGGCTGCGTCTCGACGCCGACCTGCTCACGCTGTCCGCCTGCCGCAGCGCCGCCGGCACGGAAGCCGCGGGCGAAGGCATGCTCGGTCTGACGCGTGCCTTCCACTATGCGGGCGCACGGTCCGTGATGGCCTCGCTCTGGCGCGTCCCGGATCGGTCCACGCCGCAGTTCATGAGCTGGTTCTATGGCTCGCTGAAGGAGGGCTTGGCGAAGGACGAGGCCCTGCGCCGGGCCCAGCGCGCCGCGATCCGCGCCGGGCATCACCCGCTGCGCTGGGCGAGCTTCCAGCTCTACGGCGACTGGCGCTAGCGCGTCGGCCGCGGCGCGCTCAGGGCGTCCGCAACACCCGCAGGCGATAGCGGGACGCGCTCGAGCCTGAGCCTTCTCGCGTCGGCTCGCCTTGAAGCGTCAGGACGTACTCCCCGTCGGCCAGCACATCGGTCGGGGCCGTCACGACGATCGGCGCGCCGAAGCGCTTGGGGGCCAGTCCCTCCTCCCGCCACACTTCTTCACCGTTGGGCCGCCGAAGCACCGCGTCGAACGTGGCGCTGTCGCCGTCGCTCACCGGTACTTCGAGGCGAACCGTACGCGTCTCCGCGCCCAACGGCAGGTCGACGGGCTGGCCCGGGGATCGGGCGGGAAGCCGCAGCGCGACCACGGTGGGGCCCGGCGCGGGCGTGACCGCCGGATCGGGGCTCGGGTCGATGGCCGCGGGAGACGACGGGGCCGCTGAGGGCCGTTCCGCGATCGGACCGCCTCCCTCGCGCGGGCGCGCGTTCTGGAGATAGAGCCAGCCGGCGCCAAGAACCGCCACCAGTCCCGCCGCGACCGCGGCCCACACCGCGATCGAGGCTCGGCCTGCGGCCGGTGTCACGCCGAGCGGCGCCACCGGTGAGGGGGGAGCGGCCGCATCCATGCTCTCCACGGCCGTCACCAGGCCGCGCACGAACGCGACACGCTCGCGCTGGGGGGGAGAGGCGAGGAAGTGCGCCTCGAAGCGGTCGCGGTCCTCGGGCGTCAGCTCCCCGGCCAGGTAGGCATGGATGAGGTCGTCCGCGGTCGCCTGCACCTCCGCGTGCAGGTCCGCGTCCGAGATCACCTGCTCGTCGATCTCATCCTGTCGCGCGGCGGGCAGCGCGCCCAGCAGGTACGCCCGCAGCTCGGCCTCGCGCCCCGCGTCGTCCGCCGTCAGTCGCACGGGCCACCGGCCTTCACGCACTCGCGCAGGCACGCGCCCAGACGCAGGCGCAGGCGGTGCGCCCGTGTCTTGAGCGTGTCGTAGGAGATGCCCAGCCGGCTCGCGAGCGCGCGCCGGCTCTCGAGGTGCGATCGGCCCTCGCCCTTGTAGTACGCGACGATGAGCGCGCGTGCGTCGTCCGGGAGCTGGCGGAGGCAGCGGAGGAGACAGGCGCTCGGCAGCTCGCCGCTCGTGTCCGCGGGCGCCGCCAGCTCGCGCGCCGCGCCCGCCAGCGCGCGCCGCTCGCGGACATCGCGGCGCTGGTGCTCCAGCAGGACGTACCGGGCGATCTGGTGGACGTACGGGCCGATATGCTGGACCGCCTCGCCCCCCTCCAGGCGTCGCGCCGCCCGGTCGAGGCTTTCGTCCGCAGCGACGTCGGGATGATGCGCGCCCCTCCAGACGAAGTAGTCCACGAGGCGGGCCCGGAGCGCCTCGTACTCCCGTCCGGCGGTCACCGGGTCCGTTCCCAGCCGCTCCAGCAGCTGTCCGAGCGCCTCGTGCGTCAGGGACCAACGCGCGGTCAAGATGACTCCTGGGCTCTCGTCGCCTCGTCCTCCAAGCCGTCGGACATCGTAGGCCGAGAACCGCAGGGGTCCCAAACCGCGCACGCCTGCCGCGATCGATTCGCGAGCCATCATTGATCGATTCGGCGGACGCAGGGGGGCGTCCCGGCCCCCGAATGCCGCCGGGGACGCGAGACGGCGCCGTCACTTTCTAGTGACCGCTTCTGACCAATGGTGACGCGAAGAGCCGGTGCGCTAGCTCCACTCGAACCCCGTCCACCGCACCAGCGCCGTCCCGACGGTGAACCCCGCCCCGACCGCCGCCATCATCGCCAGGTTCCCCGCCTTCAGCCGGCCCTCGTCCAGCGCGGTCCCCATCGCGAGGGGGATCGTCGCCGCGGTCGTATTGCCGTAGCGGTCGATGTTCTTGACCACCTTGGAGTCCGGGATGCCCATGCGCTCCTGGGCGGCGTTGATGATGCGGATGTTGGCCTGGTGGGGCAGGAAGATGTCGAGGTCGTCGCCGGTGAAGCCGTTGCGGGCGAGCAGGCCTGCGGCCGACTCCGCGAACTTGCGGACGGCGTACTTGAAGACGTGCGCGCCGTCCTGCCGCAGGGAGTGCAGCTTCTGGTCCACGGTCTCGTGCGTCGGCGGGTGCAGGCTGCCGCCGCCGGGCATGTAGAGGAAAGGCGCGCCCGTGCCGTCCACCTCGTGCGCGAAGTCGAGCATGCCGGAGCCGTCGGTCGCCGGCTCCAGCAGCACCGCGCCCGCTGCATCGCCGAAGAGCACGCACGTCGTCCGATCCTGGTAGTCGAGGATCGACGTCATCACGTCGGCGCCGATGACCAGGACCTTCTTGTGCGCGCCTGTCAGGATGAACTGTGCGCCCATGGTGAAGGCGTAGACGAAGCCGGAGCAGGCGCCCGAGATGTCGAAGCCCCAGGCCTTGGTGGCGCCGATCTTCTCCTGCACGAGGCAGGCGGTGGCAGGGAAGAACATGTCCGGCGTCACGGTGGCGACGATGATGAGGTCGACCTCGGACGGGGCGATGCCGCGGCGCTCCAGGCAGTCCTGCGCCGCCTTGGCGGCGATCACGCTGGTGGGCGTGCCGGGCTCCACCACGTGCCGCTCGCAGATGCCGGTGCGGGTGCGGATCCACTCGTCGTTGGTGTCGACGTACTTCGCGAGGTCCGCGTTCGTCACGACCCGCTCGGGCACGTGCAGCCCCAGCGAGGTGATGGCGGCTCGTAACTGGCTCATTCGCGCTCGCTCCTGCCCCTATGACACGCCGCACGGCGCGGCCGATCGCACATTACAAGCGAAGGGGCCGCGAGGATCAAGCGAAACCGGGTTCCGCGGTACATTGGGCGCGTGCGGCTGCTGCTCACCCTGGCCCTGCGCAACCTCTTTCGCCACAAGCGCCGCACGGCCCTGACCGCGCTCGCCCTGATGCTGGGGATCGCGCTCATGGTCCTGGGCCGGGCCTGGACCGCGGCCATGGAGAAGGCCGTGGTGGAGCCGGCCAAGGACTCGACGCTCGGGCACATCCAGGTCTACGCGAAGGACGCCGCCGCGGACGAGGGCGGCGAGATCTCGTTCATCGTGCCGCAGAACAACTACCGGCTGATCCCGCAACCGAAGCCGCTCATCGACCGCATGCTGGCGACGGAGCCGCGGCTGGCGGCGGGGCTGTCCAGGTTGATGGTGGGCGCGCTGCTCTCGTCGGGCGACGAGTCGATGGAGGGGATCCTGATCGGGATCGATCCGGCCGCGCGCGCCGCGGTGTACCCCGCGATCGCGCTGCGCGAGGGCCGCCACTTCGAGCCGGGCGAGAAGGGCGTGCTGCTCAACCGCGGCGTCGCGCGCAAGCTCGGCGCGAAGGTCGGCGACACGATCGTCGCGCTGGGCAACACCTCGGACGGGCGGATGTCGGCCGTGAAGCTCGACGTCACCGGCATCTGGTGGGTGAAGGGCCTGGAGGCGTACGAGTGGGGCGCCTGCTACGCGGACCTGGCGGCGGTGCAGGAGCTGATGGACGCGCCCGACCAGGCGGGTGTCCTCGTCCTGCGGCAGAAGGACCCGAAGGCCGAAGCGGCGCCCATCGCGGCCGCGCTCAACGCGGCCTTCGCGCGCGAGGGCGTCGCCGCCGAGGCGCGCACGTGGGAGGAGATGGGCGGCCCCTTCATCGGCGGCATGACCCTCACGCGGTTCGTGGCGGACATCATGGACATGGTGATGACGCTGATCGTGGCGGCGGGCGTGCTCAACACCGCGCTCATGTCGGTCTTCGAGCGCACGCGCGAGGTGGGCACGCTGCGCGCGGTCGGCGTGCGGCGCTCCCGCGTCCTGGTCCTGTACCTGGCGGAGGCGGTGCTCCTCGGCCTGGGCGCCGCCGTGATGGGCGGCGCGCTGGGCGCCACCGCGGTGGTCGTCTTCGGACGTATCGGCATCCCGGCCTTCAGCGAGGCGCAGCGCTACTCGTACGGAGGCGACTACCTCTTCCCGACGCTCGACTGGTGGAGCGTCGTCACCGTCCCCGCCCTCATGGTGGTCGTCTGCGTGATCGCCGCGTTCGGGCCGGCGGTGATGGCCGCGCGCATGCGTCCGGCCGACTCCCTGCGGTACGTCTGACCGCATGACCCCGCTCCTGTCGATCGCGTTCCGGAACCTGCTGCGCGCCAAGCGGCGCACGCTGCTCTCGGGCGGCACCATGGTGCTCGGCAGCGGCGCGCTGGTCCTGGGCAGCGGGCTCTCGGACGGGATCGCGCGGCAGCTCACGGACTCGCTGGTGGCCGTCCAGACCGGGCACCTGCAGGTGGTCGCGCGTCCGCTCGACTTCCAGCCGCAGAACAGCCCGTTCGACGCGTATGGCCTCGACCGCATTCCCGGTGCCACGGAGCTG
>JAICEW010000425.1 GCA_025923995.1 Vicinamibacteria bacterium | reverse complement strand
GATCTCCGCCTCGTCGCGCATGCCGCCCAGGCTGAGGCGATGGAACTTGCGTCCCATCGAGCTGGCGATGGACTTGCCGAGGCTCGTCTTGCCGACTCCGGGAGGGCCGACGAAGCACAGGATGGGCCCCTTGATGTCGGGCTTCATCTTGCGCACGGCCAGGTACTCGAGGATGCGCTCCTTCACCTTCTCCAGGTCGTAGTGATCGTTGTCCAGGACCTCCTTGGCCTTGAAGAGGTCGATCTCGACGTCCGTCCGCTTGCTCCAGGGCAGCGCGATCAGCCAGTCCAGGTAGGTCCGGGTCACGGTGTACTCGGCCGCGGCGGGGGACATCTTGGAGAGGCGGTCCAGCTCGCGCAGGGCCTCCTTCTTCGCGTCCTCGGGCATGCCCGCCGCCTCGATCTTGTCGCGCAGCTCGCCCTGCTCGCGCTGCTGGTCGTCGCCTTCGCCCAGCTCCTTCTGGATGGCCTTCATCTGCTCGCGCAGGTAGTACTCGCGCTGGTTCTTCTGCAGCTCGGTCTTCACCTGGCTCTGGATCTTGTTGCCGACCTCCAGCACCTCCAGGTCCTTCACCAGCACCTTGTTGAGCCGCTCCAGGCGCGCCTTGACGTCGAGCGTCTCCAGCATCTCCTGCTTCTGGGCGGTGGACAGGGACGACAGGCTGGCCGCGACGAAGTCCGCCAGGCGGGCGGGGTCGTTGATGTTGGCGGCCAGCGCCTGCAGCTCGTCCGAGAGGGTGGGCGAGAGCTCCACCACGCGCTGGAACAGGCCCTGCGCGCTCTGCGCCAGCGCGCGCACCTCGATCTCCTGCTCGAGGGGCACGTGGTCCTGCAGCAGCTCGATGCGGGCCTTGATGAACGGCCGGTACTGCGTGACCTGGGTCAGGCGGAAGCGCTGCACGCCCTGCACCACCAGACGCAAGGACCCGTCGGGGAACTTGAACATCTTGTGGATGTGCGTCAGCGTGCCGATCCGGAACAGGTCGCTCTCGACCGGGTCGTCGACCGAGGGGTCACGCTGCGTCACGACGCCGATGACCTTCCGCTCGCGCACCGCGTCGTTCACGAGGGCCACGGAGCTCTCGCGGGCGACGGCCAGGGGCAGGATGGCGTGGGGGAAGAGGAGCGTGTCGCGCAGCGGCAGCAGGCCGATCTCCGCCGGCACCTCCTTCAGGTCCACCTCCTGCACGCCGCTCGACTCGAAGTCGGGGGCGCGGTCGTCCTTGGGATCGCTCATGTCTCTCTTTCTAAGGGGGGAGGCGCCCGCGGAGGGGCGCCTCCCGACACGTTATCGCGTAACGGGTGGCGTGATCTCCTTGAAGAAGGACCTGTCGCTGCGGGTCTCCTCCTCCCGGATGTCCTCCTCACGCTGCTGGCAGTCGCGGCAGAGCGCGGCGAAGGGCACGGCCTGCAGCCGGGCCTCGGCGATCTCCTGCCCGCACTCCGCGCAGGTGCCGTACGTGCCCTTCTCCAGCCGGATCATGGCCTCGTCGATCTTGGCCAGCGTCTCCGACTTCATCTCCATCAGGGCCAGCTCGACGTCCTGCACGAAGTCGTGGACGCTCTGCTCCTCGGGGTCCTTGACCTCGGCCACCTCGGCCGGCAGCGTCTCGCGGCGCGAGCGGAGCTTGGACTGGATCTCGTCGCGGCGAGCCTCGAGCATGGCCTTCAGGATGCGATGGCGTTCACGGTTCGTGGCCGCCTGGGTCGTCGTCTTGCCGCGCGTCATGGTCTCCTCCTCCTGCCCTGGGGCTGCCATCAGTCGAGTCGCAGCGTCACCAGCGAGTACCCGTCTCCCCGGCGCACCCGCAGGCGGGCGACGCCGTCCGGCTTGGCCTTTCCGATCTCGCGCTCGAACGCCCCCACGTCCTCCACCGGCGCGCCGTTCACGGTGACGATCAGGTCGCCCCGGCGCAGGCCGCTGTCCTCGGCGTGCGTCCCGGGCTCCACCTCCCAGACCACGACGCCCCGCACCGCGCTCGGCAGGTCCAGTCGCTCCGCCATCTCCGGCGACAGGTTGCGCAGCGTCATGCCCAGCTGAGCGCTGCCGCCCTCCTCGCCGTCGTCCGACGCGGACGCCGTCTCCTCGGGGAAGGTGCCCAGGGTCACCGGCACCGTCTGCTCCACGCCGCCGCGCAGCACCTTGAGGTTCACGGTCGTGCCGGGGCTCTTGCTGGCCACGTAGCGCGAGAGGTCGGTCTGGTCCTGGATCGTGACGTCGTCGACGCTCAGCACCACGTCCTCCGGCTTGAGGCCCGCCTTCTCGGCCGGGCTGCCGTCGGTGATCTGCGAGATGACCGCGCCGCGCGCCTCCTTCATCTTGAAGCTGCGCGCGGTCGCCTCGTCCACGGCCTGGATCTGCACGCCCAGCCAGCCCCGCACCACCTTCCCCTTGTCACGGAGCTGGGGCAGGATCTCCTTCGCGACGTTGATCGGCACCGCGAACCCGACGCCCGCCGACTGCTGCAGCCCGCCGGTCACGATCATCGTGTTGATGCCGATCACCTCGCCCCTGGTGTTGAGCAGCGGGCCGCCCGAGTTGCCGGGGTTGATGGCCGCGTCCGTCTGGATCATGTCGACACCGGTGCCCTGCACGCCGAGCGTCAGGTTGCGTCCCTTGAAGGAAACGACTCCCACCGTCACGCTGTTCCCGCCCAGGCCGAACGGGTTCCCGATGGCCATGACCCACTCGCCCGGCTCCGTCTGCTCCGAATTGCCCAGACGCAGGACCGTCAGGTCCCCCTTGGGGACGATCTTGAGCAGCGCGACGTCGGTGCGCGCGTCCTTGCCCACCAGCTTGGCCTCGTAGGGCTCGGCGCCCGGCCGCTGCGTGGACAGCGTGACCGAGATGTCGTCGGCGCCTTCGATCACGTGCCGGTTCGTGAGGATGTAGCCCTCCTTGTCCACGATGAACCCCGAGCCCAGGCTGCGCTGCGTCTGGCTCTCGCCGCCGCGGTCGGGGCCGAAGAAGCGGTCCATGAAGTCGTCGCCGAAGAAGTCGCGGAACTGGTCGCGGCCTCCGCCGCCCCGGGAGGAGCGCTTCACCGTGCGCTTGGTGTTGATGTTCACGACGCCGGGCGTCTGGAGGCGCGCGATGTTCTTGAACGTGTCGAGCGTGACCGGCCCGGAAGGCACCCGGGCGGTCTCGGGCGCGGCCGCTTCGGCGGACGCGGCCGTTCCGGCTGCGGCCTGGGCGGACTGCGTCTGGAGGTTGGTGGTCACCACGGCGCCCAGGAGCATGGCCGCCATGGCCAGCGAGAAGAACGACGCCAGCGTCCGTGTCCGGTTGTTCATCAGCTCTCAAGCCTCCAAGTCGGCGCTTCGTCCCGAGGGGCAGCGACCGGCTTCACTTTTCCCTACGAGTTGCGGGGGCCGCGGGATTCCCGTCCGTCTCGATTGTGTGCAAGGAACGTTCCGGTTGCCGCGCCCCGTCATCCCCGCTTCCCGCCGGGCCGTCCGTTCATGCAAGCCCATTCTCACGTATCAGTTACGCCCGAACCGCGTGAAAAGTTGTCCAATTCCACCGACGCCCGCCGTCGCGCGTCGAGGCCACGGGTGTTGCCGAGTGGACGCTGGTCGAACGCCCTTCTTTCGAAAGACGGAAGGCCCCGGGGCCTTTAGACGGCCCCGGGGCCTTTCCGGCCGGCAGACGGGTGTGCCTTACTTCGCGATCGCGATCTCGATCTGCTTCGGCTTCGCCTCTTCGCGCTTCGGCAGCACGAGCTTCAGGATGCCGTCCTTGACCTCGGCCTTGATGGCGGCCTGGTCGACGACCGACGGCAGCGTGAACGAGCGGCTGAACGAGCCGTAGGAGCGCTCCACGCGGTGGTAGCTCTCCTTCTTGACCTCGGTCTCCAGCCGGCGCTGGCCGCGCAGGGACAGGACGTTGTTCTCCAGCCGGATGTCGACGTCCTTGGGGTCGACGCCCGGCAGCTCCGCCTTCAGGACGATGTCGTTGCCCTGCTCGTAGATGTCGACGGCGGGCGCCCACGACCCGCCCAGCGCCCAGTCGTCGTCCGAGGGGCCGGCGGACTGGCGGTACTCGCCGAACATGCGGTTCATGCGCTCCTGCAGGCTCAGCAGATCACGGAACGGTTCCCAGCGAACGATGGCCATTGTCTTCCTCCTGCTCGTCAGTTACGCCCGCCGCGGCGGGTCATGAGTAACGCTATGCACTCGTTCCCTTAGTTGCCGAACACCGTCGCTTCGCTCCGCCGTTCGGCCTCACGAGGTCTCGGGCTTCGCCCTCGACCTCTTAGTTCTTCACCGTGTATTCGGCGTCGACCACGTCGTCGCCGGCGGGGGGCTGGCCCGCGTCGCCCGGCGTCCCGCCCTGGGACCCCGTGCCGTCCGGCGAGGCCGACTGGTACAGCGAGGCCGCCACCTGGTGGCTCAGCTGGGTCGCCCGCTCCAGCGCGCTGCGCAGGGCCGACGCGTCCTCGTTCGCGGCCGCGTCGCGCGCCGCCTTCACGGCCTGTTCGATCTCCGCCGCCTGCGCGGCGCCCACCTTCTCCCGGTTCTCGCTCAGCAGCTTCTCCAGGTTGTAGGCGGCGTTGTCCGTCTGGTTGCGCAGGTCCGCCAGCTCGCGCCGCTGATGGTCGTCCTCGGCGTGCGCCTGGGCGTCGCGGACCATGCGGTCCACTTCCTCCTTGGCCAGGCCGGACGACGCGGTGATGGTGATGGCCTGCGACTTGCCCGTGGCCTTGTCGCGAGCCGACACGTTCAGGATGCCGTTGGCGTCGATGTCGAACGTGACCTCGACCTGCGGCACGCCGCGGGGCGCGGGCGGGATGCCCGCCAGGTGGAACTTGCCGAGCGTCCGGTTGTCCTTCGCCATCTCGCGCTCGCCCTGCAGGACGTGGATCTCGACCGACGTCTGGCTGTCCGCCGCCGTCGAGAACGTCTCCTGCTTGCG
>JAICEW010000424.1 GCA_025923995.1 Vicinamibacteria bacterium | reverse complement strand
GGACAACGTCGAGGCGCAGGAGTTCCTGGCGGACCTCCTTCGGCTGGAAGCGGTGCGCGGCGGCGGACAGTCCGCGGCCCTGGAGGCGGCGGCTGCGCTGGAAGAGGTGATGCGCCTCCGTCCGGGCGACGACCAGACGACCCGCGCGCTGGCGGAGATCTACCGGCAGGCGGGACGGCCGGCCGATGCCGCGCGCGTCTGGGAGAAGCAGGTCGAGGCGGAGCCGCACGACGTGGACGCGCTGCTGCAGCTCGGCCTGCACTACTTCGCGCAGGGCCAGAGCGAGAAGGCCCAGGCCACGCTGCAGAAGGCGCTGGACGTGGACCCGACGTCGATGGGCGTCGTCCTCGCGCTGGCCGAGATCTACGAGGAGGCGGACCAGATCGAGCAGGCCGTCCTGCACTACCGCAAGGCGCTGGAGCTGGAAGGGGACAACCCGCGGGTGCGCCTCAAGCTCGGCGACCTGCTCCTGCGC
Source organism: Vicinamibacteria bacterium (assembly GCA_025923995.1). Lineage (GTDB taxonomy): Bacteria > Acidobacteriota > Vicinamibacteria > Fen-336 > Fen-336 > JAICEW01. Next base: position 4,461 of record JAICEW010000424.1, on the reverse strand, counting down.
GCCCGCCGTCCGTCCGAGGCGCTCGCGGAGGCGGACGCCGTGCTGGGGAGCGACGCCGAGAACCGGTTCGGGCTGGACATCAGGGGCCGCGCCCTGCGCGACCTGCGGCGGTTCGACGAGGCGCGGGCGGTGGCGGAGCAGCTCCTCTCGAAGGACCCGAACGACCTGGGCAGCGCGTTCCTCAAGGTCACGGTCGCCGAGGCCCGGCGCGACTTCGCGGCCGCCGCGACGGAGCTGGAGCGCCTGCTGAAGCGGCCGCGCCGCCCGGAGAACGCCGAGAAGGACGCGCGCGACGACCGCACGCTGCTCGTGCACCTGGGCGCGGCCTACCAGCGCCTGGACCGCGATCGCGACGCCGCGGACGCGTTCGCGCGGGCCAAGGCGACCGGCGGCGAGCCGGACGCCGCCCTGCTGGGGCACTACGTCGAGGCGCTGCTGCTCGCGAAGGACAACGAGAAGGCGCTGAGCGAGGTGCGCGCCGCCCGCAAGCGGTTCCCCGAGGACGAGGACCTGATCGCGCTGGAAGCCAACCTGCTGGAGGACGCCGGCGACAAGCCGGCCGCGCGCGCCCTCATGGAGGGGCTGCGCGAGAAGTCCCCCAAGGACGTGGACGTGCTCCTGCGCATCGCCCAGTTCCACCAGCGGTCCAAGCGCTTCGCGGACGCGGAGGCGGCGCTGCGCCAGGCGCGCGAGCTGGAGCCGCGCAACCAGAACGCGCTGTTCGTGCTGGGCGCGGTGCTGGAGCGGCAGAAGCGGTTCGACGCCGCGGAGGCCGTCTTCCGCGAGGCGCTCGCGGTGCAGCCGGACTTCGCGCCCGCGCTCAACTACCTGGGTTACATGAACGCCGACCGCAAGGTGCGGATCGCGGAGGCCGTCACGCTCATCGAGAAGGCGGTCGCGCTCGACCCCGAGAACGGCGCGTACCTCGACAGCCTGGGCTGGGCCCTCTACCGCCAGGACCGCCTGGCCGAGGCGGAGGACTACCTGCGCCGCGCGGTGCTCAAGGAGACGGGGAGCGCGGTCGTGCTCGACCACCTGGGCGACGTGCTGAGCCGCCAGGGCAAGATGGCGGAGGCGCTCGACTACTGGAACAAGGCGCTCAAGGGCGAGGACGAGGACGGCGAGCTGGACCGCGTGCGCGTGGCCGAGAAGATCAAGGACGCGCAGGCGAGGCTCGGCCAGGCGAACCCCGTACCCCAGCCGCAGCCGCAGCCCTGACGCGCCGCGACCGACGGACGGTGCGCCGGGCGACGCTCCCGCTGATCGGACTGCTGCTCCACTCCTGCACGGGCGTCGTCGTACCGCCGCCGAACGTGGCGGCGCGGGCCCAGGCGGCACGCTCCTACAGCGGCCGGCTCCGCGTGAAGCTGGACGGGCGAGAGCTGCGCGCGCGCGCGACGGTGCTGCTCGCGTTCCAGCGTCCCGACGGCTTGCGCATCGAGGTGCCCGGGCCGGGCGGACTGCGCCTGATCGCGGTGGCGCGCGGCGGACGCCTGACCGCGGCCTTCCCCGCCGATCGCGCGCTCTACACCGGCCCCGCGGACGCCGCGGGCATGGAGGCGCTGCTGGGCGTGGCGCTCACCCCCGACGAGGTGATGGACCTGCTGCTGGGCGCGCCGCCGGCGCGCGTGGCGAGCAGCGAGATCCGCTGGGGCCCGGCGGCCCCGCGCCGCGTGGACGCGCGGCTCGCGGACGGCTCGCGCCTGCAGGTCGGCGTCGAAGAGGCGGAGCTGGACGTCACGCTGCCGCCGCAGGCGTTCGAGCCCCCGCCCGCGCCCGGCTATCGATCGGTGGACGCGGAGGAGGCGCGCGGCCTGTGGGGTCGCCGCTGAGCCGGGCCAAGGGCCTCACGGTCCCTTCGTTCGCCAAGGTGAACCTGGGCCTGGAGGTCCTGGGCACGCGCGAGGACGGCTACCACGAGCTGCGCACGCTGTTCCAGTCGATCGACCTGCACGACCGGATCACCCTGCGACCGCTGCCGCGCGGGATCGTGATCGAGTGCGACCACCCCGGCGTGCCGCGGGACGAGACGAACCTGGCCTGGCGGGCGGCGGAGTCGCTGAAACGCCGCGGCGGCGTCTCCGCGGGTGTGGCGATCCGTATCGACAAGCGCATCCCGATCGCGGGCGGTCTGGGAGGGGGCAGCAGCAACGCCGCCGCCGTGCTGGTCGCCCTCAACCGCGTCTGGCGGCTCGGCCTCGGCCCGGACGATCTTCACCGGCTGGCCCGCCGGCTGGGCGCCGACGTGCCATTCTTCCTCGTAGGAGGGACCGCCCTGGGGCTGGCCCGCGGCGACGAGGTGTACCCCCTCCGGCGCCAGGTCAAGGCCCAGGTGGTCCTGGTCGATCCGGGGCGTCCCGTGTCGACCGCCGCGGTTTTTGCGCGTGTCGACGCAGGTTTGACACACCGTGAAAACAGTTATACGATCTTTCGCTTTGTATCGAGAGACTTGGAAGGGGTGGAGGCCTTCCCTCTCCTCGCCAACGATCTCGAGCAGGCGGCCCTGGAAGAAGCCCCCGACCTGGCGCGGACGGTGGGCCGCATCCGGGGGTCTCTGGTCCGGGAGGGAGCCCTGCTGGCGGCGCTTTCCGGGAGCGGGTCGTCGTTCTTCGGGATGTTCGACGACGTCCAGCGGGCCCGCCGGGCCCACGCGGCCCTTGAGTCACAGGGCTTCGCGGTCCACCGGTGCCGCACGCTCTCCCTGGATCAGTACCGAGGGGCGTGGGCGCGGGCGCTTGGATACAACTCAGGACGCTCTTGGCGGTAGGGGCCTGGGAAGGGAGCGGACATCATGGAGATCACGGACGTCAAGGTCATCCCGGTGGACGACGAGAAGCTCAAGGCATTCGTATCGATCGTGTTCGACCAGTGCTTCGTGGTCACGGACATCAAGATCATCCACGGACCCAAGGGACTGTTCGTCTCGATGCCGAGCAAGAAGAGGAAGGACGGGACGTTCAAGGACATCGCGCACCCGCTCAACAACCAGATGCGCCAGTACCTGGAGGACAAGGTGCTGAGCGTCTATCGTCAGCAGGTGGGCGGGGCCGCCCCGGCGCCGGAAGCCGGAGGCGCTGCGCCGGCCGGCACGGAGCAACCCTCCACCACCACGCCCCAGAGCTGACGAGGGCGTGGCGGTACCACTGGGGCGTGGCCAAGCGGTTAAGGCGCGGGGCTTTGAACCCCGTATACGAAGGTTCGAATCCTTCCGCCCCAGCCACAAATGAGGGCGGCAAGGTCGTGGTGAGCGTCTGAGGAGCATGTCGAGGGAGCTGAGAGTCTTCACCGGGAGCGCGCACCCCGCGCTGGGAGAGTCCATCGCGCGCTTCCTGGGGGTCCCTCTCGGCCGCGCCCACCTCGCGCGCTTCAGCGACGGCGAGGTCTGGTTCCAGATCCAGGACAACGTCCGGGGCGCCGACGTGTTCGTCGTGCAGCCGACGGGTCCTCCGGTCAACGAGAACCTGATGGAGCTCCTGGTGATGATCGACGCGTTCAAGCGCAGCAGCGCGACGCGCATCACCGCGGTCCTGCCCTACTACGGCTACGCGCGTCAGGACCGCAAGGACAAGCCGCGCGTCCCCATCTCGGCCAAGCTGGTGGCGGACCTGCTGTCCACCGCCGGCACCAGCCGCGTGCTGACGATGGACCTGCACGCCTCGCAGATCCAGGGCTTCTTCGACGTCCCCGTCGACCACCTCTTCGCCGCGCCGGTGATCATGGACCACGTCGCGAAGCAGAAGCTGCCCAAGCTGACGGTGGTGTCGCCAGACGCGGGCGGCGTGGAGCGCGCCCGCGCCTACGCCAAGCGGCTGGAGGCGACGCTGGCCATCGTCGACAAGCGGCGCGAGTCGCCCAACGTGGCCGAGGTGCACAACGTGGTCGGCGACGTGGAGGGCCGTACCACCCTCATCGTCGACGACATGATCGACACCGGCGGCACGCTGGCCAAGGTCGCGTTCGCGCTCAAGGAAGCGGGCGCCCGCGAGATCCTGGCCAGCTCGTCGCACGCGGTGCTCTCCGGCGAGGCGGTGCGGAAGATCGAGGAGAGCCCGCTCTCGCAGCTGATCGTGACCGACTCCATCCCCCTGGCGGAGGAGAAGCGCCGCTGTCCCAAGATCGTCGTCCTGAGCATCGCCGAGCTCATGGCCAAGGCCATCCGGAACATCCATGAGGAAGCTTCGGTGACCAGTCTGTTCGTGTGAACGAGTAAAGCGAGGAGTCATGCCTGAGATCGTGGTCTCGGCCGAGAAGCGGACCGAGAAGGGTAAGAACGTGAACCGGCGCCTGCGGGTGTCCGGGCGCATCCCCGGGGTGCTCTACGGCGGGGCGAAGGAGCCGGTGCCGGTCGCGGTGTCGCCCAAGGACATCTCGGCGGTGCTGCGCAGCGCGTCCGGCGAGAACACGCTGTTCGACCTGGACCTGGGCGGCACGCGGCGCAAGGTGATCCTGAAGGAGTACCAG
>JAICEW010000423.1 GCA_025923995.1 Vicinamibacteria bacterium | reverse complement strand
CGTGCAGGGGCAGCTCCACGCGGTACGCGCGGATGCGGGTGATCCTCACTACTTGTAGGCGCCGACCCCGCAGGTCTGGCTGCCCGCGGGCTTCACGAAGCTGATCTTGTCCGCCACCTCCTTCGTGGTCGGGCTCATCCACTTGTACTCGAGCGTCCCGCCCTTGCCGAAGAGCGCCACCATCTCGGTGCCGACCGCTCGGCCGTCCGGACCCTTCAGTGTCTTGGCGTCCGTGCCGACCATCGTCGGGTTCGCGCCGCTGGCGGTCATCTTGCCGTCCTTGTCGAAGCAGAAGACGTACAGGTCGCGGTCGACGAAGCCGCCCTTGGGGTCGTTGAACGCGGCGAGCGCCTTGGCCTGGTCCGCCTTCATGGCGGCGACCGCCTTCTCCAGCAGCGCCTTGGCCTCCTCGGGAGTGCCCTTGTCGCCCGCTCCTGCCGCGACGGATGCGAGCAGGCCGGCCACCGCGAACGCGAGTGCCTTCTTCATGACGACCTCCTGTTCCGTGACCCGAAGAGCCTACACCCATGCGCGCGATCCGGCGGAGCGCACGCCGCAGAGCGATCCCGCGCGGGTCGCGCCGCTAGCCCTCGCGCAGGACGCGCACGGGATCGAGGCGCATGGCCCGCCGGGCCGGAGCCCAGCTGGCGGGCGCCGCGGCGAGCGCGATGCAGCCGACCGCGGCGGCGAGCGTCGCGGGTCGGTCGGGCGGATGCCGCAGAGCTGGCTCGCGAGCGCGGGCGCCAGCGCGAACGCGCCCGCGAGGCCCGCGGCCAGGCCGGCGAGCGCGGCCGCGCCGCCCCGTCGCGCCACGAAGGCGGCGACGATCGTGAGGACCGTCGTGAGCGTGAAGCCGGGCGCACGGCGGAGTGGGACCGGCCTTCTAGGGCGCGGGAGCCGCGGGCGAGAGCGCGCCCTCGAGGAACAACCCGCCGAAGTGCAGCGTCAGCACCGCGCGTCCCTGGAGCTTGCCCGAGCCCGGCGTGACGTCGATCAGCATGTGCTCGGCGACACCTTTGTCGGAGGCGAAGGCGGACTCCAGCTTGAGCGCCTTCGCGACGTCGGGCTTGTCCTCGCGTGTCAGCGCGCCCGGATAGAGCGCCATCGTCCAGTCCTTCTCGGCGTTCTTGATGACGCCGATCGTGTACTCGCCCGCCGGCACCGTGACCGTGCCCGTTTCCAGCGCGCCCGAGAGCTTGAGCACCGGCCGGCGCGGCGTGACGAACGTGCCGACGGGCGCCTCGGTGGCGCGCACCTCGTTGGCGGGCGTCGTGTTGTAGGTGATGCTGGCCTCGACGCCGCTCGGCAGCTTCGCGGTGATTGTCTTGTTGAAGTGCGGGTGGGCATCGGCCAGCCCTGCGGCCAGGCCGGCGAAGACGGCACCGACCACGGCGATCTTCTTCATCGGATCCCCCCTTCGGCTCGCGAGCCGACAGTCTAAGCCGGACCGACGCACCCCGGGCCTCGAAGTGCCCCAGACCCCCCCTGGAGTCGTAAACTGCGCAGGACCGCATCCATGACCGCATCGGCCACGCCGGCGACCCCCGTGGCGAAAGGGTCTTCGTCTCGTACACGCGCGAGGACCAGGCGCGCGTCCTGCCCCTGGTGGAGGGGCTCCGGCTGGCCGGCCTCTCCGTGAGCTGGGACCGCGACCTCCCCGGCGGTGCCCGCTGGCGCCAGACACTCGAGGACCAGATCGATTCCGCGGCCTGCGTGATCGTCGTCTGACGCGAGTCCCAACTCGCCCCGGGGCGAGTCAGCTCGGAGTGTCCTTCAGCCGGCACCTGAACACCGGCAGCACGTCCTCCCGCTTTCCCCCCCTCCTCACCTGCGGTAACGTCCCCCGCATGAGCCTCGCAGGTCACCCATGATCGGGAAGGACGTCGCCCACTACCACGCGACCGTGCGCCTGGGCGCGGGCGGGATGGGCGAGGTCTATCGCGCGACCGACTCGCGGCTCGGGCGCGAGGTCGCGCTCAAGGTCCTGCGCGACGAGCTCACCAGGGACCCCGACGGGCTCGCGCGGTTCGAGCGGGAGGCGCGCCTGCTGGCCGGCCTGCAGCACTCCAACATCGCCGTCATCCACGGCATGGAGACGTCGGACGGCGTCCGCGCGCTGGTCATGGAGCTGGTCGAGGGCCACTCGCTGGACGAGCGCATCAAGCAGGGCCCGCTGCCCCTGGAGGAGGTGCTGCCGCTGGCGCGGCAGGTCGCGGACGCGCTCGAGTACGCGCACGAGCGCGGCATCATCCATCGCGACCTCAAGCCCGCGAACGTCATGGTGACGCCCGACGGGCAGGTCAAGATCCTCGACTTCGGCCTGGCCAAGGCGCTGGGCGCGGAGCCCGGCCCGAGCCCATCCGACACCGCGCAGACGATGACGGTCGCCCAGACGGCCCAGACGGTGAAGGGCATGATCATGGGCACCGCCGCGTACATGAGCCCGGAGCAGGCGCGCGGCAAGGCGGTCGACCGGCGGACGGACATCTGGGCGTTCGGCTGCGTGCTCTACGAGATGCTCGCGGGCCGGCGCGCGTTCGCGGGCGATACGGTCACCGACACGCTCGCGACCGTCCTCCAGGGCGAGCCGGACTGGAGTGGCCTTCCCGCGTCCACGCCGGAGGTCGTGACCCAGCTCGTCCGGCGCTGCCTCGACAAGGACTCGAAGCGGCGGCTGCAGGCGATCGGCGAGGCGCGCGTGATGCTGGACGAGCTCGCGCACGTCTCGGCGACCGGACGGATCCCGGCGATCGAGAGCGGGCGCTTCACCGCGCCCGTCCGTCCGGGCACGCGTCCGCGCGGGGGGCCTCTCGCCGCGGCCGCGGCGGCGGGCCTGATCGTGGGCGCCCTGGCCATGAGCCTTCTGGGCCGCCCGACCGCGGCGCCCGCGCCGACCTGGCTGAGCCTGGATCTCTCGCCGGCCGAGAAGCTCTCCGAGCGCCGCCCGCGGTTCACCGCGTTCGCGCTGTCTCCGAACGGCCGGACGGTCGCGTTCACGGGCGTGCAGTCGGGCAGGTCCTCCCTGTACCTGCGCAGCCTCGATCGCGCGGACGCGGTCCCCGTGGCCGGCACCGACGACGCGCAGAACCCGTTCTTCTCGCCCGACGGCCGCTTCGTGGGCCTCGTGGTCGGGACCGGGATCAAGAAGGTCTCGGCGGAGGGCGGTCCGGTGACCACGCTGGCCGACCTGGCGCGCGGCGACGGCTCTGCGGGCGGCGACATCGTCGGCGCGTCCTGGGAGGGCGATCGCATCGTCGTCGGCCGCTTCCAGGAGGGACTCTTCGAGGTGAGCGCGTCCGGCGGCGCGGTGCGGCGGCTGACGCAGCCCAGCGGTGCCTTCGCGCACCGACTTCCGTTCGTCCTCCCCGGTGGTGCGATCCTCTTCACGCGCGCGCGCACGCAAGCCGGCGAGTCGGACGTGGCGGTCCTCACCCCCGCCGGCGAGGAGCGCGTCCTGGTCGAGTCCGCCGCGGACGGCCGGTACGTGTCGGGCCAGCTCGTCTTCTTCCGTGAAGGCGTCCTCGAGGCGGCGCCGTTCGACCTGGGCGGGCTCAAGCTCACGGGTACGCCCTCGCCCGTGATCGAGGACGTCATGCAGGCGGTCGGCAGCGGCGCGCCCAACAGCAACTCCGGAGCCGCGCAGTTCGCCTGGTCGAGCAGCGGAACGCTGGCGCTCGCGCGCGGCGGCGCGCAGCCGCTGTCCCACGCGCGCCCGATCCTCGTCGATCGACGCGGCCAGACGACCGAGCTGAACCTGCGGGAGGGGTACTATGCGCGGCCGCGCCTCTCGCCCGACGGCAGCCGCATCGCCGTGACCCACACGGCCGAAGGCAGGCGCGACCGGACGCGCATCTGGGTCGTGGACGTCGCCCGAGGGACGATGAGCCCGCTCCCCCGCGAGGGCTTCTCGGGCCCGGTGTGGACGCCCGACGGCCAGCAGCTCGTGTTCCGCGGGCTCAACCCTCCGGGGCTCTACCGCGCCCGCGCGGATGGCGCGAACGAGCCCGAGCTGCTCCTGGCCGCCGCGGGCAACGTCCAGGCCGGCTCGATCGCGCCCGACGGGAGCGTGCTCGCGTACGTGGACCGCTCGAGCAGCACCGGCGCCGACATCTGGCTCCTGCCCCTCACCGGAGAGGCTCGAGCCCGGCCGTGGCTGCAGACGTCCGCGAACGAGCAGAGTCCCGAGATCTCTCCCGACGGACGCTCGATCGCGTACGCCTCGGACGTGTCCGGGCGGTACGAGGTGTACGTGCAGCCGTTCCCCGAAGGGACCCGCAGCCAGGTGTCGCTGGCGGGCGGCCAGTCGCCGCGCTGGTCGCGCGATGGGCGTGAGCTGTTCTTCGTGACGGACGCGCGCCCGCGGCGGGTGATGCGCGCCCCGGTCGTGATCACCTCGTCCTCATCGATGCCGACGCCCGCCGAGGCCCTCCCGGCCAGCGTCGAGCCGTCCAGCAGCGGCGCGGGGTACGACGCCGCGCCCGACGGACGCTTCCTCCTGCTGCGCGACCAGGAGGCGCCCGACCCGGGCGTCGACGAGCTGCAGATCGTCCTGAACGGGTTCGCGCTGCTGGCGAAGGGGTCGGCGAAGAACTAGCCCGAGCGGTCCGGACCAAGTCTCCCCCGGACCGCAATCCGCCGCATTCGACCGCAAGTCGCCGAACCCGCTCGGTTGCCGCAGGTTACGGCTCGACGCCACGCCGTCGTCCTCCGATCGTTGCGGGCGCTGCGCACCGCAGCCCAAACGTTTGGAGGACGAGATGCGACCATACATGACCCGGGGTCTCGCCATGATGCTGGCCCTCGCCGGGGTGGCGGGCCTGGTCGGCCAGGCCGGCGCCACGCCGCCGGTCGGCTTCACGGGCACCACGCTCGCCCAGGGCCGGGCCGGCGAGATCAACGCGTTCAACCACTCGATCGTCGAAGGGCAGCCCCGGAAGCTCTGGCTGTCCCTG
>JAICEW010000422.1 GCA_025923995.1 Vicinamibacteria bacterium | reverse complement strand
GGTCCTGCAGGGGCACCCGCTGGCCCTTGCTCCGCAGCTCGCCCGTGGTGCGGTCGAGCTCGAAGGTCCCGAAACGGACGAGGTGAGGGGAGGACATCGAAGGTGGTCCTGGGGAAGTCCTGGGCGATCCTTGGGCTCCCGGCAGACTACACCGGCCGGGCGTTCATCGCATCCCGCAAGCCGCTGAACCGCCTCTGCTTGTCGATTAAGGCGCCGGCAACCGGCCGTCTACGGCGCCCGGACCGGTCCGATCTCATCTTCGCGACCGAGAGTTCGCCCCCCGCCGAACGGGCCGGGCGGTTCAAGCAAAGAGGAGATCGAAGTCATGAGATTCGCACGAATGGGTGCGGCTGCCGCCCTGGGCGCCGCCACCTTGATCCAACCCGCCGCCGCCCGCGCGGACGTCGTCCTGGACTGGAACGCCGTCATGGTGTCGACGGTCCTGGGGCAGAACCCGCTCAACGAGGCCCGCATCGCCACCATCACCCAGCTCGCGGTCTTCGAGGCCGTGAACGCCATCACCGGGAAGTACGAGCCCTACCTGGGCACGGTGACGGCGCCCCACAACGCCTCGCAGGAAGCCGCGGTGATCGTGGCGGCGCACGACGTGCTGGTGCACTACCTGCCGGGGGCCGCGATGAGCCTGGCCGCCGCGCGCGACGCATCGCTCTCGGCCATCCCCGAGGGCCAGCCCAAGCAGGACGGCATGGCCGTCGGCGCCGAGGCGGCCGCGGCCATGATCGCGGAGCGCGAGGGCGACGGGTCCTCGCCGCTGCAGTTCTATCCGCCCGGGCCCCCCGGGCTCGGTGTCTGGCAGGCCACGCCGAACTGCAGCCCCGCGGGCGGCGTCTTCTTCAACCTCCCCGGAATGAGGCCGTTCGGCCTCGAGAGCGGCGACCAGTTCCGCATCGGCCCGCCGCCGCCGTTCCTCAGCCTGAGGTACACGCGCGACTTCATCGAGGTCAAGAAGCTCGGCCGCATCGACAGCCCGTTCCGGCCGCAGGACCGCGCGGACGTGGCGCGCTTCTACGCGGCCGTCCTGGGCGTGCAGACGTGGAACCCGGCCATGCGCCAGGCGGCGGCCGGCGAGCACAAGTCGCTGACCTACAACGCGCGCGCCTTCGCGCTGCTGAACATGGCGGTGATGGACGGGCTCATCGCGGGCTGGGACTCCAAGTACACGTACACGTACTGGCGCCCCGAGACGGGGATCCGCGCGGGCCAGACCGACGGCAACCCGTTCACGATCGCCGATCCCGCCTGGACGCCGTTCATCGCCGTGCCCTGCCATCCCAGCTATCCGTCGGGCCACGCCACGCTGGCGGGCGGCGCGCGCGAGGTGTCCGAGCGGCTCTACGGGAAGAGCGGCCACTCGATCACGCTCACCTCGTCCCTGGTCCCCGGCATCGTGCTCCAGTACACGCGCTTCAAGGACATCGCCCGCGACATCGACGACGCGCGCATCTACGGCGGCGTGCACTGGCGCTTCGACCAGGAGGAGGGCGCGCGCCTGGGCGGCAAGGTGGGCAAGTACCTCCACAAGAACCTGCTGAAGCGGAGCCATCACGCGATGGACTCGATCGAAGAAGAGGAGGCCGAGCCGGACTCGCGGGAGTAGCCAGGGCGGCCCGGCGGTCCGCCCGGAGGGAGCGGGCCGCCGGGCCGTTGCCGTAGAATGCGCCCGCATGGCCGACCTCGCGGGCGTCCGGTCGCGGATGGATCGACTCCAGGCGGATCGGCTCGCGCTGCTCGACTCCGTGGCGCGCGTCGCCGAGGAGCACCTGCGCCGCCCGCGCGACGACGGAGGCTGGTCGATCCTGCAGATCCTGAGCCACCTCGCGCTGGCCGAGCAGCACACGCTCGCGTACATCCACAAGAAGATGCGGGACCCGTCGCAGCTGCCGCCCGCGGGTGCCTTGAGCTTCTGGCGGATGGCCATCGTGGTGGTCGCGCTGCGCTCGCCGTACAAGGCCAAGGCGCCCGAGCGCACCGCTCACCCCCAGGCCGACACCACGCTCGCCGCCGTGCGCGCCCACTGGGACGGCGTGCGGCAGGAGTGGCAGCAGCTCGTGGACGGCTTCCCGCCGGCTCTGGTCGACCGGGCCGTCTTCCGCCACCCCCGCACGGGCCTGATGAGCCTCGCCCACACGCTCGCCTTCACGCAGGCCCACCTGGACCATCACCGCCGCCAGGTCGCGCGCCGGATCGGCTGAAGCCGCGCAGCACGCGCACGCCGTCAGCGCGGCTCGAGGTGGTGCTCCGCCACGTACTGCCCGAGGGCGCGGCCCAGCTCGGCCCCGGCGTCGGTCGCGTATCGGAAGTGGAAGCCGATGCGGACGCGCGAGTCCGCGCACTCCCTGGCCGCGGCCGTGAAGCTCGTGAAGGTCCGCGTCGGCATCCCCGGCGGCGCCGTCGCCGAGTCCATCGTGAAGTGCGTGTGGTTGCCGAACGTCTTCCGCAGCGCGTGGAAGGTCGAGGCGCACCCGGCCGCGTGGGCGGACACGTAGTCCGGGAAGGGCGGGGCCGGCCGCAACGACTCCCACGCCGCGTCCGGCGCCGTGGCCGGGTTGCCGTCGCTGCCGGCCTCGCGGATCGCGGTGTACGGCCGCCAGTGGTCGTGCTCGTACTTCGCGTCCCAGACCGCGACGTAGGTGTCGAAGAGGCCCATGTTCATGAGCGCGAACAGCCGCGCCGCGCGCCAGAGATGGGTGTGGCGCGCGGTGACGAGCTGGCGCGCGAGCCGGTTCACCGATCCTTCGGCGAACTCCATCCACCACAGCGCGTACGCGGTCTGCTCCGCGGTGCGCACCGTGCTGTCGATCCGGCCGTAGTCCTTGACCTCCTGGAACGCGGCCGCGTAGGCCGCGCCCACCAGCGGCGGCGGCGGCGGCGGGCGGAGCTGGTCGGGCGCCTCGAGGCCGAACGGCTTGGCGAAGCGGAAGCCGGGCTGCGCCACGAAGCCGTTCCAGGGCGGCGTCGTCTGGTAGTCGCCCGGCTGCGTCCCGAACGTGTACGTGCCCTGGAAGTCGAACCCGTCCCCCTCGCGCAGGGCCAGGATGGCCGCGGCCGCGCGCTGTCCCAGCGCGATCCCACGGGTCTTGCGCGGGCCGTTGGGGATGGGACCGAGCCAGCGCGCGAGCTCGGCGTCGAGGTCGGCCTGCGCCTTGGCGTACTGCGACACGAGCACGTCGCGGGCCGCCTGCGCGGCCGCCGCGACCGGGTGCGCCAGCAGGTCGGGTGGGACCGACGAGTACTGCCGATAGACCGGCACGATCGCGTTCAGCGCGTCGTGCATGGCGAGGTGCGTCATCGCGAACGCCCGGTGCCCCTTGAACGTGAGGAACTGGTCCTCCGCGAACGCGACGTCGTAGGCCTTCTGGCTCCACCCCACGACGACCGCGCCGTCGCGGAAATGCTGCGGCACCCGCGCGAGCGCCACGGCTTCTTCTCGCGAGCCTTCGGTGGGCTGCGGCTCCGCCCCCGCGGGCAGCGCCAGCAGCGCGATTCCGGCGAAAAGGACTCTCCCCTTCATCGACGGCCTCCTTCCGTTGGGGGGCCCGTCGGGGGCCCTCACTCCTCTGCGCGCAGGAACGCCGCGGATCGGGTCAGGAAAAGGCGCGGGCCCGTCTCGCGAAGGGCTAAGATCGTCCGGGCCAGGCCCATGAAGGACACCGCGATCACGGACCTGCTGGCCGCCTGGGCCGGGGGCGAGCCGGAAGCGTTGGAGCGGCTGATGCCGATCGTCCACCGCGAGCTGCGGTCGTTGGCCTCGCTCCACCTGCGCCGGGAGCGCCGCGCGCACACGCTGCAGCCCACCGCGCTCGTGAACGAGGCCTTCCTGCGGCTGGTGGACCAGCAGCGCGTCCGGTGGGAGAGCCGCTCCCACTTCTTCGCGGTGGCCGCGACCACGATGCGCCGCGTGCTCGTCGACCATGCCCGCCGGCGGCGCGCCCGCAAGCGCGGGTCCGAGCCGGAGCGCCAGGCGCTCGACGACGTGAGGATCGCCGTCGATCCCGCGGTCGACCTGCTCGACCTGGAGCGCGTGCTCTCGCGGCTGGAGGCGCTCGACCCGGACCTCGCGCGCGTGGTCGAGCTGCGCGTGTTCGCCGGCTGCACGGTCGAGGAGACGGCCGAGGCGCTGGGCGTCTCGCCCTCGACCGTGAAGCGCGAGTGGCGCACGGCCCAGGTGTGGCTGCGCAGCGAGCTGGACCAGCCGTGACGCCGGACGAGCACCGCCGCACCAAGGAGCTGTTCCAGGACGCGCTCGAGCGGCGCGCGGCGGAGCGCGAGGCGTGGCTGCGCCAGGCCGACGCGAGCGAAGAGGTGCGTGACGCGGTGCGCAGGCTCCTGCGGGCGGCCGACGAGACGCCCGACACGTTCCTGGCGCCGGCGCCCGAGGCGGCGATCGCGGCCGGCCAGCGGCTGGGGCCCTTCGAGATCCTCGCCCCGCTCGGCGCCGGCGCGATGGGCGAGGTCTGGCGCGCCCGGGACACGCGCCTGGCCCGGGACGTCGCGGTGAAGCTGCTGCCGCCGCGTCTCGCCGCCAGCGCCCAGATGCGCGAGCGGTTCGAGCGAGAGGCGCGCGCGGTGGCCGCGCTGTCGCACCCGAACATCGTCGCGCTGCACGACGTGGGGAGCGAGGGCCGCGTCGCGTACGCGGTCACGGAGCTGCTGGAGGGGGAGACCCTGCGCGAGCGGCTCGCGCAGGGCGCGCTGAGCGTGCCCGAGGCGTGCGACTGCGCGTGCGCCGTCGCGCGGGGCCTGGCCGCGGCCCACGCGAAGGGCATCGTGCACCGCGACCTGAAGCCGGAGAACGTGTTCGTGACGTCCGACGGCCAGGTGAAGCTGCTCGACTTCGGGATCGCGGGCGGTCCGCACGCGAGCGCGCCAGGAGGAACGCCCGGCTACATGGCCCCGGAGCAGGCGCGCGGGGCTCCCGCGGACCCGCGGGCCGACCTGTTCGCGCTCGGGT
>JAICEW010000421.1 GCA_025923995.1 Vicinamibacteria bacterium | reverse complement strand
TGGCCCTGGGCGACCGCGAGGGCGCGTTCCGGTGGCTCGAGCAGGCCGCCGCCGAGCGCTCCTTCCACCTCGTGTACCTGAAGGTCTGGCCGGAGCTCGCCCCGCTGCGGTCCGACCCTCGCTTCCTGGCCCTGGTCCGCCGGCTGGGCCTTTCGTCCTGATTCACCCCGACAGCAACTCCTTAGCGGCTCTTTAACCCCTGCTTGGGGACGCCGCCGCCGCGCCCTCCTATCTCTGCGGCCAGGAGGTGTGCCATGAAGCACACGTTGATGTTGGCGGTCGCAGCGTCCCTGGCCGGTGCCCCGGCCGTCCGGGCGGACGCGGTGGCCGACTGGAGCCTGATCGCGCAGAACTCGGCGGTCCCCGTGGGGCAGAAGTTCCCCGGCGAGGCCGCCGTCTACATGGGGATCGTCCACGCGGCCATGTATGACGCCGCGGTCGGCGTCGCCGGCGGGTACGAGCCCTACCGCGTCTCGCTGAACGCCCCCGCCGGCGCCTCGCTGGACGCGGCCGTCGCCACCGCGGCGCACCACGTGCTGGCCGTGCTCTTCCCCGGCCAGCAGGCGGCCCTCGACACCGCGTACGCGGCGAGCCTGGCCGCCATCCCGGAGGGCCAGGCCAAGCAGGACGGCATCGCGGCGGGCGAGCAGGTCGGCGCCGGGTTCGAGGACCTGCCGGCGATCCCCGGCCTGAGCGCAACCGTGCCCTACGTCCAGCCGCCCCCCGGGCCCGGCGTCTACGAGCCCACCGCGGCGACACCGCCGCTGGGGACCAGGCTGCCCCTGGTCGTGCCGCTCGCGCTGGACGCGGCCTCACAGTTCCCGCTCGACGGCCCCCCGCCGCTCAGCAGCCACGAGTGGGCTTCCGACTTCAAGAAGGTGAAGAAGCTGGGCCGCATCGACAGCGCCTTCCGCACGGAGGAGCAGACGCGGACGGCCCTGTTCTGGACCGACCACGACATCCCGCAGTGGAACCGCAACCTGGTGCGGCTGGCCGCGGCGCGCCACCTGGGCCCGGTGAGGACGGCGCGCCTGCTGGCGATGGCGCACGTCGCCGGCGGCGACGCGATGATCGCCTGCTTCGAGGCCAAGTATCACTTCCTCAACTGGCGGCCGGTGCACGCGATCCAGCGCGCCGACACCGACGGCAACCCGCTGACCGAGCCGGATGCGGCCTGGCAGCCGCTGCGCCCGACGCCCAACCACCCCGAGTACCCGTCCGCGCACGCCTGCCACACGACCGCGATCGCGGCCGCGATGGAGAAGTTCTTCGGGACCGTCAACGTGCCCTTCTCACTGGACAGCATGGTGACCGGCGAGACGCGCCACTACGCCCGGCCCAAGGACGTGGTGCGCGAGGTGAACCTCGCCCGCGTCTGGGCCGGCTTCCACTACCCGAGCTCGGACGAGGACGGCAGCCATCTCGGCCGAAAGGTCGGCCGCTTCGTGACGCAGCGGTTCTTCCGGCCGCTGGGGTGCCACTCGGCCGGCGACGCGCCCGATCTCCGACCCGACGTCCAGCCCTGACGTCCAACCCTGACGTCCATCCAACCCATTGGGGCCGGCTCGCGCAGCCGGCCCCTTTTCTCCGTTGCGCCGCCCCGGCCCGAGGCCGATACTCGTGTCATGCGGACCGTCGTCTCGATGGCCCTCGCCGCGCTGGCGGTGGCCGCCTCCGTTGGAGCCGAGCCGCAGCAGTGCGCGCCCGACCGCGCGCTCGACGCGTTCGCCGCCCTGGTCGAGCGCGACTGGTGGCGGCTCTCCCCGTCGCAGCTCGACACCCTCTGGCCCCACCGCCTGCGCGACACCGGCTGCGGCACCGAGGAGGGACGCTGCCTCGACCGCACGTGGTGCGGCCGCTCTCCCGGCCGCCCCGACGAGTGCGTGTGCTCCGACCAGTTCAGCTTCACCGGCCCGGAAGGCCGCCTGACGCTCGCGTTCTTCGACGTCGCGTTCGAGGTGGACCCGGACGAGGCGCGCGAGACCGCGCTCCGCCTGGGCGACGCGCTCGAGGCCACCGGCCGCGCGATCGCCGTCGAGTGCGCCGGGGTCCTGAAGGGCGCCGCCCTCTGTCACGAGTGGCCCGGCCAGTCGGCGGGCCTCGCGGCCGACCAGGTCGTCGCGACCTCCATCTGGATCAGGGCCGTCGAGCGCCGCACCGAGCTGTCCGCCGAGGCGAGCCTCGTCTCGCGCGCGGACACCGCGCCGTAGGCCGCGACCGCTTCAGCCGTCCGGGTCGGCGTTTCGCTAGGTCCTCAGCTCAAGGTCCCCTCCTGTCTCCCGCCGTCGACTCCATCCGCCCCGGGGCGGATCGAGCCTCGAGCCGTACGTCACCCGCCGCTCCCCGGCGACGCTCGCGTGGCCGAAGAAGAGGACCCTTCGTGCGCGTTGTGCGCGCGGCAGCGGAGCTCGATGTTCGCGACCGTGGCCGCGCCGCCCGCCGCGTACGGCTCGACGTGGTGGAACTCCAGGCGGCCGCGCTCCTGGCACCGCCGGCCCGACGCCGCGGTGAACGCGCACCGCCCCTGGTCGCGCGCCCACACCGCGCGCCGCACCTTCGCGGGGATGTGCCGGCTCGAAGCCTTCGTGCCGCGCCCCTGCCGCGCGGGCCGGGACACCGCGGCGCACTTCTTCCGCGCGAGGTCGTCGATCAAGGCCGTGAGCGCGCGGTCGAAGATCTCGCCGGCATCGCCGCTCGGGATCGCGTGGCGCAGCAGGTCCCGCGCGACCTGGAGCTTCTGCCACGTCGCCGCGCTGGCCGTGAACCGGATCTGGTAGCGATCGGCCGAGAGGGGCGTGGCCAGGGGGCGCGGCGGGGAAGGCGGTGGTGGAGGCGCAGCCGCAGGCGGAGTGAGGGTCTGGGCCGTCTCGGCCAGCAGGGGAGTCACCGGCGCGACGGCCCTCGCCGGCAGCTTCCGCACCAGCGTCGGCACGTCCGGCCTGGGAAAGCGCCGCGCCAGCATCTCCTCGACCGCGCGCTTGCGCAGGCCCGACGCCGCGCCGATCAGCTCGCGATGGTTCTCCTCCGTGAGCGCCGGGGACAACACCCGCGCGGTCGTGAGGCTGAGCGAGCCGTCCGCGAGCCGGTCCAGCAGGACCGGGAACCGCCGCACCGCGCGCGCCACGTCGATGCGGTTGCAGGTCGCGTCCTCGGACAGCCGCAGCTCCTCGCAGCAGTACTCGAACAGGGACGAGAAGCCCAGGCCCAGGTGGAGCCGCCGCGCGTCCATCTCGGCCAGGTGCGCGACCACCGCCGCGGCCGCGCCGCGCTCGTCGCGGACGCAGCGCGAGAGCGCCTCGATCAGCTGGGGATCGGTGAGGTGGGTGGGGATGCCGGGCATGCTCGCCTCCGTGACGAAGAGCCAGTGGGAGAGAGCCTGCAGCCCGTATCTTCTTCCAGATACACGACAACCGGGGTCCGAACGAATCGTTCAATCTTCTGTATTGACAGATAGCGGATAAGGAGCTTAACATCCGCGCCCTGCCGACGGGGCCTCCTGCCCACGGGCGGTGACACCGGTCGCGCTACCGGCGTCGAGAGATTGCCGGTGAACGACCAGACTGCGGATCACGCAGCCGGCCACGTCCCCCTCTCCCCGGGCCTGGCTGCTCCACGAACCGGTCGGACGGCCGTGCCTCGCGGGGAGGGGCCTCTGCGCTTCGTACGGGTCGCGTGCCTGGCGGTGGCGGCCCTGGCGCCGTCGGCGTCGGACGCCAGCGACCCCGTCGCCGCGTCGCGAAGGCTGCGCGAGCGCGCCTCCAGCCTGGCGCCGCTGCGCGACCCGGGGACGGGCATCACCCGCGACGTGGGCGCGATCGCGATCATCGAGCACGACGGGAGCGACTACAGCAAGCTGGAGCCCGACGGCACGCCGAACTACGCCGCTCGCGCCCGCGTCACCCAGCGCTTCTACGAGGACCACGGCGACCGTTACGACTTCGTCGTCGTCTTCACGAACTTCGCGTTCGACACCGGCGACGCGGTCGCGTTCCACAGCCTGGTCCGCAACGACGTCGCCGGCATCGGCCTGCCTCCCGTCAACAACGGACCGCTCTTCGGCAGCCCCGGCCGGCTGAAGGGCTACGTCGACATGGGGTTCGTCGGCCAGTACCGCGTGCCGCCGTTCAGCACGCAGCCGGGCGATCCCGGCTTCGTCGACGCCGTGAAGGTCCTGGCCCACGAGGTCGGGCACCAGTGGCTGGCGCGCGTGCGGTATCGAAGGGCCGGCACCGACTCGACCGACCTGCTGGGCCTGGACGCGAGCCACTGGAGCTACCTGCTCGACTCGGACGCGTCGCTCCTCTACGGAAGCGACTGGGTCGCGGAGGGCGGCGCGTTCCGCGCGCAGCGCGTGCGGCAGGGCTACTCGTCGCTCGACCTGTACCTGATGGGACTCCTGGACCCGACGCGGGTGGCTCCGTTCACGCTGCTCCGCAACCCCGCCGTCAGTCCGAACCAGCTCCCCGTCGAGGGTGCCGTGGTCACCGCGGTCCCGGAGACGATCGACATCGCGCAGGTGGTGGCGGCCGAGTCGGCGCGCCAGCCGGACCATCAGGCGTCGCAGAAGGACTTCCGCATCGGGTTCCTCTTCCTGGCGGCGCCCGGAGCCGATCCCACGGCGGAGGATCTCGAAGCGGTCGACCGGCTGCGCGAGGCCTTCGAGGCGCGGTTCTTCGCGCTCACGCGCGGGGTCGCGTTCGCCGACACCACGCTCGAGGAGGAGCCGCTTCCGCAGCCTGGTCCTCCCGCCGACCTGGATCGGGCGCTCGCATGGCTGGGCACACGCCAGGCGCTCGACGGTCGCTGGGAGGACGCGCGCGGCACGGCCGTGCGTGACACCGCCGCGGTGCTGGCGGCGCTCGACGCGGCCGACGAGACGGGCAGCGCGTACCACCGCGGGCAGTCCTGGCTGGCCGGCGCGGATGCGCCCAGCCTGGACTTCGTGGCGCGGCGGGCGAGGGCGCTCGAGCCGCTGACTCCTGCGGCTCGGAACGAGCTGGTGGCCGCAATTCTCGACCACCGCAACGCGGACGGCGGGTTCGGGACC
>JAICEW010000420.1 GCA_025923995.1 Vicinamibacteria bacterium | reverse complement strand
TGGACTCCGTGCACTCGCCGGTCAAGAAGATCAACTACTTCGTGGAGAACGCCCGCGTCGGCCAGGCCACCGACTACGAGAAGCTCACCCTGGAGGTCTGGACCAACGGCGCCGTCTCGCCGCGTGACGCGGTGGGCCTGGGCGCCAAGCTCATGAAGGACCACCTCGCGATCTTCATCAACATCGAGGAGGACGACGAGGAGGGCGAGGCGGCCGTCGAGCTGTCCGAGGCCGAGCGCGAGCTGTGGTGGGACAAGCTGGGCAAGAGCGTCGACGAGATGGAGCTGTCGGTGCGCTCGTACAACTGCCTGAAGAACGCGAACATCCGCACCATCGGCGAGCTGGTCCAGAAGACCGAGGCCGAGATGCTCAAGACCAAGAACTTCGGGCGGAAGTCCCTCAACGAGATCAAGGAGATCCTGGCCGGGATGGGCCTCTCCCTCGGCATGAAGCTGGACAACTACCCGCAGCCCCAGAGCTAGAACGGGGACCAAGGAAGACCGGAGCCGAGGAACATGAGACATCGCGTCGCGCACCGCAAGCTGGGGCGCACCACGCCCCACCGCATCGCGCTGCTGCGCAACCTGGCGACCGCGCTCTTCGAGCGCGAGCGCATCCGCACCACCCTGATCAAGGCCAAGGAGCTGCGCCCGTACGCCGAGAAGCTGATCACGCTGGCCAAGCGCGACGACGACCGGCTGTCGGCGCGTCGCCAGGTGGCCCGCGACATCAAGGACCCGCTCGTGCTGCGCAAGCTGTTCGACAGCCTGGGCGCGCGCTACTCCACGCGCCCCGGCGGCTACACGCGCATCCTGCGCCTGGGCCCCCGCCGCGGCGATGGGGCGGAGATGGCCATCCTGGAGCTGCTGGGGTCCGAGTACAAGCCGGCCAAGAAGGGCGAGAAGGGGGAGAAGGCCGAGAAGGGCAAGAAGGCCGAGGCCAAGGCCGCTCCCGCGCCCAAGGGCAGGAAGTCCAAGGAGAAGGAGGCGGACGCCGAGTAGGCTCGTCCGCCCCCTGACGTCACGAACGGCCGGCCGCGAGGCCGGCCGTTCTCATTTGTCGGGAGCGAGGTTGACGGTCGCGGTCGCGGTCTCGGCCGCGTAGTCGAACGCGGCCGTCAGGTGGATGCGGTCCGCCTTCGTCCGCCGGAAGATCCACGACGTGACCGCCTGGCGGGCCGCCTCGCGCAGCGCCTCCGGTCCCTCCGCCTCGGCGTTGCTCGTCGAGCCCGAGGCGTCGACGGCGAAGCGCACCTGCACCTTGCCCGCGACCGTGTTGAGCCTGGCCAGCGGAGGCACCACGGGCCGCCGGCCGGACACCAGGTCCGGAACGCCTTCACCCAGCACGATGCCGCGCACGGCCGAGCCTCCTCCACCTTCGGCCTGGGGCGGCGGCGCCGGGGCGGGCGCGGCCGGCACCACCTCGACCGGAGGCGCCTGCGGGGCACCGGTGGCGGGCGTCGGCGCGCCGGGCTTCGCAGCGGGAGTCGGTCGTGCCGTGACCGGCGGCGTGGACGGGGTGAGTGTCGTGGGCGGCGCCTCCGCGGGCGC
This sequence comes from Vicinamibacteria bacterium, assembly GCA_025923995.1. Classification (GTDB taxonomy): domain Bacteria; phylum Acidobacteriota; class Vicinamibacteria; order Fen-336; family Fen-336; genus JAICEW01. The sequence goes on along the minus strand of JAICEW010000420.1, from coordinate 3,528 downwards.
CGCCGTCACCGGAGGGACGGCGGGCGAGGGCTGCGAGGGGACGGTCGTCGGCGTCGTCGCCGGCGGAGCCGCGACGGGAGGCGCCGCCGTGTCAGGTGGAGCCGTCGCAGGTGGCGCCGGAGCCGCCGGCTCGGGAGTGGCCGCGGGCACGCTGGCCGGCGGGCCCGTCGCGCCCGCGGCCGCGACGGGCAGCTGCGTGCGCCGCGGATCGCTCAGCGTCAGGTCCACCTTTCCGGGCGCGCCCGAGACGAAGTGGGCCGTGGCCTTGAACGTGAGCGGACCCTCGCCGGGGCTGCCGACGAAGCGCCACGTGCGCACGGCCTGCAGCAGCGCCTCGGCCCACGGCGAGTCGCCCGCTGTGACGAGCGCGTCCGTGACCTGCCCGTCGGGGTCGAGCGTGACGTCCGCCTCGACCGTGGCCTCGTTCCGGTTCCACGGCTCGGGCGGCAGCCCGGGCGCCGCGCCCATGCGCATCTCCGGGATGCCCGGGGCGCGGTTGAGGGTGGGCAGCTTGAGCGCGAACGTGATGGGCACCGTGAGCCGCACCTTGACCGGGCTCCCGCTGACGCGCGTGGCCTCGTACTCCCACTGCTTGACGGCGGCGGTGGCGGCCTCGTCGAAGGGCGGGACGCTCCGCACCACCGTGACCGATTCCACCTTGCCCTCCGTGTCCACCACCAGCTCGAGGATCACGATCCCGCGCTGGCCCGAGGCCTGCGCTTCGGGCGGGTAGACGGGCGCCACGAACTTCGTGCGCTTGGGCGGGTTCACCTCCGTGCCGGCCTGCTTGATCTCCTGCGGGGACGCGACGGCGACGGTAGCACCGCCAAGGACGCTGAGCAGGCAGAGGAGGCGAAGCAGAGCGGCCGGCCTGGTCGACGCGGCAAGGCGTGTGTGTGGGGCCGACGGCGGCGTATGGACAGTCATCTCTCTGCGACCTCTGCGCTCTCTGCGGTGGATGCCGTAGCTGCTCGCGCTATTCCTCTTCCTTCGCGTCTCCGCGCTCCGCGCGGGCGGAGGCGGCGATCTTCTCCTGCAGGTGGCTCGGCACCTCGTCGTAGTGCGACATCTCCATGTGGTACGAGCCCCGGCCGCCGGTCATGGACGTGAGGTCCGCGTCGTAGGCGAGCATCTCGGACATCGGCACCTCGGCGCGGATGACCTGCAGGCCGCCGCCGCGCGGCTCCATGCCCTGGGGGCGCCCGCGCCGGCTGGAGAGGTCGCCCATGACCGCGCCGGCGTACTCCTCGGGCACCGCGATCTCCACCTTCATCACCGGCTCCAGCAGCGTCGGCCGGCACTTGGCGACCGCGTCCTTGTACGCGAGCGAGCCCGCGATCTTGAACGCCATCTCCGACGAGTCCACGTCGTGGTACTGGCCGTCGTAGAGCTCGACCTGGAAGTCGACCATCGGGTACCCGGCCACGAAGCCCTTGGTGCGCGCGTCCTGGATCCCCTTCTCGACGGCGGGAATGTAGTTCTTCGGGATCGAGCCGCCGAAGATGTCGTCCACGAACTGGAAGTCGCCGCCGCGCGCGAGCGGCTTCATGCGGATCTTGCAGTCCGCGAACTGGCCGTGGCCGCCCGTCTGCTTCTTGTGCCGGCCGTGCCCCTCGGCGGACGACTTGATCGTCTCCCGGTAGGGGATCTTCGGCTTCTTGAGGTTGACCTCGACCTTGTAGCGCTTGCGCAGGCGGGCCACCACCACCTCGATGTGCAGCTGGCCCATGCCCGAGAGCAGCATCTCGTGCGTCTGCGCGTCGCGCGAGAGCTTGAGGACGGGGTCCTCCTCCATGAGGCGGTGCAGCGCGTGCGAGATCTTGTCGTCGTCGCCCCGGGTCTTGGGCTCGATCGCGAACGTGGTGGCGGGCTCGGGGAAGGTCACGCCCGCGTACGCGATGGGGTGGGCCTTGTCGGCCAGCGTGTCGCCGGTCTGCGTCTCCTTGAGCTTGGCCACGGCGCCCAGGTCGCCGGCGTGCATCTCCGGCACCGGCGTCTGGGTCTTGCCCTGCAGCAGCTCGAGCGCCCCCAGGCGCTCGCCCACGTCCCGCGTCGTGTTGTGGACCGTGGAGTCGGCCTTCAGCACGCCGGAGTAGACGCGGAAGAGGCTGATGCGGCCGGCGTGCGGGTCAGCAATGGTCTTGAACACGAACGCGGAGAGCGGCGCGTCCGCCGCGGGCAGACGGCTGGCCTCCTTGCCGGCGCCGGCCGAGCCGGTCGCGGCGCCGCGGTCGGCGGGGGAGGGCAGCAGGTCGACGATCGCGTCGAGCAGCGGGTGGAGGCCGACGTTGCGGCTGGACGAGGTGGGCACGACCGGGAAGAGCTTCCCCTGCAGCACCGCGTTGCGCAGGCCCCGCACCAGGTCCTCCTGCGAGAGCGTGCCCTTGTCGAAGAACGTCTCGATCAGGTCCTCGTTGCTCTCGGCCACCATCTCCACGAGCTTCTCGCGCCAGGCGTTCGCGGCCTCGGACACTTCCGGCGGGACCGCGACCTGCTGGAACTTCCCGCTGGCGTCGTCGCTGTACACGTCCGCCTTGTCGGCCACCAGGTCCGCGACACCCACGAACCCCTTCTCCTCGCCCAGCGGAATGGCCAGCGGCACCACCTGCCGGCCGAAGGCGGCCTGCAGGGACTCCAGCGTGCGCAGGAACGACGCGCGCTCGCGGTCCATGCGGTTCACCACGACGATGCGGGGCAGCGAGAACTCCTCCGCGTATCCCCACACCTTCTGCGTCTGCACCTCGACGCCCGCCACCGCGTCCACCACCACCAGCGCGGCGTCCGCCACCCGCATCGCGGAGCGCGCCTCGGCCAGGAAGTTCGCGTAGCCCGGCGTGTCCAGCAGGTTGATCTTGATCTTGCGCCACTCGCCGTAGGCCAGACCGGTCTGCAGGCTGATCTTCCGCTCGATCTCGTCGGGGTCGAAGTCGGTGACCGTCGTCCCGTCGTCGACGCGCCCCATCCGGTTCACCGCGCCCATGTCGAAGAGCATGGCGGACACGAGCGACGTCTTGCCGCAGCCGCCATGCCCGATCAGGGCGACGTTCCGAAGGTGGGGCGTTTCGTAGACCTTCATTCGACCCCCTTGCTGCGCTGAGATGGTGGGGACATTGCCCGACGGCGCGGCGGACCCCGAAGGGCCCGATTCTACCCCGTCAGGCGGGGGCTGAGGAGGCCGTCGCGAGGAGCCTATAATCGCCTGATGGCTCTGGGTCAGACGGCCGTCCGGGTGGCCTTCGACGCGGCCGCGGTATGCGGGGCGCGCCCCACCCGCGGGCTGCGCGCGAAGCGCCTGGCGTCGTTCGCGCGCGCGCCGCTGTCCGCGGGCGCGCTGGTGCCGTCCCCCTCCGACAAGAACCTGCTCCGTCCGGACGAGGTCCAGGCCGCACTCGCGCACGTCGCGGGCGCTCTCGACGCCGCGCGCGGGGAGATCGCGTTCCTGCTGCCCGACGGCGTGGCGCGGCTGGCGCTGCTCGACGCCCCGCCCAGCGTGCGCCCTCAGGACTACGCCACGTTCCGCCTGGGACC
>JAICEW010000419.1 GCA_025923995.1 Vicinamibacteria bacterium | reverse complement strand
ATAGCGGCGTCCCAGCTCCTCGCGCGACGGCGGGTCGGTCGAGATGGCGGAGCCGCGCGAGACCTCCCACATCAGGCGCGCCAGCCGCGTCCGTCCCGGCCCGTCGTCGAGCGGGGACTCGAACGCCTCCGCGAAGCGCCGCCGCCGCCGCACGAACGCGGCCGCCACCGCCACGACCGCGGTGACCGACAGCGCGAAGACGGGCACCGAGAGCGCCGCCAGGTACGGCGTGCGCAGCAGCGCCGGCAGCGTGTGCAGCCAGTCGAAGAGGGACCGCGCGGCGGACGGCGCGACCAGGTCGAGCAGCAGGCCCAGCGGGAAGAGCAGCCCCGCCAGCAGCGCGAGCCCCAGCGGCAGCAGGAACACGCCGAACGACATGGCGAGCAGCAGCACTCCGGTGCGCAGCGCCGGACGGAGGCGATAGAAGGACGACCAGCCCGCCTCGTCCCAGAACCCCTGCGGCCCGTACAGCCGCGGACCGCCCGCGACCGCGGCGAACGCGGCGGCCACGCAGCCGGCGCCCGAGCCGACGACGACGTCGATCTTGACGCCGCTCTCGTCCAGGGCACGCAGCACGCCCGCGTGGTACGCGCCGGAAACGCCGGTGCCCGTGAACACGACGGCGGTGCGGCGCTTGGGCGAGTACTCCTTCATGCCGGGCTTGGCGCTACGTTATCACTCCTCGAACGCGGCCCGCACGCGGCGGGCGAGATCCGCGGGTGCTCCGTCCGCGAGCACCCAGGCGCCCTTGCGCTTCGGCGCATGGAGCCACGAGCAGACCCACGCCAGGTCGTCCGCGGGCGCCTCGCGCGTCCAGTCCATGCGCGCGATCGCGTCCTCGAGCGCGTCGTCGGGCCCGGCGGCCTCGTCCACGACGCGGCCCTCGCGGATCGCGAACAGCTCGAGCCCCTGCCTGGTGCGCTCGGCCACCAGCCCCTTCGCGTCCGCGAAGCGGCCCACCCACCGCGGCAGCTCGTCGCCGCGCGACTCCGGCGAGGCCAGGAACGCCGTGGCCTGCCCGGCCAGGTCTCGGTACGCCTGCTCGGAGACGCGGGCCAGGCAGGGCGCCGCGCAGCTGCGCACCTGCGCGTACACGCACCCGAGCCCGAGCGCCAGCTCGGGGTGCGGCTCGAAGGCGTAGTCGCACGGCCGCAGCGGGAAGCGCTTGTGCACGAGGTCGCGCGCGCGCGCGGCCGCCGCGCGGTCGCGGAACGGGCCGTAGAGACCTGCGTGATCGCCCGCCGCCTCGCGAACCAGGACGCGCGGGAACCGCTGGTCACGGTCCAGGTGGAGGAAGGCCGGCGTCTTCAGGTCGCGCCGCTTCGCGAGCGGCACGTGCTCTCCCAGGAGGCGCTCGTAGCGCAGGCGCTGGCCGAACTCCGACGCGGTCGGCGCGAAGCGCAGCGCGCGCGCGATCGCGCGCAGGTCCGTGCGCGGCCGCTTGCCCTTCTTCGGAGGCGGCCCCTGGCCCAGGTGCGAGGCCGCCCAGCGGCGCAGGTTGGCGGCGCGGCCGATGACGAGGTTGCGCCCTTCGGGCCCGACGATCTGCCCCACGCCGGGGCCGGCCGGGAGCGCCGCCAGCGCGGCGTCGGTATCCTCGCCGATCGCGACGGTCGTGAGCGGCGAGCCGGTCACGAGGGGTTCAGTCGGTCGTTGCGGGCGCGGGACCGTCCTGGTCGTGGATGGTGACGAGCTTGATGACTTCGTACTCGCGGGTGCCGGACGGCACCTTGACCTCGACCACGTCGCCCGGTTCGGCTCCGAGCAGGCACTTGCCGATGGGCGACGACGGCGAGATGCGGCCCGACGGCGGGTCCGACTCCTCGGGCGTCACCAGCTCGTACACGATCGGATCGCCGGTGGACGTCTCCTTGAGCGTCACCGTCGAGCCCAGGCCGACCTTGTCGCGCGGGATGCGGTCCAGGTTCATCATCGACAGCGCCGCCACGCGGCGGTGCAGCTGGCCGATGCGCGCCTGCAGGTAGCTCTGGCGCTCCTTGGCGGCCTTGTACTCCGCGTTCTCGCGCAGGTCGCCGTGCTCGCGCGCCTTCAGGATCTCCTTGGGGAGCGTGACCTTGAGCTCGTAGTCGAGCGTCTTGATCTCGTCTTCCAGCCGCTTCTTGATCTCGATCATGTGGGGCGTCCCAAAAAAACAGCGTCCCGGGCCCAGAACACGCGTGGGCACCCGGGACCGCCTGCGAGCGGCTCAACGGCCGCCGCCCGGATGATAGTATCACGCGAGCGCTGGCGGCTTGCCGCCGTCCCATCCATGAAGACCGAGGTCATCCGGAGCCGCAACAACCCCGTGGTGCGCCGGCTGCGTGAGCTCAAGGCCCGCGCCGACGCGGACCTGGCGCTGGTCGAGGGCCCCAAGCTGCTGGCGGAGGCCATCTCGGCGGGCATCGAGGTCGTCGAGGTGGCCGCGTCGCCCGGGATCGCCTTGCCCGCGCTGCGCGGCGCTTCGGTGTGGGCGCTGGCGCCGGACATCGTGGCCTCGCTCTCCGAGACCGAGACCAGCCAGGGCGTCCTCGCGATCGTCCGCCGTCCCTCGTTCGGGGAGGACGCGCTGTTCCGCGCGCCCGCGCTGGTGCTGGTCGCGGTCGGCGTGCAGAACCCCGGCAACCTGGGCGCGCTGCTGCGCACGGCCGAGGCGGCGGGCGCCACCGGTGCCTACCTGACCGACGGCTGCGCGGATCCCTTCGCCTGGAAGGCGCTGCGCGGCTCGATGGGCAGCGCGTTCCGGCTGCCCCACGTCCGCCGCGTGGACGTGTTCGACGTGCTCGACCGGCTGGAGCGGAGCGGCCTCGCGGTCGCGGCCGCGGTCGCGGGCGGCGATCCGTACGACGGCGTGGACCTGCGTGGCTCCGTGGCCATCCTGCTCGGTCCCGAAGGCGCAGGGCTCCCGGCCGAGGTGGAGCGCCGCGCCGGGGTGAAGATGGGCGTGCCCATGCACGGCCCCGTGGAGAGCCTGAACGTCGGCGTCGCGGCGGGCGTGCTGCTGTTCGAGGCCGCGCGCCAGCGAAGGACCGCCCGCTAACCGCCCCGCGTTTCTGGGTTAGGCTGGTCGCAAGCTCATGCCGTCTCCCCGCGACGACGCTTCCGGCGTGCTCTTCCCCGAAGCCGTGCCTCCCGAGGCCGGCGTGCGGCCCGACGCGCCGCTGGCCGACCGCGTGCGCCCGCGCACGCTCGAGGAGATGCTGGGCCAGGAGGAGGTGCTGGCACCGGGCAAGCCGCTGCAGCGTGCCATCGAGGCCGACTACCTGCGCTCGATGATCCTGTGGGGGCCGCCCGGGTCGGGCAAGACGACGCTCGCGCACGTGATCCGTCGGCGGACGAAGCACCACTTCGAGTCCATGAGCGCTGTCCTCTCCGGCGTCAAGGAGCTGCGCGAGGTGCTGCGCGACGCCGAGGGCCGCCGCAAGCGGGACCAGCGGCGGACCATCGTGTTCATCGACGAGATCCACCGCTACAACAAGGCGCAGCAGGACGCGCTGCTGGCCCACGTGGAGTCGGGGGACGTCGTGCTGATCGGCGCCACTACCGAGAACCCCTCGTTCGAGGTGAACGCGGCGCTGCTCTCGCGCTGCCGCGTGGTGGTGCTCAAGCCGCTGGACCCGGCGCAGCTGCGCGTGGTCATGGAGCGCGCGCTCGAGGACGCCGAGCGCGGGCTGGCGTCGCTCTCGCCGCGGGTCGCGCCCGACGCGCTCGACTTCCTCGCCGCGGCGGCCGACGGCGACGCGCGCACCGCGCTCAACGTGCTCGAGCTGGCCGTGAGCACCGCCGAGCCCGACGCGGAGGGCTTGCGCACGGTCGACCTGGCGGCCATGCGCGAGGCGTTCGCGCGCAAGGCCCTGCTCTACGACCGCGCGGGCGAGGAGCACTTCAACCTCATCAGCGCGCTCCACAAGTCGGTGCGCAACTCGGACGCCGACGCCGGCCTGTACTGGCTCGCGCGCATGCTGGAGGCGGGCGAGGACCCGCTCTACGTCGCGCGGCGGCTGGTGCGCTTCGCCTCGGAGGACGTGGGCCTCGCCGATCCCTACGCGCTGGTGCTGGCCATGGCCGCGCAGCAGGCCGTGCACTTCGTCGGCCTGCCCGAGGGCAACCTGGCGCTGGCCCAGCTCGTCGTCTACCTGGCCGCCGCCCCCAAGAGCAACGCGCTCTACACCGGGTACGGCGAGGCCGCGCGCGACGCGCTCACCACGCGCGCCGAGCCGGTGCCGCTGTGGATCCGCAACGCGCCCACCGGCCTCATGAAGGACCTCGGCTACGGCGCGGGGTATCGCTACGCGCACGACGAGCCGGACGGGGTCGCCGCGATGGACTGCCTGCCGGAGGCGCTCGCGGGCAAGCGCTACTACCAGCCGACCGGGCGCGGGCAGGAGAAGTCGATCGAGGAGCGGCTGGCGGCGGCGCGGCGGCTGAGGCAGCCCAGGCCGGACGACGCCACATGAAGCTTGGCCGCGGGGGGGCCGACGGTTTACAATCACCCGTTCCCCCGATCCCGAGCGATGCTCGAATGAAGAAGAAGAAGATCCTGGCCGTCGACGACGATCCGACCGCGGTGAACGCCCTGCGCCAGATCCTCACGCAGAAGGGCTACGACGTCACCACCGCGGGGGACGGCGAGGCGGCGCTGGCCCAGCTGCAGCAGGGCGACTTCGACCTCGCCATCCTCGACGTCGGCCTGCCGGGGATGTCCGGCTACGACGTGTGCCGCGAGATCCGGCAGGAGCCGCGCACCCAGGACCTGCCCGTGATCTTCCTGACCGCGAAGGGCCTGCTCATGGACATGGCCGAGGGCGAGGACGCCGGCAGCGACCTCTACCTCATCAAGCCGGTGCTCGCGACCAAGCTCATCAACATGGTCGGCATGTTCCTGTCGACCGACGCGCCGCTCGCGAAGAAGCGGCGCTCGCACCCCGCGCCGTAGCGGGTTGAGCGCCGTCCGCCTCGCGCTCGCGAACCTTCCCCTGCCGGGCTCGCCCGAGGAGTCCGTGTCCCTCGCCGTGCGTGCCGTCGCGGAGGCGGGCACGCGGGGCGCGGACGTCGTCTGCTTCCCCGAGTGCTTCGTGCCCGGGTATCGGT